>JANYIU010000039.1 GCA_025361955.1 Holophagaceae bacterium
GCAGAATAGATCACAGCCCGCGCATCAGCAACAGGCCCGCCATGAGTACCATGACCCCCGCAAAGATCTTCCGGAGCTGGGGGCCCCGGATTCGCGTGGCCAGGCGGGCGCCTCCGTAGGCCCCCAGAAGGAATCCGACCGCCAGTCCGGCGAGAATCATCCACGGCAGCCCATTCTGCGCTTGGGCATAGACCAGGACACCGGGCAGGCCGATGGGGGGCAGCATCATGGCCAAGCTGGTGAGTTGGGCTTGATGCTGAGGTAAGCGCAGTCTCCATACCAGGAGCGGATTCATGAGCACCGCTCCGCCGATCCCCATCAGTCCCGATGCGAAGCCCCCGACGAGACCGATGAGAAGTCCTGGAAGCCAGACCTCCCCCAGCGAAGGCTGCAGGAAAACCTGTTCCGCATGGTCTTCGGGCGATTTGAGGAAGTACATTCGCGCTGCCAGGGCCAGCAGCAGGATCAGGAAGGTGATGCGCAAAGGGGTTGAAGGGATCTGATTCGCAAGCTTCGCGCCCCACCAGACGCCACTCACGAAGCCGCAGATCAAGAAGCCCACGAGGGGCCAGTGGACGGGAACCCCTCTGCTCCGATAATGGAGTACCGCAGGAAGGCCGTTCGGGAGCAGAAGCGCCGCAAGGGTGATGCCCTGGGCCTGGTGCTGATCGAGTTTCAGGAAGAATCCCAGCAATGGGATGAGGATCAGTCCCCCGCCCACTCCGAAAAGGCCAGCCAGGAGACCGCCCCCGATTCCGGAACCCATGCCGGCCAGGAATTCAAAAAGGGGCGTATGCATAGATGACCATGGTAAGCGATGGAACGGCCCTTTGTGGTCCCGCATGTGTTCCAATGGAAGAGAATGGAATGATCAATCGATGCAAATCGCCTTTTCTGATGACGTGATTCTTGACAGTCGGCGCGCCGTGGTGCTTCCCAAACAGGGCACCCTTGTGCTCGCGGACCTGTTCCTGGGTATGGGGGCTGCTCGTCGCAAGCGCCCCGATCTTCTGCCGGCTTCCCAGCAAAATGATATCTGGGAGCGCCTGCTGGGCCTGCTGGGCGATTATCAGCCCAAGCGTGTGGTACTCCTGGGGGATATCAAACCCAACCAGGGCACCTTGGAGGATGAGGAACAGCAGGAACTGAGGGTGCTTTTCCGCAAACTCCAGTCGCAGGGTAGGGAAGTGATCCAGGTGGTGGGGCACCCCGAAAGATCCTGGGGGCCTTCCTTGGAGGGCACGGGCATCCAGCCCGTGGACAGCTACCGAGTGGGGTATAACACCCTCATGCACCGCCGCCGCATCTTCGTCTACCCGAGGCATGATCCTCCCCAGGGATTCTGGATCAATGGCGGGCTGCATCCTTTGTTCGCTATCCCCATTCTCGGGGCGGACGGCAGCGAAGAATGGCTGCGCTATCCAGCTTTCCTGTACACGGGTTTCGCCCTGGTGATGCCGCCCTTCGTCTCCTATGCCCAAGGCTGGGAGGTCATGCAACCCGAGCGCTTGCCCCGCCAAGCCAGGGCCTGGAAGGTGCTGGGTGATCGTCTGGCGCCCATAACCTTACCGGAGCTTCGTCCGCCCCCTGAAGCCCTCAAGAACCTCGCGAGGTCCTTAGCCAAGGGTCGCAAGAAGGATATCAATCCTGCTGATCTGAATGATGCGGCGAGCGAGTGAGCCTTATTTTTTGTGCTTGGCCTTCCCAACTGGGGCGCCGCCAATCATGGCTGATCCATCCGCCAGCTTGATCTCCCAGCCGATCCGGTCCCCGAGCTTCAGGCCCAGCCGACGCACGGTGCCCGCTGGGAATTCCACGAAGTGACGGGATAGTACTTTGCCGCCGTAGGTGGGGGCTTCGTTGTCCGGGCCTTGGAAGAGGGGGGACAGGGGTGGGGCTTTTTCCACGATCTCCACGAGGGTACCGTCCTCCTTGACCCAGACGACGTCCAGGGCGATCAGGCAGTTCTTCATCCAGATGGCGTGATGGTCGTCTTCATTGTAGAGAAAGATCATGCAGCGGTCCTTGGCCAGGGCCTGCCGATACATCAGGCCGCGCATCTGCTCTGGCGGTGTGCTGGCGACTTCCGCCAGGAACCGCTGTCCCTTGGCCGCCACGATGCCACCGTTTGGCAGGACCGGGGCGAGCGAAAGGAGCAGGCTCAGCAGGATTGCTTGCATGGGATCTCCGGTAAGAATTCCCTATCTTAGCTGCCGGGATCGGCGGGGTCGTGCAAATTCCAACAGAGCTTGCTCAGGCGTCCAGCCACTCCGCGATGCGACCGGTATCGCCCTCTTCGTGCCAGCCGTGGAAGGCGATGCGCAGGTAGCCCTCGCGCACCGTCGCATAGATGCCTTGGCGGGCCCCTTGCTCCAGCAGCTCCTGCATGGCCTGGGGGCCGCGCCCCCCGTGATGGAAGGCCAGAAAGGGTCCCAGGCGATCCGCTTCCAGGAGGGCCCGCAGGCGACGAACTTCCTCCAGCCAGATCCCCCGTAGCTCCAGGACAGCCAGAAGCTGTCTCTGCAGCCTTTGGATATGCTCCGCGATGGCGGGAATCCCCGGTTCAAGGAGGACTTTGAGGGCCTCGATCATCGCCGCACAGGCCATGAGGTTCTGGCCACCGGGTTCAAGACGGCGTCCGTCAGCCACCCAGGTGCGATCGAGATCCGTGTCTGCCATCGCCGGATCTTCAATCGAAAGCCATGTCCCGGTGGGGAGCAGTTGTTTGCGGAAATCGGGATGGGTCCACAGGAATCCGAGGCCTTGGGGGGAGAGCAGCCCCTTGTGCCCCCCGGTGGCGAAAGCGCCGACCCCGCTGAGGTCCGGGATCCCCGTACCCGCACCCTGGATGCCATCGACGACCAGGCATACGTCCTGCTCGCGGCAGGCTTTCCCGAGCCGGCCGAGATCCAGTTTCAAGCCATCCTGGAAACGGATCCAGGAAACCGTCAGGACTCGGGCTCCGCTGCGTGCGAACCGCAGCAGCCTGTTCTCGAAGTCCATGGCCGCTGTCGGGGGTGTGGATTCCCAGCCGGAGCGGTGACCCTCCCAAAGGGGCACCTCGTGAAACGTGATGCCCCTCGGGGCCAGGGCTTGCCAGGGCAGGACATTGCTGGGGAACTCACCCAGAGGCGCCACCACTTCGTCTCCGGCCTTCCATGGGAAGGACCTGGAGATGGTCTGGAGGGCCGCGGAGGTGTTGGGTGTGAGTGAGATGTCGGCAGGGTTCCCATTCACGATCCGAGCCGCCGACTCGCGGAGGGTATGGGGAAGCCCCAGGACATCCTCGTTCCAGCGAAGCTGCCAAGGCCAGAGCTCTTTGTGGAGGAAGTCCTGCACACTCCGTGACACGGACTTGGGCACAGGTCCATCCGCGCAATGCATCAACCATAAATGGTCGGGGTCAAGGTGGAAGAGGGCGGGATTGAGGGGCGGAACCATCATGATCGACCCCTCACACGGCTGGGGCCTTCATGAGGGCCGTGAGCCCCACCGGGAAGAGCGGTTCCGTGAGCTCCCGCACGGCTTGGGCATATTGACGGATCTCCCACTGGGCGTGGCCATCCAGGCGCAGGTGCAGGAAGTGGGCTACCGCCTGGAGGCTCGCGGTCCAGTAGGCCTCCGAGTAGAGCCCCAGGGGCAGCACACAGCGGGCCTGCTCTCGGCAGACGCCCAGTTCGATCAGCTTCTTGTACTGGGTTACGCTTTGCTGGCAGGCCTCCAGGAAGGCGGCCAGAGCGGCTTCACGATGGCCCTCCGCGAGCTCACCCTCCGAACCCTGCTTGTTGATCTTGGCCTGTTGGCGGAAGTGCGCGGGGACGAAAAATTCATCCTCCCGGAATTCCACGTAGCGGCCGCTGATCTCGTTGAAATCCGAGGCAATTCGATGCTTCATCCACTGCCGGAAAACGAAGATGGGGGCCTTCACGTGGAAGGTCAGATAGGCGTGCCGGAACGGGGCCGTATGCTCGTTCAGAGCCAGATAGTCCACCAGCTCCACATCCTTGGCGTCGAAGCTTTCCTTGCGCTTCCCAAAGGAAACCCGGGCGGCGTTCACGACCGTGAGATCGGTGCCCATGTGATCGATGAGGCGGACGAAGCCGCGGTCCAGGACAGTGATTTCAGGATGGGGCATGGGGGACTCCAGGGCTCCAGCCTATCCTGCCGGGTGACCCAGGCAAAAGCATCAGGCCGTCATTCACGCCTGCTATCTTTAGGGATTGCGGAGGCTCCTATGAAGTTCTTCATCGATACCGCCAACATCAGCGAAATCAAGCGCATCAGCGAATGGGGGATCCTGGACGGTGTCACGACGAACCCCAGCCTCATCGCCAAGGAATCCGGCAAGTCATTCGAGGCGATCATCAAGGAGATCTGCGCCATCGTGGACGGCCCCATCAGCGCCGAGGTCATCAGTCTTGAAGCTCCCAAGATGATCGAGGAAGGCCGCAAGCTGGCGAAG
>JANYIU010000044.1 GCA_025361955.1 Holophagaceae bacterium
TGAGATCGAGGCGATCTACAATCCCCTCCCGAACCATTTGCATGTCCCCTTCACGATCAAGGCCGCCGAAGCGGGCAAGCATGTGCTCTGCGAGAAACCGATGGCTGTCCATCCCGGTGAATTTGCGGGCCTGCGGGCGGCTGCCACCCAGGTGCTGGTGATGGAGGCTTTCATGGTCCGTTTCCATCCCCAGTGGCTGCGGGCGCGCGACTTGGTCCGGAGTGGACGCATCGGGGAACTGCGCGCAGTGCAAGTCTTTTTCTCCTATTTCAACAACGATCCCATGAACATACGCAACCGGGCCGACAATGGGGGCGGCGCGCTCTATGACATCGGCTGCTATGCCATCGTGGCGGGCCGATTCTTTTTTGCCCCGGAGCCTCAGCGCGCCATCGCCCTCATCGATCGCGATGCCTCGTTCAAGACCGATCGAACCACCAGTGGCTTGGTGGACTTCGGCGCCGGACGCCAACTCTCTTTCACGGTATCCACCCAGTGTGCGCCTTATCAGCGAATCCAATTGTGCGGAACCCGCGGGCGAATTGAACTCCTGATTCCCTTCAACGCCCCGCCCGGTGAAGCCACCCGGATCTTCATTGATGACGGCTCAGGACTGGATGGCACGGGGGTCGTCACCGAAACCTTGCCTCCCTGCGATCAGTACACCTTGCAAGGAGAGGCATTCGCCCGCGCGATTCGCGGTGAGATCCCCCTCCCGTATGGAATCGACGACGCAACGATGAACGCAAGGGTCATCGATGCCCTGTTCCGTTCGGAGAAGAGCGAGGGTTGGGAAGAGGTCTAGGCTCTCCGGTACCCAAAAGCGCCCTTTTTGGGGCGCTTCATGTGGCGGAGAGAGAGGGATTCACTACGGCCCAGAGGGCCTGCGTTCCGCACGAATCGCAAGGCTTCCTGTCCCGGTTCGACAGCCCACTGGGCTGTCTCTCTCGGGCCACAGCGGAAGCCAGCGATTCAGTGACTTCGAATCCCTCTCTCTCTCCATAAAAAAGCGCCCATTCTGGGCGCTTCAGTGGCGGAGAGAGAGGGATTCGAACCCTCGGTACTGGTTTACCCAATACACTCGCTTAGCAGGCGAGCCCGATCGGCCACTCCGGCATCTCTCCTCGAACCTTCGATGCTACCTAAATAAGGCCTGTCGAGCAAGGGAACTTGCCAGGGGGATTCTCCTTCCCCAAGATGGATATACCGGAGGGGTGGCCGAGCGGTTTAAGGCACCGGTCTTGAAAACCGACGTGGGGCAACTCACCGCGGGTTCGAATCCCGCCCCCTCCGCCATCCAAGACGTTTCGACCCGCTTGAGCGGGATTCAAATCCTCCGATGCGGCCCGGTCGGCCCATGTCAAAGGGCTTCCGTGAGCCACCATCACTTGCTTAGCGGGCCTTTTTACACGTTGGATGGATCCCTTCCTGTTTGAATTTGGGGAAACTTTGTCGCTGCTTCGGGCATCTAAAAGGCACAACTCCCCAAAATCAGGAGGTGCCCCATGCCCAGGGGCAGAGTCAAGTCTACTTCGCTCGTCGTTGGAACTCTGGCCCCCACGGTCACGAGCGATTCTCCTATGATCACCTACCAGCAAGCCGACCTCGATCGTCAAGCCATCATCCAGACGCTGGGCGCATACACGTGCGCATGGTTCAGTGGGGATGCGGACACCATGGAACGATGCCTACATCCGAATCTCACAGCTCGCCTGCTGCAACTGGCGGCGGAATCCAGGGATGCGAACGGCATCCAGACCCTGGCGCGCAGCCAGGGCATCCAGGCCACACTGGGGGCCTGCACGCGTCCCATGGAGCGACGCAGTGAAATCACCATTCTGGACATCACAGGACACTCCGCCAGCGCCCGGGTCATCCTCGGCGATTGGGCCGCCCACGTGCATCTTTCTTTCACCGGCCAACAATGGGCCATTGTCAACATCCTGTGGGAATGGCTATCTCCAAAGGCCCGCCGAAGCGCCTGATCAAAGTTTCTTGCCCAGTGGCCTACCGCTCCGGCACCATTCGCTGTAGGACCCGACATAGAGGGAAGAATCTGGGAGACCTGCCAGTTCCAGAGCCAGAAGGGTATGGCACGCGGTGACCCCTGAACCGCAATGAACCGCTAGATGGTCGCTCGTGGTTCCATCCAGGAGGCGCAGGTACATCGCGCGCAGGGCCTCCGCGGATTTGAAGCGACCGTTGGGCCCGAGATTCTCGGTATAGGGGAGGTTCACGCTGCCCGGAATCCGGCCCGCCACCGGATCGATAGGCTCACTCTCCCCTCGCCAGCGTTCCCGACTGCGCACATCCAGCACCTTCCGCGCTGGATCCTCCAGATACTGTTCGATTGTCTGGATAGCCACGGTGGGCAGCAGCCAGCGATCACCCGGATAGGGCGGCAGCGGGGTCGGCGGAATCGGTTCCTCGGTGGTCACCACAAGACCCGCAGCCTTGGCTTCGGCCAATCCTCCATCCAGGACCGCGACCTTGGAATGGCCAAAGGCCCGCAGCATCCACCAGAGGCGGCAGGCCCCATTGCCTCCGGCAACGTCGTCATAGACCACGACCGGTGTGTCCGCAGCGATAGCCCAGAGACCCAATCTGCGGGCCCAGGCAGAGGGGGAGGGCAGGGGATGGCGGCCTCCGTTCGCAGGGTCGAAGGTGGGGTCGGAAGCTGTGCTCAGCCAGCGATTGAGATCTGCGTGGTGGGCTCCTGCCAAGTGCCCCGAAGCGAACGCTGCTGCGCCGGGACGCGCATCCAGGAGCCGGACCGGGGTGCTCGAAGCAAGCATGGCTTCAGGGGCGATGAGGGGACCGAACGACATTCCTTGCTCCTGCGTCTATCATGCAGGTACAGGTGATGCGCATGAAACGAAGGATTCACCCCAGCCTCACTATTTTGACCGGAGCTCTGGCCGCCTCGCTCCTGTTCGCCTGTGGCTTCGCCGATGGCGGGCAGGGGGTCATTCCTCCGGAGAAGCGCAAGCTGATGAGCAGTGTCATTTATGTGGACGCCACCGGCGTGACCCATTCGCTCGCCGAACACCTTGGGAAGGTCGTCGTGGTGGATGTCTGGGCGACCTGGTGTCCACCTTGCAGAAAATCCTTGCCCGAGATCGCGGTCTTGCAGGCCAAGGAGGATCTCGACTATGCGGTGCTGGCCATCTCCGTGGACCAGGGCGGCTGGGCGGACGTGCGGCCGTTCCTCAACGCCAACGCCCAGCTGGGGCTGAAGGCAGTCCTCCCAGCCGATGCCAAAGCCCTGAAGCCGTTCGGGGCCATCGACGGCATTCCCACGACCTTCATCCTCGATCGTCACGGCCGCCTCCGGGAGCGGTGGAGCGGCTATTACGAAGGCAGGGCCGAGAAGGCGTTGCAAGAAGCCCTCAAGGGTTCATGACCCACGGGCCACTGCCCGGATGCCCTAGCCGCCCTTCCTGAATTCCCAGGGGCTGGAGCCCAATTGTCTCAGTATGCTGTGGAATGCATTCCCGAGCCCGCGAGGAGTGGTATGAAATTACGCACATTGGTTTCTCCCCCTGTCCTGCTTGGGCTCTTCATGACGACCTTCCTGTGCCTGGTGTGGTTGCTGGCGAGCCGGGGGAGTTCCCTGTTGCTGTCGGCAACCGCAGTACTGGCCATGCTTGGGCTGCTCATCTACAACCGGCTCTCCGCCCGGGTGCGGGAATGCGACGAGGCTGCGCGGCAGGCCGAGCTCTACATCCAATGCGTGGCTGATCTTTCCCTGGATGTGCAGTCCATCGTCAACGCGACGCATCAGTCCTACCTGTACATGAATTCGGCAGTGGAAAAGGTGCTCGGCTATAAACCCGATGAATTCATTGAGGGGGGACTCGACTTTTTCTTCAACCTAGTCCACCCCGAGGATCTCCCGCAGGTGAGACGTGATCTGGAACAAATGCTGGACCCTGGCTTCCACCCGCCGTCCCCTCAGCAGGAGAAATTCATCCAGGAGGAGATCTACCGGATCCGCACCAAGTGGGACGAATACCGGTGGTTCCGGACCCGGCGGGTGGTGTTTTCGCGCAATGAGGACGGCTCGCCGAAGGATCTTCTGGTGGTGGCCCGGGACTTCACGGAACAGCGGGGATTTGAGATTGCACTGGTGCAGGCCCAGGAATTCGAGAGTCTGGGCACCCTGGCCAGGCGCCTCGCCCATGACCTCAACAACATCCTGATGGGCATCCAGGGTTACACCGAGCTCGGAATGGAAAGCCACGGAGATATTCAGAAGCTGGAGGAAAGCCTGGCGAAGATTCGGGAAGGCGCCGATCGCGCCACGGGCATCTGCCAGCAGATGCTGGCCTTCGCTGGCAGGGGTCGTCTCCAGATCATGCGCTACCAGCTCAATGAGACCCTCCGCGAAGGGCTGCCGCTGGTCGAAAGCCTGCTGCCTGAGAACATCCAGCTGGTGCTGGAGCTTGAGCCGGATCTACCGAAGGTCAACGCGGATCCGAACCAGATTCGGTATGCCCTCCTGAATCTTGTGGTAAATGCCATGGAGGCGATCGGAACCCGGGAAGGTGAGATCGCAATTCGCACCTATCTCAAGCAGTTGACCGGTGCGGAAGATCCTGCGGCCCCTGGGGTCCTGGGCGATTTCGTCTGTCTCGAGGTGCGGGACTCAGGCTCCGGCATGTCAGCAGAGACCCTCAGTGGCATCGGCGATCCCTTTTTCCGGATCAAGCACCCCGGGCGGGGCTTGGGTCTACTTACCGTGCAAGGCATCGCCGCTGGGCATCGCGGACTGCTGCACACGGAGAGCGTACCCGGGAAAGGCACCCTCTGTAGGCTCTATATTCCCATCTCGGAGAAAGAGCCCTTGGCGGACGAGGGAGACGAAGGCACCCCCATCAGCACCGAGGCAGGCGTCGTGCTGCTGGTGGATGATGAACCCACCATCCGGGCCGTCCTGAGACAGGGGCTGGAGAACGCAGGCTACAAGGTTATCGAGGCAGTGGATGGTGTGGATGGATTCGGGGCCTTCGTGCGCCACCGGTCTTCGATTTCAGTGGTCCTGCTGGATCTCACTATGCCGCGCATGAACGGGGATGAAGTCTTCGAGGAGATCCACAAGGTGGCTCCTGACGTACCCGTGATCCTGATGAGCGGCTACAGTCAATCCGAGGCCACCTTGGCGCTGTCGGGCAAAGGTTTGGCCGCATTCCTGTCCAAGCCCTGCAGCATCAAGGAAGTCCTGGCTGTCGTCCACAAAATCTTGGGGGTGACCGTAACGGGGAGATCATGAGAGCCCTGGCCCCACTCGTGCCGGTCTGTGCCCTGGTGATACTGGGATGCAGTCGCGCGACTCCGGTCCGGTTGGAAGACCGGAATCTGGGGATCATCGCACTATTCCCCGGCCAGCCGCGGCTGCATAAATACAGTGAACCGACCCCCTTCGGGGAGATGGAGTGGTTCAGTACCACCTATGAGACACCGGGTCGCCTTGATCGCAGCTTCTTCATTGATGTTGGCAATCTCCCACCGGGAAATCAGGGGGGTACCACGGAAGCGGCCGTGCTCGCTACCCTCCGCCAGTTCCTCACGAAGCGCATGGGAAAGATCGAGGTGATGGACCTTCCCGCGCCCCGAGGCCCGGGATTCCGCTACCAGGCCCAGCTGCCTAACGGGGAGTACGCCGAAGGCATCGCCATCGTGCGGCGTGGGCGCATCCACCGCGCCCAGGCCACGGTCTCCAAACCCGAGGATCCCGAGTTGAAGGCTTTCCTGGCCAGCTTCGAAGTCCTGCCTTAGGTGGGTATCCCGAGGGGAATGAAGGAACCGCGAATTTCGCGAAGGAACGCGAATGAGAACAGGAACTGAATTGGGGAACGCCAAGTTCTCATTCGTGGGAGCGCGAAGCGCGCATTCGCGTCATTCGCGGTTCCAATTTGCGCTGTAAGAATCAACAGCCCAGGATCGTGTTTACCGTCCTCACGAGATGCTCCGCCTCGGCCAGGACACTGAGGATTGGGTGTTCGCCGGGCACGGCCTCACCCACGCCCAGGAAGGGAACACCGGCAGCCAGGGCGGCCTCGCGGTCGTGAGGACGATCCCCGACGTACAAGTGCGGACCGGGGCAGCCATCCAGGGCCTTGCGAATGAGGCCCGCGCGATCCAGATTGGGCAAGCTGCCCAGGCGCGGAATCCGGGCATCCACGCTCAGAACCAGGGCCTTGAAATCCAGCACCGAGGGGGCGTTGCCCGAAACCAGCCAGACCCTATGGCCCGCCTCCACCAGCCTGGTCATGCCGGTGATGATGCCCTGGTATACGTCCGGGCTCTGGCCTTCCGAATGGAAGGTCCCCTGGAAGCGCAGCAGGCAAGCCCGGTCGTAACGTTCATACATCCCGAGGGGCAGGGCGGTCCCAAATCGCTTCTGATGCAGTTCAGCCACGATCTCCCAGTCCGTGGAGCCCGCGCAAGCCTTCAGATCGGAGGCCGTGGGGTCATCTCCCCATAGGTCGCCCAGGGCCTGCCGCAGGAGCACGAAGCCTCCGCCAAAGGAGCCGAGGGTGCCATCGAGATCGAAGCAGAGGGGCATGGGACCTCACATTCCACGTCATTCATCCTAGCCGTATTCCACTCAAGGTGGAGCCAGGCTCCGAGCTGGGGTTCGCCGATACACTGGGTTCATCGGGAGACGCAGCCATGACCAAACCCACCGGGCGGCTCGATTGCCAGGAAACCGCCCAACACTACCGCGAACTTGTGCGCCAGAACGTGCAGGAACTTGGGTTTGCTCCTGGCCTCGCGGTAGTGCTCGGCAGCGAGGATCCTGGCAGTGTCCTGTATCGCAACCTGCTGCTGCGCGACGGGGAGGATCTCGGTTTCATCGTGAAGCCCTATCTGGTGCAGAGCAGCCTGCAGGTGGCCAAGCTCGTGGCCCAGCTCAACCAGGACAGGGCCACGCACGGTATCTTCATCTTCTATCCCCTGGGTTGTCCGGACCTGCCGGACGATGAAGTGATGGATCTGGTGGATCCGGCTAAGGACATCGAAGGGCTCCACAGCATCAACATCGGCTATCTCGCTAAATATCGGAAATGGCTCGGTCAGGAACGCCGAGCCATCATGCCCTGCACCGGCCGGGCGGTGCTCAAAGTCATCAAGCAGGGCTATGGCGAGGATCATCTGGCCGGCAAGACCGTCCTGGTCATCAACGATAGCCTGCGCATTGGACGGCCTCTCACGGCCATGGTGGCCAATCTGCGCGGGACGCCCATCCTCTGCCACCATGATTCGAATCCCGAACATCTGGAGGCCTTCATCCGGCTGGCGGATGTCATCGTGAGCGCCGTGCCGGTGAGCGGCTATTGTTTGCCTGCGGAGCAGATCCGGGAGGATGCACTCTGCATCGATTTGAGCCATGAAGGGAATTTCAATTTCGAGGCTCTCCGCGAACGGGGCATCACCTTCACGGACAATTCCAGGAACAGCGTCGGCCGGGTCACCCGCGCCATGGCCCTCCTGAATCTGACTTACGCCGCGGGTTGGTGAGTCCCTGGCTGCGCTTTGTGAGCTGGATACGCTATTCTGGTAGAGCCTCCTGAGTCAGGTTGCTGGATCGCGGACCACTGCAGGGAGCTGGAGTACTGAATGCGATCGCTGCTTGCCCTCCCTGTCTTCGCGCTGTCTCTCTTTCTGCACGGCGCTGCACCGAGTCAGGGGGAACTGCACTACCGTGCTAGCTTGCAAGTCCGCGGTGAGAAGGCTCCGGTGGTCACACGCTTCGTATTGACGCCCACAGCGATCGCCGCGACCCACAACAAAGTGAAGCGACCCCGGATGGGAGGTTGGCGCCTGGAAGCGATCCAGCGCAAGGACGATACCTTCGCCCAGGCCGCAGCGCTCGCCCGTGTGGAAAAACTGCTCTATCTGTCAGGTCCTGAACCCAGTCTGATTCGCAAGCCCATCTTCATCCGATACGCAAACAAGCGCTGCCAAGTCTGGCAGGTGCCCACACCGCCCGGACTGCAAATCTATGCCTACTTGGTGGAGGCTGCGCCGGGGATTCTGGTGCTCTCCTACCTCAGTGGTGTTTTCGACAGTGGTGAACTGGCGAGCGTGGAGCTTCAATTGGAGAGCTTCCAGCTCAGACCTGGGCTTGCTCCGGCGGAAAACGGAACGATCCTGCTCAGCACGCTCAAGCGGCTGGCGATGACCCCAAAGAACGGTGAGGGTGGAGAGGAGATCAGCGAAATCGTCGAATAGTCTGGCGAGTGCTCGTCTGCACTTTTTGCCGCCAGCCGGACCGGGACTGCGGGATCGGCTCCGTACGGTTTATGCTTACTCTTTGGGGGCACCATGGCGTTCAAGGACGAGTGTGGCGTATTTGGTATCTGGCCCGCCGCCGAAGCATCCCGGAAGACCTACCTGGGACTCTACGCCCTCCAGCATCGGGGCCAGGAAGCTGCGGGGATCTGCACCCGGGAGGGTCGCAAGCTGCACCTCTTCAAGGGGTTGGGTTATGTCGCCGACGTTTTCGGCGAAGCCACTCTGGACAGTCTCCCAGGTGACGCCGCCATCGGTCACACGCGCTATTCCACCACGGGCGGCAATGTCGCCTCGGCAGCGCACCCTTTTCTGGTGCAGGGGCGCTTCGGACAATTGGCCCTTTGCCACAACGGCAATCTGACCAATGCAGAGTCCTTGCGGGAGGGTCTCATCCAGGAGGGAGCGGTATTCAGCAGCCCTTCGGATTCGGAAGTCATTCTCGCCCTCATCAATCGAGCGAAAGCCAAGGGTTTGGCCGATGCGATCGTCGAAGCCCTGAAACAGGTGGAAGGTGCCTATTCCCTGCTGATCCTTTCCGAAGATCAGCTCATCGCGGCCCGGGATCCCTATGGATTCAGGCCGCTCGCCCTTGGGAAACTCGGCGCAACCTATGTGCTGGCCAGCGAAACCACGGCCTTCGACCTACTGGAGGCCCAGTACGAGCGGGAAGTGGAGCCAGGAGAACTATTGATACTCGGAGCGGCGGGCGCCCAGTCGTTGTTCCCTTTTACCAAGGTGCGAGCCAAGCCTTGCGTCTTCGAGCATGTGTATTTCGCCCGGCCGGATTCGCTGGTCTTCGGGCAAAGCGTGCTCTCCACGCGGCGCAAGATGGGGCGTCTCCTGGCCCGTTGCCACCCGGTGGAGGCGGACTATGTCGTGCCGGTGCCGGATTCCGGGGTTCATGCCGCCCTCGGCTACGCCGAAGAGAGTGGCATTCCCTTCGAATTCGGGCTCATCCGCAACCATTATGTGGGACGCACCTTCATCGAACCCAGGCAGCACATCCGGTCCTTTGGCGTGAAGGTGAAGCTGAACCCCGTGCGCGAGCTTCTCAAAGGCAAGCGGGTGATCCTGGTGGATGACAGCATCGTGCGAGGTACCACCAGCCGGAAAATCATGCAGATGGTCCGTAATGCGGGCGCCGCGGAGATTCATCTGCGCATCAGCAGTCCCCCCACCACGCATTCCTGCTTCTACGGCATTGATACGCCCACGCGTGAGCAGCTCATTGCCAGCCACAACAGCACTGAGGAAATCTGCCGTTTCATCGAGGCGGACACACTGGCCTATCTGACCCTGAAGGATCTCCAGACCTCCATGAAGGATGCCGACGGCCAGGGCTTCTGCTACGCCTGCTTCACGGGCGAATACCCGGTCACGCCGCAAGACGGCAAGACGACCTGCGGATGATGGAAGGCCCCACCGGCGAGTTCCAGGAATGCTTCGAGGATGGTCTGCGCTTCCTGGTGACGGCCCTTGCCTTGAGGGCTGACCAGCGAAGCGTGCCCGTGGCCATCAACGCTGCGTGCGATTCCGTTCGCTGCTTCCTGAAGATCTTTGCGGCCGCCGCGGAGCGCCACCTTCCGGATCCACGTGGCGAGTTGCCGCGCCTGCGAGATCAATGCGCGGCCTTGCTGACGCTGGGGCAGGACCCGCTGGACGCCCTCGAGCACACCCTGGAAGCCGCGCGCCTGGCGCGGGACGAGGCCGCTCGCCTGCTGCCAAGGTTGCTGGCCACCAGGATGCGATGATGGTTGCCATGAAGTTCGCGATCTTAGGCCCTACGGCCTCCGGGAAGAGTACTCTGGCATTGGAGGTGGCTCGTCGGCTCGGCGGGGGGGTGGTGAATGGGGATCCCTTCCAGGCCCTCCAAGGGCTTGCCATCGGCACCGGCCAGCCCAGCCGTGCCGACCAACAAGGTGTTCCACACCTGGGCTATGGCCTTCTGCCGATGTCGACTCAGCTCCACCCAGTTGGTTTCGGAACCCAAGTGAGACAGTGGCTTGCCGAGGTTGTTCAGCCCGTTCTGGTCACCGGTTCCGGCCTCTACCTCCGGGGCATCTGGGAGCAGTTGGATGAACTCCCCGAAGTCTCGCCGCAGGTGGTGGCACACGTTCGGCAGTGGCACCAGGCCCTGGGAGCCCCGCGGCTGCATCGCTATCTTTCGGGAGTGGATCCGATCCGGGCGGCGGAGCTGCACCCCAACGATGGCTCTCGCATCCAGCGCGCCTTGGCCTTACATCTGGCCACGGGCAAGCGTCCTTCGGAACTCCTCTCGGGGGTGAAGAAAGGTGTGCCCACCGACTGGAGCGCGCTGCTGGTGCTGCCTTCCCGGGAACAGCAGCGGGAGAGGATCGAACGCCGGGTCCGCGCCATGGTGGAACAGGGTTGGCAGGAAGAGGTCCAGCGCGCCGTCGACAATGGTCACGCAGAGGACCTCCGACGGCTCAGGCCACTGGGTTACGCGCACTGGCTGGAAGGAGGCCCGGCGCGCAGCATCGAAGCCCGCATCACCCTCGAAACCCAGGCCTACGCTAAACGCCAGAGCACCTGGTTCCGCAACCAGTTGCCGGGTATCGCCACCTGGGATCCCGACGCAGAAACCCTGGAACAGGCTTTCGGGAAAATGGGCTTGGCGCTTTGACTCAGGACTGAGGTCTCTCACCGCCCAAGCCAGAGGACCACCACGAACAGCCCGAGGAGCGCACAGACTAGGACTACCAGAGGGGTGTAGGCCGCGCAGACGCCGCGCCAGGTGTCGGTGCGATGGATGCGGGCCAGGGCCATGCCCAGGAAGGCGGGGCCTGCGAGAGCGGCCAGGGAACCGATGATGGGGATGAACCCCACCAGCAAAAAGAAACCGAGGAAGTAGCCCGTCAAGCGGATGGTCGCCGTCGTGCCTTGGCTTTGCTTCAGCCCGCCCCAGAGCCACAGGCAACCGTGGCTCAGGGCGCCGATGACGATCATGTTGATGAACTGAATCGGGGGGAGGATGACCACATAGATCAGGGGCAACAAGCCGAAGAGCCACGCCGGTGCGGCGCCAGGCCGCGCTCCCGCGCTGCTGAAAAGCATGAACACGCCGAACAGGGTGACGATGGCGAGCAGCAGCAAGAACAGGGGAAGGGTCAGGATCATCTGGAACCGCCAGGGCGCACCGAGCCCGGTAGTGACGGGGATCTGTTCCGCGAGTTTCAAGGGATTCTTGAAAAGCGCGGAGAACATGGCCCAGACCCGTGGCCAGAAACGCGGCTCCGTGTCCGTGTCCTCGAAG
>JANYIU010000082.1 GCA_025361955.1 Holophagaceae bacterium
GGCAAGATGTGTGGGATCTGCTGGACGCAGGCATCGACGTCTACACCACCGTCAACGTGCAGCACATCGAAAGCCTGCGGGATGTGGTGGCCCAGATCACCGGCGTGATCGTGCAGGAGAATATCCCGGACACGATCCTCAAGCGCGCCGACGAGATCGAGATCGTCGACATCCCTCCGGACGAGCTGATCCAGCGCCTGAAAGAAGGCAAGGTCTACGTGCCGGAGCAGGCTCGCTACGCGGTGGATCGTTTTTTTCGCAGAGGTAATCTGCTGGCTCTTCGCGAACTGGCCCTACGGCGCGTGGCGGAGCACGTGGATGCGGATATGCGCCGCTATATGGCGGACAAAAGCATCGGGAAGACTTGGGCGGCGGGCGAGCGCCTCTTGGTATGCATCAGTCCTCGGGCGGAATCCGCGCGGCTGATCCGCGCGACCAAGCGCATGGCGGAATCCCTCAATGCTCCCTGGATCGCGGCCTACGTGGAAAACGCCCGAGCTTTCCGCCATACAGAGGAAGATCGAGCGCGCCTGGAAGATCATCTGCGGCTGGCAGAAAGATTGGGCGGAGAAACCGTCGTTACCCAGGGAGGCGTGCATATCGCCCAGGATCTCATCAATCTGGCTACCTCCCGGAATGCCAGCAAGATCCTCCTCGGAAAGCCCAGGAAACCCCGCTGGCTGGAATTCTTCGCGGGCTCGCTCTTGGCCGAACTGGTGCGCCGCAGTGGCAACATTGATGTGCTTGTGATCACGGGCGAGGGTGAAATCGGGGGGAAGAAACCGGTCGCCAGCCGGGTTCCACGACCCCGGGTCGCGCTGGCCGGCCACGTGGCCTGGGCCGCCGTGGCTGTCGCAGTGGCCACGGGAGTGGGTCTCCTGATAGCCAAGCGGTTCGAAATCTCTGAGATCGTGATGATCTACCTTCTTGCGATCCTCTCGGTCGGTTTGCGTTTCGGCCGATCGGCCTCCCTGGCTGCGTCCATCCTGAGCGTGATCGCCCTGGACCTGGTCTTCATCCCACCCGCTTTTTCATTGGCCGTTAACGACTTCAAGCACATCGGCACCTTCGGGGTGATGCTTGTCGTAGGCTATATCATCGGCAATCTGGTGGAGCGCGTCCATGCCCAGACCCGTCTGGCGAGGTCCCGGGAACAGCGCATCCTCGCCTTGTTCGTGCTTACCGGCGAACTCACCCGCAGTGCGGGTTCCGCTTCCATGGTGGAGTCCGCCATCCACAGCGTCGCTAAGCAATTTCAAAGTAAGGTGGCGATCTTTCTGCCGGATTCCAAGGGACGCCTCCAGGGCCGGACCGGCGAGCTGCCCGAGGGCTTTACCCAGGATGAGATGGGTGTGGCCCAGTGGGCCTTCGATCACCATGAATCTGCTGGAATGGGATCGGATATCCTCCCTGGTGCCCAGGCCCTCTACCAGCCGTTGATTGGCGCCAAAGGCATCCTGGGGGTGATGGGGATACGCCCCGACGGTCTTCCTCGCTTACTGGAACCCGATCAGCGCCATCTGCTGGAGGCCTTCGCCAATCAGACCGCGCTAGCGCTGGAGCGCGCTATCCTCGCGGAGAAGCACACGGAAACCCAGCGCAGCGTGGATCGGGAGCAGTTGCGGAATGCCTTGTTGTCCTCCGTGTCCGATAAACTCCAGACCCCGATTGAGGGCATCACCGAAGCCACGACCGCGCTGCTCGAAGAGAACGGCGCACTGACCCCTGAAGCCCGCAGGGAACTGCTGGCGACGATCAGTGAGGACGCCCAGCAATTGCAGCGGCTCATTGCCAATCTGCTGAATGTCACCCACCTGGAAGCGGGTGTCCTGGAGTTGAAGAAGGCCTGGATCCCTGCGGAGGCGGTGGTGGGAGGCGCTCTCGCTCGGCTCGGTTCCATCCTTGGCAACCGGCAGGTGAAAGTGGAACTTCCCACCAACCTGCCGCCCATGTTCATCGACGCGATGCTCATGGAGCAAGTGATCATCAATGTTCTGGAGAATGCCCACAAATACTCCCCCCAGGATCTGCCGATCGAGGTCAAAGGCTGGGCCACGGACCGGGCGGTGACCTTGGCTATCGCCGACCACGGTCCTGGGATTCCCGAAGGGGAGGAGGAGCGGATCTTCGAGAAGCTGGTGCGTGGGTCCCAGAACCAAACCCGACCTGGCGCAGGCCTGGGCCTCGCCATCTGCAAGGGCATTGTGGAAGCCCATGGCGGCTGGATCCAGGCTGGAACCCGGCCTAGCGGCGGAGCTCAGATTCTGATGAGCCTTCCCCTGGAAGGTTAGGAGCCGTTACCCAATAACCAGTGTTGTGGTGGTTGTTTCGTTAGAGCCCCCTAGGCCGCTCTTGCCACCGGGACGATAGGGTTTTTACCTGGCGAGATGATCTTGCGGACGCCGCGAACGCCCGCCCGATCACCTCGCCAACGAGATCTTGAAATCCCCGCCAGGGATCGGCGGTTTCTTCCCGGCAGGTTCATTGAGGGCTGGCGGGCCGCCGGCTTCGCGACCGGAGCCAGCGGTGATGCTCATGCTGCGATTCATGTTGGCTTTTGCCATATCGGAGGTGGCCATGACGCCTTCCAGCCTGAGCTTGAACTCGCCCACATTGGTCGCGCGCTTGAGGGCTTCGTCCACCGTGATGAGATTTTCCTGCAGCAGGAAGTAGAGGCTCTGGTCGAAGGTCTGCATGCCGTACTGGCTGGTGCCTGAGGCAATGACGTCTCTCAACCCCTTGGTCCGGTCCTTGTCCTCGATGCAGGTACGGACGGTCTCCGTGGCGATCAGTACCTCGCAGGCGGGCACCCGGCCCTGACCGTCGGCGCGGGGTACCAGGCGCTGGCTGATGACGGCCTTGAGGACGCCGGAGAGCTGCAACCGGATCTGCTTCTGATGGTGGGGCGGGAAAACCGAGATGATGCGGTTGATGGTTTCCGTGGCGTCCAGGGTGTGCAGGGTGGAGAACACCAGGTGGCCCGTCTCGGCGGCGTGGATGGCGGTTTCGATGGTCTCAAGATCGCGCATCTCACCCACCAGGATCACATCGGGATCCTGGCGGAGGGCAGCCCGGAGGGCCGTGGCGAAACTCGTGCAGTCAGCACCCACTTCCCGCTGGTTGATGATGGAGAGGTTGTCCCGATGCAGGTATTCGATGGGGTCTTCGATGGTGAGGATGTGCTCGTTCCGGGTAGCGTTGATCAGGTCGATCATGGCTGCCAGGGTGGTGGACTTGCCGCTGCCGGTGGTGCCCGTGACCAGCACCATGCCGCGCTGTTCTTCACAGATCTTGTTGAGGGCTCGGGGCAGCATCAGATCCTCGATGCTGAAGATGCGGCGGGGGATGACCCGGAGCACCATGCCTACGGTGCCGCGCTGGTTGAAGATATTGCAACGGAACCGCCCCAGGGCGGGCACTGAGTAGGCCAAGTCGATGTCCAGGCTTTCCTTGAACTTCGCCTTCTGGCGATCGGTGGCCATGATGGAGTAAGCCATGGCGATGGTGTCCTCCTGGACCAGCTTCTTGAATTGGGTCAGAGGCGTAAGACGGCCCTTTACCCGGGCGATGGGAAAGTTGCCTACTTTCAGGTGCAGGTCGGAGCCGCCCAAATCAACCACGGTGGTCAGCAGTTCATTGATGTGCATAGGGCCTCCAGATGCCGATCAGAACGGAAGGCAAGCTTGGCTAGCACAGTTTAATCCCAGCGGAACGGAATCAGGGCTCGGAAAAGATACGATCCGCTGGTAAAATCAGAGGTTTGGCCCGCATCCCCTCCCGGCCCGGAGAATCAGGGCATCCCGCCCGGAACCCGGAAGCCAAGCTCTAGGACTCTCATGACCCCGATCGAGAAATTCCGCAACATCGCCATCATTGCCCACGTGGACCACGGGAAGACTTCCCTGGTGGACGCCATGTTCAAGACCGCCCATGTGTTCCGCGACAACCAGCGCGTGCAGGAACAGGCTCTGGACTCCAACGACCAGGAGCGGGAGCGAGGCATCACCATCCTCGCCAAGACCACCGCCATCCATTGGGGCGGCTACCGCTTCAACATCGTCGATACCCCTGGCCATGCCGATTTCGGCGGGGAGGTGGAGCGCGTGCTCTCCATGGTGGACTGCGTGCTCCTGGTGGTGGACGCCTTCGACGGTCCCATGCCCCAGACCAAGTTTGTGACCCGGAAGGCCCTGGCCCTGGGCCTCAATCCCATTGTTGTCATCAACAAAGTGGACCGCCCTGGTGCCCGTCCCCTCTGGACCCAGGACGCGATCTTCGATCTCCTCATCGAGTTGGGAGCCACCGAGGAACAGCTCGACTTCCCGGTAGTCTTCGCCAGCGCCAAGCTCGGCTATGCCATGCTGGACGTGAACGACGCTGCCGACAATTTGGATCCCCTCTTTGACACCATCGTGAAGTTCTGCCCGCCTCCGAAGGGCGATCCCGACGCGGCTCTGCAGATGCAGGTCACGCTCATGGACTACAACGACTTCGTGGGCCAGATCGGCATCGGCCGCATCTTCAACGGCACCATCAGGGTGGGCGATCCGGTTGTCCTCGTGAAGCGCGACGGTACCCTCGAGAATCACAAGGCCACCATGCTGTATGGCTTCGAGGGCTTGACGCGGGTGAACCTGACGGAAGCCAGTGCCGGCAATATCGTTGCCATAGCGGGCATTCCGGACATCCGGGTGGGCGAGACCATCGCCGGTCCCGACAAGCCGGAAGGGCTTCCCTATGTGGACATCGACGAGCCGACCATCTCCATGATGTTCATGGTGAACACCGGACCCTTTGCGGGCCAGGACGGCAAGTACACTCAGAGCCGCCGCATCCGTGAACGGCTCACCAAGGAGCTTCAGCACAATGTGGCGTTGCGCGTGGATGATACGGATTCACCCGATTGCTGGAAGGTCTCCGGCCGAGGCGAACTGCACCTCTCGGTGCTCATCGAGACCATGCGCCGCGAGAGCTTCGAACTCTGTGTGAGCCGACCCGAGGTCATCCTGCACATCGATCCCGAGACGGGTGAGAAGCAGGAACCCTACGAAGATTTGCATGTGGATGTGCCGGATACCAGCATGGGCGTGGTCATGGAGAAACTCGGCGCCCGCAAGGCGGAAATGCAGGACATGGGCCAGGAACTTGGACGGGTGCGCCTGCACTTCAAGATCCCCAGCCGAGGCCTCATCGGCTACCGCTCGGAATTCCTCACCGATACGCGCGGTGAAGGCATTCTGAATAGCCTGTTCAGCCACTACGGTCCCTTCCGGGGGGATATGCCCAAACCCAAGCATGGCGTCCTGATCAGCATGGACGAATGCGAATCCGTCGGTTTCGCCATCATGAACTTGGAGGATCGGGGAGCTTTCTTCATCCATCCGAACACGCGCTGCTACGAAGGCATGATCGTCGGGGAGCACGCCCGCGACAACGACCTCGTCGTGAATGTCGCCAAGGCGAAGAAACTGTCGAACATGCGCTCCAGCGGCAGCGATGACGCCACGCGGCTGACACCCCCCAGGGAACTGACCCTGGAGCAGGCCATCGAGTACATCGCCGACGATGAGTTGGTGGAGGTCACCCCACGCTTCATCCGCATGCGGAAGAAGGTCCTGATCACCAGCGAGCGCAAGAAGTCAGAAAAAAAGACGGATAATTAATAATTAATTTAAAAGAACCCTGTAGGCTATGAGGGCAATCCCTCAGCAAGTTTCTTTCTTGGAGGGTCCATGAAGCGAACACTCCTTACCCTCGTCATTGGCGGTTTGTTGCTCTCGGGGCAGTCCGCCTTCGCGAAGCCGGCCTTCCTCAAGAAGGCCAAGGAACTGGCCCTTCCCGGTATCGACACCTGCCTGGCGTGCCACATCAGCACCGAGCCTGGGCACGCTAAATGGAACGAGCGAGGTCTCTGGCTCAAGGCCAAGAAACAGCAGTTGAATGTTGAGGAAGTGGATGTGACTTGGCTCAAAGACTATAAACCCACCAGTTAGTCAGAAAAGATTTTCGAAGAAGCATGAACCGACAAAGAGCGCAGAGAGGTGAAATTCCTTTTCTGCGCTTTTTGTTTCGTTCACACCGATGCGCTTCCAATCTGAGCGTAAGATCGGTTCTTCACGGAATTCCGGGCAACCCCCCCCGAAAGAATTGAAAGCAAAAGAAAAGCGTGGCAACCGGGATAAAGGGAAACCTGATTGCCCATGGAGTTCAGCTTGGTTTTGAAAAAAAGCGATGCTCCACAGATGCTCATGGAGGCACACGGATAATGGGGATGAGCGCCGCGGGCACCCGGCGTCCTAGCCATGGTTTTTGGAGGCGCAGGAGGCCTTGGATGCGCCTCAAGCGGCAATGAAACAGAGCTGGATCTCCTGCGCCAATATCGCTTCTTCGGGAATGGATGGCGCTTCAGATGCAGAAGCGAAAAGCTCAACGCGGAGGCCCGGAGAAAAGAACGAGGATCCCGGAGAAAAAAGCTTCCTCCGTGATCCTCCGCCGCCCTCCGCGCCTCCGCGTCGAGCTTTTTCCCTCAAGACCCAACGCCCAACCCTTCAGCAGATAAGCAAGATTTCAGCGTAACTTCTGCGCAGGAAAACACAAAGTTGCAGACGAGTGGTAGGCGCTCACAGCGTTCCTTGCTCGTGACAGAACCTCAAGGGCAGGTTGTTTGATTGCGGAAGGGAAAAGCTCAACGCGGAGGCCCGGAGAAAATAACAAGGATCGCGGAGAAAATAATCTTCCTCCGGGATCCTCCACATTTCTCCGCGTCCTCCGCGTTGGTTTTTTCCAGACCCATGTGGAATGCTAGCAACGATGAGGGCAGTCGATAGGGAGTCATGGTTTTCCGGGCGGAAGGCCGCCAAACATCAGGTTTGAATCCTTGCTCCATCTCTGCAATAGCAATCGATCCCACTCGTCTCTTCTTCCATACTCTGGCGATTCTGCAGGCTCTATCTCCTCAGGATGCACTTAGCATGGATTGGCCCCGCATTCCTTGGCCAAAATCGAAGGCATTCCTGGTTTCCTCGGCTGCTCTGGGACACGCGGTGGCGGCGCTGTTGGATGTAGAGCAGGAGGTGCTTGCTGAACCTCTTCAGGGCCTCAGCATGACCTCGCTGCGCCAGGCTTTCCGCGGTTCGCGGTGAAGTTCCCAAAAGCAGTCCGCGATCAGGTCGGGGTTGAAGGGGGTATCGCGCTGGACGAAACCAGCCACGGTCACCAGGGCCGCATGGAGGCCTTCCGGTGCGAGTTCTTCGGCCAGGCAGAGCGCCAATTGTCGGAGGGCCGCCTTGCCCATGGAACCAGAAGCCAGGTCCGCTTGCGGCTTGAGGGCCAGGCCGCCGCCCGTGAACAGGAGCGTCCCCTGCCCTGCCCGCCGCATGGCTGGCAGCACTTCCCGAATGGCTTCCAGGGGAGCGAGGGCATTCACCCGGAGATCCCTCTGCAGCGTCTCCGGAGCCAGGCTGGAGACAGCTCCGCGCCCCCCGGCAGAGGCATTGTAGATCAGCACCTGCGCGTCGCCGTGTGCTGCCCTGATCCGCTGAAAAAGTGGGGCCACAGAACTCGCCTCACCCAGATCGCAAATGATTCCTTGTGCAGAGGGCAAACGAGAAATCTGCTCGTCCAGGAATGGACCATCCAACCCTATCAGGACCGTGCGGAAGCCTTCCCGGGCGAAACGCTGGGCCACCGCGAGCCCGATCAATGGGCCCACACCGAGGATGACAGCGAGGGGAGAGGGCATGGCAAGCCCAGGATAACGGGCCATCATGATTGTATTAAAAGAACTTGTTTTGATTTGTATTGGCTGTGAATGATCGGATCGGTATGCTTCGGAATATGCATGAAAGCGCCTTCCATCCTCATTCTGCGGCCTCGGCCTGGGGATGCTTCTCGATTGGAATGAAGGCCTCTGAACCTGCCGCAGTCAACGTCGTGGTAACCCTGCTCCTGCTGGGGCGCGCGGGACCGGCATAGGCACACACCACCTCTGACCCGGAACC
>JANYIU010000109.1 GCA_025361955.1 Holophagaceae bacterium
ATCAACCCAATCGAACATATCAAAGCAAACCTTGGATGCATTTGACTTCATCTGAGGTGCTTTGGTTCTTGGAAAAGGACTATCGATGGGGCTTCACACTTAAGCCTCCCGGTGAGGCCCCGATTCTATACCGCTGGAAACGGGATAGCGTTCGTGCGGATCAATTGCCCTGGGATAGCCTGCATTTTGAATCAGGTCCAGAAGCATCGATGCTGTTTCCCAACGAGGCGCTGCGGAGATCTTCCCGCGCCGAAGAGACCAGCACATTTGACCTTTTCCTTTGGCAGAAATGGGCTCCTGACGCTGAGCGGGCAACCATGTTCTGGGGGAGACTGCTGGACTGGCTCGCGGGTCCTTGTTTAATGTTCGCGATGTTGGCCTTCACCTTCCCTGCGCCACGCAAGGGGCGCGGACAAGTGTTGGGAATCAGTTTGGTCATTGGGCTATTGTTCCTGGGAATGCAAGCTTTGTTGGGTGGAGCTGCCAGGGCCGGGGAGATCCCTGCCCTCTGGGGAGTGGGCGCTCCGCTCCTGGTTCTCTTGGGAACCGGTTTTGTGAATCTCAGGCGATTGCAAACCTGACTTGGCTTGTTTGTTATGATGGGATTGTGACTGATGCACTCCCACTCGCCCCAGCGGCAATTCTGGACCAGGCTCTTGAGCGGTTGCGACGAATCCCTGGGGTTCATCCTGGCGCCAGGATTGTGGCGGCCATGTCAGGCGGAATCGATAGCTCCGTCATGGCCGCCCTGCTGCATCAGGCAGGCTACGAGGTAGTCGGAGTCTCCATGCAATTGTTCGACAAAAGCGGTGGCCCGGAGGCCGCAGCCGGCAAGTGTTGTACTTTGGATGACTTCCAGGATGCCCGTCGGGTTGCGAGTCAGATCGGCTTCCCTCATTACGTCATGAATTATGAGGCGCGATTCAAAGCAACGGTCATCACTCCGTTTATTGAATCCTACCTTAACGGAGAAACACCAAGTCCATGTATTCTATGCAATAAGTATCTAAAGTTCAACTCCCTTATCGAGACAGCGGAGGAACTGGGATCCCGTTTTGTGGCGACTGGACATTACGCGAAGATCTGGCTCGAGGATGGGGCTTACCACCTCCTGAAGGCGGATGATCCGGCCAAGGATCAGAGCTATTTCCTTTTCTCCCATACCCAGGAGACCCTCGCCAGGACTCTCTTCCCTCTGGAATCCATCACCAAGGCCCAGGTGCGCGGACTTGCCCGGCTGCTCAAGCTGCCCGTGGCGGAGAAGCCAGAAAGCCAGGAGATCTGCTTTGTCTCCCAGGGGCGCTACGACAAGTTCATCGACGCGGTTGGATCCGCACCCTGGGGCGGAGCTGGCTCAATCCGGCATGTGCACGGAGCAATCCTGGGGCAACACGAAGGCTACTGGCGGTTCACGATCGGGCAGAGAAAAGGGCTTGGCATAGCCCATTCAAGCCCATTGTATGTCACTGGCATCGATCCCCTCACGCATACCGTGTGGGTGGGTGAAGACGAACACCTCTACCGTTCTCGACTGGAAGCACGGGAAGCGACCTGGTGCCAGGGCAAGCCGCCAGCCTCCTTTCAGTGTCTTGCCAAGCTCCGATCGCGCAGTCAGGAAGTCCCTGCTTGGGTAGAGCCCCTGAAGGATGGGCAAGTTCAGGTCGTGTTTGAGTCTCCCCAGAGAGCCATCACCCCTGGACAAGCGGTCGTGTTCTATCGAGGCCTGGAAATTCTGGGTGGGGCTTGGGTCCATCAATCCAGTTAAGAAACGATGACCTCGGCTTCCTCTGCGAGGAGATGAGCCTATGCTTGAAGCTGAACGATGCATTCATGCCAAGGAGGGCAGCGATGAGAGATGATCTGCACGTCGATCCTGTCGCAATTTCTACGCACGTCATTTCTCCTCAAGTGCTTCGGCGGGTGGAGCACTATGCCCTCTATCTATTGAATGGCATGGCCGCAGCGGGCAGTGGGCGCCTGACCGATGAAGACATTGATCTGGCCATCGACGCGGCGGAACGTTTGTCCAGCAGGCTCATTGAGCGAGGGCACATCAAACCTCACGAATGACGGCGTCCGACTTCGGTGTCCGGCTTCGCCCCCTTTGGATCGGGGCGAATGGATGCGAACATGACAGGTCATGGATCCTCGACTTCCTGTTCCCATCATTGGTCTCTCGGGCGGCATCGCGGCGGGGAAAAGCTTCGTTGCAAACATCTTGAAAATACGTGGCTGGACCGTCCTGGATGCAGATCAGGCCGCGCGGGATGTGGTAGCGCGCGGTACGGAGGGCCTCCAAGCCCTGGTGGAGACCTTCGGGCCTGACGTGCTGAAGCTGGATGGAACGCTCGATCGCCCATGGCTGGCAGCCAAGATCTTCACTGACCCCTCCGCTCGCCGGATCCTGGACGCCCTGCTGCATCCGCGGATCGAAGCCCATTTATCCGCGCAGCTGCAAGACCTTCCGAGGGCCACCAAGGGTGTCGTCATGGACGCCGCCCTCTGGGTGGAACGCGGCAAGGCTCACACCTTCGATGTTTTCTGGATCGTGGAAGCCCCTGAGAAACTTCGTGTCCAAAGGCTCATGAGCCGAGACAAGCTGACCCAGGACCATGCCAGAGCCCGACTGGCCGCGCAGACTGGCAGCGCTGAGAAACGGCTCCACGCTGATTGCATCATAACAAATGACGGCCGCGACCTTCTGCCTATCCTTGAAAAGGCCGAGGCCTTGCTTCTGGCCAATTGGAAACATTTGCGTTCCACGCGTTGGAGTCCCTTGATGAACTCACCCTTCTCTCCTGAGCAGCTCCGCAGTGTCCTATCCTCTCTTCTTTCCAAAGGCGGCGACTACGGTGAGGTCTTCGTGGAGAAGCGCCGGGCTCAGGCCCTGGGGATGGATAATGGCCGGATGGAGGATGTCCTCTCCAGCGAAACCTTCGGCGCGAGCCTCCGCCTTCTGGAAGGGGAAACCACCCGGTTCGCGGATCTCATTGCGCCGTCCTTTGCAGAACTCTGTGAAGCGGCGCTGACCTTGGCCGCTCCTGGCGTTGGTGAAGCCGCCGGAATTCCCGCATTGGCCTTGCTGGCCTATCCCACCCCCAGCCCTATTGAACGGGATCCTGCCACCGTTCCCTTTCCCGAGAAGGTCGAGTTGGTCCGGAGGGCAGAGGCCCTCGCCCGAACCCATGCGGAAGCGATCAAACCCGGCGCGGTCCGGCAGGTTTCCGTGGGCTATGGCGACTCCACCCAGAGTGTCTGGATCGCCATCGCTGACCGGGTGAAGGCCGGATGGAAGACCTCCCTTTCCGAAGACCATCGCACCCAAGGCGTTCTGCGCCTCAATGTCACCGCTGCCGAGGGTGAGGTGCTCCAGACCGGCTATCAGGCGCTGGGCGAGACCCGTGGCTTCGAGTTGTTCACCGAAGAAGCCGTCGCTCACACCGCGCGGGAAGCCGTTCGCTTAGCCATCCAGGCACTGGCAGCGCAACCCGCCCCGGCGGGCACCTTCCCCGTCATCCTTGCGAGCAGCGCGGGCGGAACCATGATCCACGAGGCCTGCGGTCACGGCCTGGAAGCAGATCTCGCCCTCGCGGGCATGAGCGCCTTTTCCGGCAAGCTGGGCACGAAGGTGGCTGCCGATGGGGTGACGATCATCGATGACGGCACCCTGCCCCACAAGCGCGGATCCAGCGCCTGCGATGATGAAGGTCGCCCGGTGGAACGAGTCGTGCTGATCGAGAACGGCATCCTCAAGGGCTATCTCCAGTCCCGGAAGACCGCACGTAGGATGGGCGTACCCCCCACCGGCAACGGCCGCCGCGAAAGCTACCGCCACATCCCCATCCCCAGGATGCGCAACACCTTCCTGGCGCCTGGATCCGAGGCTCCCGAGGCCATCCTGAAGGACCTGGATCGCGGTCTCCTGGTGAAACGCATGGGGGGGGGTCAGGTGGATACCGTGACCGGCAACTTCGTGTTCCAGGTTACCGAGGGCTACTGGGTCGAACATGGCGTCATCAAGTACCCGGTCAAGAATGCCACCCTGAGTGGTTGTGGACCAGAAGTCCTGCGGGGGATCACCCGGATCGCCGGGGATCTGGAGCACTTCGACATCGGCACTTGCGGCAAGGATGGCCAAGGTGTGCCGGTGTCCGACGCCCTGCCAACGATCCTCTGCCCTGCCCTGGTGGTAGGCGGCACGGCGGAGCCCTTGCCGAATGTCCTTTGACGAACAGGACCACGAAGGGGCCAAGTCCGTTACGCTGGTTGCTTAGGATGCTGCGGTTTCCACCCATTTGCAAACCACCCTCGGCGCAGGGAACCACTAGGGATTTCCATGGCTGCTCGATTCCACCTACAGCTCGGCGATATCACCTCCATCAATGTGGAAGCCATCGTGAATTCAAGCGATGCGACGCTGCTCGACGGAGGTCCCGTGCACACGGCCGTCCATGGCGCCGCTGGACCAGGCCTCAAGGAGGAATGTGCAGCCATGGAGGGATGCCCCGTGGGGGAAGCGCGGATCACCGCCGCCCATGATCTTGGCGCCGGGCACATCATCCATACCGTCCCACCCACCTGGAACTGGGGCACTCCCATCGAGGCGCAGGCCTTGGCGAACTGCTACCGGAATTCATTGGAGCTAGCCGCCAGTCACCAGATCCGGTCCCTCGCCTTCCCGAGCATCGGCTCCGGGCTGCAGCCGCAAATTCCCCTCGAGAAGGCTGCGCCCATCGCCGTCGCAGCCATCCTGGACTTCCTGAACACCCATATCCTGCCTGAGCAGGTCGTGCTGGTCTGCTTCGATGTACCCACCTACCAGGCCTACCAGCGCGCATTGAAGGAGGCCCAGCCCTGATGATGGATGCCGAGCTATTCCACCACTACTTGTCTGAAGCCCTGGAGGAGAAACTCCAGGAAGGGATCCACCATGCAATGGGGCTAGGGGCCGATGGCGCTGAAGCCTACGTCTCCGTTTCCCGAAGCCGCAAGGCCAAGGTCCAGAATGGTGCCCTGGAGGATTTGACCACCTCCAAACGAGGTGGCCTGGGGGTCCGGGTGCTGCGCGATGGCCGGACCGGTATCGTCACCACCACCGATCTGGCGCGGAAGGACTTCAGGGAGCTCTTTGCGAATGCCTGGGAGTTATCGGCTCTGGGTGACAAGGACCCTTGGCTGCGCCAGGCCGAACCCGCCGGTGCGGACGATCTACCCAGTCGCTTCGATCCGCGCACGGAGACATTGACCTCCGAGCAGCGAATCGAGCGAGCTTTGAGTTTGGAAGCAGAAGCACGGAAGGCCTCGGCGAAAGTCGTGGCGGTGCGGGCAGCCTCCTGGTCCGATGGTGTCGGCGCGACCCTGCTGCTGACCCAGAGGGGCGTAAGAAGCTTCGATTTGGGCACCACCTGCGCTGCCAGCATCGAGCTGGCCGTGCAGGACGGCGAGGATCGCCAAGCCGCCTGGCACTGGGCCATGGGCCGCCATCCGGAAGCCTTCAGCCTGGCCGAGATCGGCCAGGAAGCGGCCCAAAAAGGCGAGCGCAAGCTCAAGCCCGCCCAGCTTCCGGCGGGCAAGTACTCCGTAGTTCTGCACCCCGAAGTTGCGGTGGATCTACTTGGGATCGTAGCTGGGATGCTTTCCGCGGAGGCAGTGCTCAAACAGCGCAGTCTCTTCACCGGTAAACTTGGCCAGAAGATCGCTTCGCCCCTGTTGAGCCTGATTGACGATGGACGCTTGGCCGGAGGACTCGGGACGGAGCCTTGGGATGGCGAAGGATTGCCCACCCGGCGTAACGTTCTTATTGAGAACGGGGTCCTGACGACCTATCTGCATACCCTCAAAACGGCGGCCGAGATGGGTGTGAAGCCCACTGCCACCGCGGGCCGGGGCCTTGGCAGCAACCCGGGAATCACGCTCTTCAATCTGTTCCCGGAAGCAGGCACAGCGAGCCCGGAGGAGCTGTTCCGACAGGCTGGCAACGGCGTGCTTATCACGGAAATCATGGGGCTTCACACCGTGGACCCCGTTTCCGGCGATCTCAGCGTGGGGGCCAGTGGGGTTCGAATCCGGGATGGCGTGCTCGCCGAGTCCGTGGACAAGTTGACCTTCGCGGGCAATCTCAAGGATTTTCTGAACCGCATCGTCGCGCTGGGCAGTGATCTCCGCTGGTACGGTTCCAGCGCGGGTCTCAGCATCCTGCTCGAGGATATCGCCCTGGGAGGGGCGTGAAGCCTTCTCCTCATCCACAACTTCATAGGTGATTAATGTCACTTGCTGCTGCCCGTGAATACCTAGCCTCCCCCCATCTGGAGCCCGAACTGCGCGCCGATCTCGAGCCGATTCTCAAAGCGGCCGAAGGGGGCGATCAGGCCGCCATCGCCGAACTCCAGGACCGCTTTTCAGAGCCACTGGCTTTTGGCACTGGAGGGCTGCGCGGGATCATGGCGGCCGGTCTCCGCCGCATGAACAAACCCAATATCCGCAGAGCCACCCTGGCTGTGGCAGCCGTGGCCAAGCGCCACGCCCCCAGTCGACTGACGGCCCTGGTGGGTTTTGATACGCGGCTCCAGTCGGATGCCTTCGCGAAGGAGGTCGCCAGAGTCCTGGCGGCCGCAGGATACAAGGTCTACCTCGGCAACCGGCCGCTACCCACTCCCTTTCTCTGCTATGCCATGCGCAAGCTCGGCACCGGCTGCGGCATCATTGTGACGGCGTCTCACAATCCAAAGGAATACAACGGTTACAAGGCTTATGACGATCTCGGCGGCCAGGTTGTCTCCCCTTGGGACAGCGAGATTGAAGCCGCAATGGCAAACCAGCCGGTGGTGCCAGAACCGCCCTCACTGGAGGCCGATGCCAGCATCCTGCCCATCCCAGCGGAACTTGAGGAGGCCTATCTCACCATGGGGCTGACACTGCTGCAGAAGCCCACAGAATTCAGGGCAGCGAAACTCCTGTATACGCCGTTCCATGGGACCGGCATGGCCTTTGTCCCGGAATTGTTCAAGCGAGCCGACTTGCCCCTCGCAATATGTGCCTCGCAGGCCACGCCCGATGGGACCTTCCCCACGGCGCCCAGGCCCAACCCTGAAGAAATCGCCGCCTACACGGCCCCCTTGGCCGATGCCGAGCGGCTGGGAGCGGACGCCATTCTGGCCAACGATCCTGACGCAGATCGGATCGGGGTCGTCGCCCGACGGAATGGTCAATGGGAACTCATGACCGGCAACGATCTTGCCGCCCTGACCTTGGACTATCTCTGCACGCAGAAGGGCCTCAAGGGGGTGGTGGTGACCACAGTGGTCACCTCCGACTTCGTTGCGGAGGTGGCTCGTCACCACCAGCTCTCCGTCTGCTGGACCCTCACCGGATTCAAGTTCATCGCCACCCGTCAGCACCGGTTGATGGAACTGGGTGAGCCCTTCGCGTTCGGCGCCGAAGAATCCTTTGGCATGCTGCTTTCCAATGACCTTCGCGACAAGGACGGGGTCACCGCCGCTCTGGTGGTGGGCGAGATGATCGGCCACTACAACGCCAAGAATATGAGCCTCCTGGCCGCCGTGGATGCCCTGCAAAAACGGGTGGGTGTCTTCCACAACCGCCTAGTGAATCTCGAAGACCCGCGTCCTGGCGGCGCGCAGCGATTTGCCGAGGCCATGGCGCGCATCCGGGCCGCAGGCCTCACCACCTTCGCGGGCGAAACGGTAGTCTCCTGGGAAGATTTCCAGGCCGGCGAATGGCATGGCCCTAAAGGCATTGTGGAGCCCATCCTCGATCGCCCGGATCGCAAAGACATCGCCCAGCCGATCCCCTCCAGCAATGCACTGAAGTTCCGCCTGCAGAGTGGGGCCTTCGCCGCCTTCCGCCCCAGTGGCACGGAACCCAAACTGAAGGTCTACCTTCAGAGCCGCACCACGCCCGAATTGATGGACCGCATGGAAGCTGAGGCCAGGACGCTTTTGGGCTTGGGATAGCAAGACTAACGAACTTCTCCATGACCTGAAAACCCGGGGGGCGCTCCAGGCGGAAATCGGCGTCTGGTTGGCTGCGGCAACGCTCCGATGGCCATTGGCTGACATTTCTGGAACCCTGCAATCAGTGCTGCAGGTGAGTTCACCGCCACAAAGGGTTTGCTATGCAGTGACCTTTGCCACAAGCGACTGGACCCTGCTGTCAGATCACTTGCTCCCGTCCAAACCCTCCGGGAATCTGGGGAACCCTAGGCTGGCAGGGGACAGGACCGGCAGGGAGGTCATCTGGTCCAAGCGAGCGGCTTCCCGCTCGTCCAGTTTCCGGGTGGTATCCGCAGGCGGGAAGATCTCAGGGGCCTCCTCTTGGAGGAACCGGCGCGTCCGGGCCATCAAGGTGTCGATCTCCTGCAGGAAGCGCACCCGCTCCAGCTTGAGATTGCGAATCTGGATTTCCATCTCCGCCATGCGGTTCTGGGCTTCCCGGATGATCTCGTCCGCCTTGAAATCAGCCTCCTTCAAGATGAGCGCCTTCTCCCGGTTGGCGGCATCCAGGAGCTCCTCCTTGGTTTTCTGCGCGTGGAGGAGCGTCTCGCGGAAGATCCGGTCCTGGTCTTGGTACTGCTGCAAGCGTTCTCTCGTGTCCACGATCTCGTCCCTGAACTTCTGGTTTTCATGGACGATCTCTTCCCATTCTGCGGCGATTTCATGGAGGAAGGCTCGCACTTCCGCCTCGTTGAGCCCTCGGAAGGACTTCTCGAACTCGCGGCGCTGGATATCGAGCGGAGTGAATTTCATGGACACCTCAATGGGCGATTCCGCCGGTCAGCAACTTCTGCAGGAACCAGAGGATGAGGATGGCGATCATGGGGCTGAAGTCCATGCCACCGGTGGCGGGAAGGAGCGTCCGGATTGGGTGAAGCAGGGGATCGACGACGGCGTTCAAGATTTTTACCACTGGATTGCGCGGATCGGGTCGGATCCAGGACAGGATGCTCGTGACCACCACCAGCAGGATCAGGGCCTGGATCCCCCAATAAATGAGCCAAATCACGATCAGCATAGGCGTAGTCCTCAGATCTGCTCATGATAATCGTTTCGGGCGATTCGGGACACCTGGGAGGTGAGCATGCGCATTGGGATTTCCTGCTATTCGACATTCGGTGGTTCCGGCGTCGTGGCAACAGAAGTCGGAAAGGCTCTCGCAGCGCGAGGACACGAGGTGCATCTGCTCAGCCCCTCGGTGCCTCCGCGTCTCCTCGGCTTTGAAGATCGGGTCCTTTTCCATGAAGTTTCAGCCACCCCCTACCCTCTCTTTGAAGCTGAACCCTTTTCCATCGCCTTGGCTTCCAAGATGGCCGACGTCGCCAGCAACTATGGACTGGACATCATGCATGCCCACTATGCCATCCCCCACGCCTCGGCCGCCCTTCTGGCCCGCATGGCCACGGATGGCAAACTGAAGATCGTCACCACTTTGCACGGCACGGATATCACGGTCGTGGGAGCGGACCCCAGCTATCTCCCCATGGTGAAGCTGGCCATCCGGGCCAGTGACGCGGTCAGCGCCGTGTCGGAATATCTACGCGACGAAACCTACCGCACCTTCCAGGTGGATCGTCCCATTGCGGTGATCCCCAACTTCATCGCCCCTTTTACCGGGCAGCGACCCGATTGCCGCTCCTGGCTGGCGCCCTGCGGCGCCTCCATCCTGGTCCACATCTCCAACTTCCGGCCCGTCAAGCGGGTGCTGGATGTCATGAAGATCTTCGAGAAGGTCCTGGCGCAGCACCCCACGCGGCTGGTCATGGTGGGAGACGGTCCTGATCGTGCCGAGGCCGAAGCCTACGCGCGTCAGAAGGGGTTCTCGGACGCAGTGCGGTTCACGGGCAAGCAGCTGGACATTGATACCGTACTGGCCTGTTCAGATGTCTTCCTCCTGCCCTCCGCCACGGAGAGCTTCGGTCTGGCAGCCCTGGAGGCCATGGCCCACCAGGTGCCCGTCATCGCCAGCCGGGTGGGGGGACTTCCTGAAGTAGTCCGCCATGGCGTGGATGGCTATCTGGAACCCATGGGGGATACGGACGCCATGGCCAATGACGCCCTGACCCTCCTGCGCGACCGCAACCTTCGGAAGACCATGGGCGCAGCCGCCCAGGAACGTGCCCTGACGACCTTCGCGGAGGGCCCCGTCATCGATCAGTACGAAGCCCTCTATGAGCAGGCCCTCGCCAAGCCGAAAACCACCGTGGACCTCAGCGCCGGGTCCAGATAGAATGGCTGTTCCCGGCTGGGTAGCTCAGGTGGTTAGAGCGAGGGTCTCATAATCCCTAGGTCGGCGGTTCGAGTCCGCCTTCAGCCACCAA
>JANYIU010000134.1 GCA_025361955.1 Holophagaceae bacterium
CCGGGGCATCTGGACCGCGCCGTTGCCGTACAGGCCACCGATCCCGATTCCGTGCTGGCCTTCTACCAGCGCTTCCTCCCCTGGCGGAAGCAGTCCGAAGCCCTCTGCCGCGGCAGCATCCATTTCTACAAAACCCCCGAACCCCTCCTGGCGCTCAGACGGGAGAGTGGCTCGGAGCGAGTCCTCGCGGTTTTCAACCTCAGTCCCGCACCCGTTCAATACACCCTTCCCGCCCCGGTGCTGTGCCTCGATGGGCATGGTCTCGCGGCTTGTCCATGGGAAGGCCAGGACATCCAGCTCCCCCCCTGGGGAGGCTTCTTCGGCCGCATGGTCTGAACTTCCATGCGCCCGGCCCTCCCTTTTTCAGCCACTCACCCAGCCGCACCGCGGCAACTCTCTCTGGAGGCAATACCATGAAGCGACTTTCCATCCTCAAAGCCGCGCTCCCCCTGGCGCTGGTCTGTGGACCACTCCTGGCCCAGGACGTGGTCGAATTCCACGGCTATACCCGCATGGGCGTCGGCCGTTCTTCCAATGGCGGCGAGCAGGGGAGCTTCTACCTGCCCGGGACCCAGGCCAGCCCGTCGAACGGCCCCGGCTACCGGCTCGGCAACGAAGAGGACAACTACACCGAACTGGCCATGGACGTGAAGGCCTACGAGAAGGGCTCCTCGAACTTCAAGCTCCATTTCCGCGAAGCCTTCCGCCAGTACAACGGTTCGCGCGATGCCAGTGCGGATGCGGGCGGCAACGTCGACGGCTCCCACCAGGCCGGCCAGAACCAGATGCTCTACCTCCGGGAAGCCTGGGGCGAGGCCAACGGCATGCTCGGCAATTCCATGCCGTTGAAGGACGCCACCCTCTGGGCGGGGCGCCGCTTCTACCAGCGTCACGACGTGCACATGTTGGACTTCTACTACTGGAACAACAGCGGCGACGGCTTCGGCCTCGAGAACATCAATGTGGGCCTGGGCAAGTTCAGCTATGCCTACATCCAGGCTGACCGCAACAACCTCAATGGCGGCTGGGACGGCGGCGTCAGTGGCTGGGCCCACTTCCCTGGCACGGTCAATTCCGACGTCTACAACTACAACGGCAAGATGGTCGTGGCCTCCCATGACCTGCGCTGGACCGATCTCTCCGCCTGGCAGGGTTCCTCCTTCAGCCTCGGCTTCCAGTACAACGAGCCCAGCGTCCGCAAGGGTTCCGTCAACAACTCCAACAACAACGTCGGCCGCCGCTGGCACCTCGAATACCAGCAGTCCGGCATCCTCGGCGGCGACAACAAGCTCTACTTCACCAAGGGTGACGGTTCCACCTTCTGGAACTGGTACAACCCCGAGATGAACACCAAGAACAACTGGTGGATGGTGATCGACAACCTCTTCATCCAGCCCACCAAGCAGTTCGGCATGGGCGTGGTGGCCGTCCACCGCGTGCAGAACGAGGATCCCACCCAGCCCGGTCATCGGGACATGGTCTGGGATTCCCTCGGCGCCCGCCCCACCTGGTTCTTCACCAGCCACATCAGCCTCGCGGCTGAGATCGGCGTCGATCAGTTCAAGGTCAGCGGCGACCATTCCTCCGCCGACGGCCAGACCCGCAGCATGACCAAGAAGACCCTGGCCCTGCAGTTCAGCCCCCAGTCCAGCTGGTGGTCCCGCCCGGTCCTGCGCCTCTTCGTCACCAAGGCCAACTGGAACTCCTACGCCACCGCCTGGGGCACGCCCAGCGGCATCGGCGTCTTCAACGGCGCCCAGGCCGGCACCACCTTCGGTGCCCAGGTCGAGGCCTGGTGGTAAGAGCGGCCTGATGCAACGGCCCGTCCTCCTGGACGGGCCGTGGCTCGGTTGGCTTTCCTGAAGGACACGATGTGACGTTCCGCCCCATTCTTACCGCAGCCCTGCTCGCCTATCTCCTGATGGGCGGGCTGGGCTGCCAGGGGCCGCACGCCAGCACCAGCAGCCCCTATCCCGTGGATGCCACGACCATCGCGCCGGGGCAGCAGTTGGAGAGCGCCCCCGGTTGGTACGGCGACGCGGTGATCTACCAGATCTGGGTGAAGGCCTTCGCCGACGGTGCCTACGCCGACGGCATCGGGGACCTGCCCGGCATCCAGGGCAAGCTGGATTACCTCCAGACCCTGGGCGTGAACACCCTGTGGCTGTCGCCCATCTTCGAGTGCGACTACAAGGGTGACAACATGCATGGGTACGACACGACGGACTACTACGCCGTGAACAACCGCTTCGGTACCCGGGCCGATTTGAAAAACCTCATCGACGCGGTGCACGCGCGGGGCATGCGGATCCTCTTCGATTTCGTGCCGAACCACACTTCCACCAAGAATCCCTGGTTCACGAACAGCGCCACCCGGACCAGCTGGTACCTCTGGAAGACCAGTCAGCCCGCAGGCTGGGGCCTCCCCTGGGGCGGTGGCACGGCGGCGGATGTCTGGCGTTACGACGGCGGCAGCTACTACTACACCTCCTTCGCCACGGACACCCTGGCCGATTTGAACTTCTCCAATCCCGCCGTGCAGGCGGAAATGCGCAAGGTCCAGACCTACTGGCTGGATCGCGGCTTCGACGGCATGCGCGTGGATGCCGTGCGCTACCTCTGCGAGACGGGCCCCGGCCAACAGGCGGACCAGCCGGACACCCACACCCAATTGCAGGCCTTCCGGCGCCTCCTGGATGAATACAGCACCGGCGATCTCCACCCCCACCCGGGCGGCGACGTCTCCCGGCACAGCGCCAAGGCCATGATCGCCGAGGCCTGGACCAACGATGCCGCCGGCGTCGCGCCCTACTATGGCAACGGCACCAACGAATTCCACCTGTGCCTGGATTTCAGCGCGCCCTGGGCCATTGCGAACATGATCTCGCAGGGCGATGCCACGAAGCTGACCTCGCTCTGGGAGTTCGAGCAGCAGACCTACCCGGCCGGCTACCGCTCCGCCACCTTCGATTCCAACCACGACAACCTGATCTCGCGCCCAGCCACCCAGTACGGCGGCAGCAAGCCGAAGATCATCCTCGCCGAGGCCATGACGCTGCTGTCGCCGGGTACGCCGATCCTCTACTACGGCAACGAGGTGGGGATGACCGGCCAGTCCGGCACGGACCTCAACCTGCGCCAGCCCATGGATTGGGGCGCGGTGGCCACCCAGACCAGTCAGCCGGATTCCCTCCTCAGCTGGTGCCGGTACCTCATCCAGGCCCGCAAGGCCTACCCCGCCCTCCGGGGCGGCTACGCCACCCTGCCCACCGACGTGGGCGCGACCAAGGGCATCGCCTACCTGCGTGATGCGGGCACTGAGCGCGTGCTGGTCGTGGCCAACCTCGGCGCCACGGCACAGACCATCATCGTCTCCGGACTGACGGCCCATGGCGTGCCCGCCAATGGGCCCGTGCAGGCCATCCTGGGCGACCTCAAAGGTGGGACCGCGCTGACGGGCGACAGCTATACCGTCACCAGCCTGCCCCCCTACGGCCTGCGGGTGCTGTACCTGGCGGGTGCCAACTTCCAGAGTACCCTGCACGGCGACCTGCCCTGAGCCTGTCCCGACCGTTCCAGCCCCGCCTTTCCCCGGACCCCTCCCATGGCCAACCTACAGTTCAAAGCCCTGCGCAAAGCCTTCGGTGACGTGGAGATCCTCCACGGGATCGATCTGGAGATCACGGACGGCGAGTTCATCGTGTTCGTGGGGCCTTCGGGTTGCGGCAAGTCCACCCTACTGCGCTGCATCGCCGGCCTGGAGGAGATCACCAGCGGGGAGCTGTTCATCGGCGGCCAGCCCATGAACGACGTGCCGCCTTCCAAGCGCGGCATCGCCATGGTGTTCCAGAGCTATGCCCTGTACCCGCACATGACCGTGGCGGAGAACATGGCCTTCGGCCTCAAGCTGGCCGGGGAATCCAAAGTGGAGATCGCCGCGGCGGTGCGCAAGGCCGCCGAGATTCTCCAGATCGAACCCCTGCTCGATCGCAGGCCCAAGGCGCTGTCGGGGGGGCAGCGCCAGCGCGTGGCGATCGGCAGGGCCATTGTCCGCAAGCCGGGCGTCTTCCTCTTCGATGAGCCCCTCTCCAACCTGGACGCGGGCCTCCGCGTGCAGATGCGGGTGGAACTGGCCCGTCTGCACACGGACCTGGCCACCACCATGGTCTACGTCACCCACGATCAGGTGGAGGCCATGACCCTGGCCAACCGCATCGTGGTGATCAACGAGGGTCGCATCGAGCAGGTGGGCGCGCCGCTGGAGCTCTACCACCACCCGGCGAATCGCTTCGTGGCGGGCTTCATCGGCTCCCCCAAGATGAACTTCCTCCCCTGCACCCTCGTGTCGGCCACGGAGGCCGGCGCCACCGTTAAGCTGGCGGACGGCACCCTCGTGCTCGCGGGCTCGGACGCCCGGGGGCTGGCTGAGGGCACCGCCCTGATGATGGGCATCCGCCCGGAGCGCATCGTGGCCGCCACCGAGGCGGGCGAAGGCACGGCCAAGACCGCCGTGATCGTGGCCGAACACCTGGGGGACACGATCTTCCTGTATGTGCACACGCCTGGCGGTACCGGCCAGCTGACCGTCAAGGCCAAG
>JANYIU010000192.1 GCA_025361955.1 Holophagaceae bacterium
CCACCGGGGCATGCCCATGGAGGAAGGTCTGGATATCCTGGCGGAGATCCGGATGCGCTTGGGCGTTCCCGTGCTGACGGATGTCCATGAATCCCAGCAATGCGCCCTGGTGGCGGAAGCCGTGGACGTGCTGCAGATTCCCGCCTTCCTCTGCCGCCAGACGGATCTGCTGCTGGCGGCGGCGGCCACCGGGCACCCCGTGAACCTCAAAAAGGGGCAATTCCTGGCGCCCTGGGATCTGCACAACGCCGTGGACAAACTGCGCAGCAATCCTTCGGTGGGGCCCGTATGGGTCACGGAACGCGGAGCCTCCTTCGGCTACGGCAACCTGGTGGTGGACTTCCAGAGTTTTCCCCACCTGCGGCGCACAGGCTGTCCCGTGATCTTCGATGCGACCCACAGTGTGCAGAAACCCGGTTCCCTCGGCCACGCGACGGGGGGGGCGAGGGAGATGATCCCCGCCTTGGCCAGGGCCGCAGCCACGGCTGTGGACGGCTTCTTCTTCGAGGTCCACGACAATCCGGACCAGGCCCTCAGCGATGGACCCAATGCCCTTCGGCTCGAGGACTTCGGCGCGCTGCTGGATCAACTCCTGACCATCTGGCGCGCAGCGCGGCAAGCCGCACTTTGGGATCCAGCGGGACGGCCGCTCTGAAGCGTGACGTCACTATAGTTTTCCGAAGTGATAGCGCTCATTCGCCGCTCAACTGCTGCAGCAGCAGCTCCACGAAAGAGTTATCCAGGGCGTAGGGCTTCACCAGCAAGTGGGCGACACCCAGGCGGTTTGCCTCGCGTGCGAATTGCGTAGTGGCGTGGGTGCACGCCAGGATGATGCTGGGGGGCGGAGCAAAGGGGTACTTGCCCAGGAACAGCACAATGTCCAATTCCGGCCTGGAGGCGTCCGACCAGTCCACCAGGAATGCATCGGGAGGTGACTTCCGGGTCATCACAGCCAGTTCCGCGAGAGTCCCCGCTGGCAGCACGCGGGTGAAACCTTGGGTGGACAGGTAAGTCTGAATGGCCTCTCGGTCGTGGCCAGGGGGCATGACAAGTGCAAGGGTCTTGAAGCGCTTTTGCCGCTGATCCTCTTGGGCTGAACGAGGGGCCTCGACCTCGGCTTTGGGAGCCTCGCTGACCGACTCAGGGGTCTCCGGGACGAGGGCAACTTCGGGCTCGAGCGGAACCGGGATCACCGCTGGAACAGCCTGGGCCCTGGAATAGACGTAGCTCTGCAGAAAGGCCAGATCCTCAGGATGGATGGTCCGGAAGCGGATTCCCAGGATGGGTCCAAGGGGTTGGGGATCCACTTCCAGCACGATCCCCTGGGCGCTTATGGGGCTGTCCCGCAAACCAGTGATCCGCATCGATTCAAGAATCTGGTTGGTTTCCAAGGGGACATCGCCAGGATCAAGAGGATGTCCCTGCTCCGCGTCCTGAGCGCTTTCCACCGCGAGGCGGAAGCCCCCCTCTGAAAGATTGGAGAGACGGCCGATCACCTGGATATGCTCGGCCCCAGCGGGAAAGAAGGTTGCCTTCACGTTCTCGGCGGGGTCCAGGAACACGCGGGTCTCCTGGCGGCGGTCACTGATATCCAGGCGTTTCGGGAGGATCAGGGTGAAGCGGTTGCGGCGATCGTTGTGGTAATGGATCCGGGCCCGGCCCACCCAGCGGTTCGCCTGCATGCTGAAGAAGAGTTGCACCTCGTCATCCGCCTTCAGCCCTGCCGTTGGGGCACGGAGGATGCTTAGGACCATGCGGCCCTTGGCCTCGTCCAGGCTCTCGATGCGCCCATCCATCTGGATGCCGTCCGAGGTCTCGACGATGACCGGGACTTGCTGGGTCCGCAGCGCCTCAAAACAGGCTCTCACCCGCTCTTTCCAGGCATCGGGAGACAGGCCTTCATCGCGCGGAATCCAGGGTTCTTCCATGGGGGATCTTCAGGGGCAATCGGGTTTCAGGACGCCTTCAGCGATCGCGATGAAAGGCGCCTACAGCTTCCAGGGGCAGGCGACGGCCGGACAGGTAGTCGTCGATGCAGTGGAGCACGGCGCTGGTGCGCAGGTCCGCTTGGGCGATCTCGTCCCGGGTAAGCCATTTGCAGTCCAGGATCTGCGGATCCTGAGGGCTCGCCTGGGCTGCCTCCGGCACCGTGCCACAGAAACAGATTCGCAGGTAATCCAGACCGTTCCGGGCCTGCACGTGGTACAACCCGATCAGATGCGTGGGCTCGAAAGTGAGTCCGGTCTCCTCCCAGGTCTCCCGGACCACGGCTGCCAGGACGGACTCCTCAGGGTCCACATGTCCGGCCGGCTGATTCAACACCCGCTCGGGGTTTACGCCATCGGTCTCTTCCACCATTAGGAAGCGGCCTTTTCGTTCGATGATTGCAGCAACGGTGACAGCCCAGAACATGGAACCTCCGGAAAAGAGCAGTTGATGAGTGAAAGGCAAAAAAAGGGATGTTGGCCCGGACTTTCGAAGGATGATGAACGGATATAGTAAATTATTGACCTGTTTGGTTCACTCCACCACCTTGATCTTAACGGGCTCTCTGGAGTCGAGCAGAAACATCGCCGCGAGATTGGCCACGCCATTCACAGAGGAGAAATCTCATGGATTCGGCTGCAGTCCGCGCTCTATTCCCGGTGACAGAGCGGCTGATTTTCCTCAACAACGCGGCGGAGTCGCCCCTCTCTCTGCCCGTTCGCCGAAGGCTGGAAGACTACCTGGACCTGGCGGAGCACGCTCCCCATCGGCGCCCGCCCGCGCGGAACCCAGTGAGACTGCTCCTTGCACGCCTCCTGGGGGGTCTGCCCGAGGAATACGCCCTGGTCCCCAGCACTGGGGTCGGCCTCGGCTTGGCAGCGGCCGGCTACGCATGGGCACCCGGCGACAACGTAGTGGTGCCTGCGGAAGAGCACTGGAACAACACCTTCCCTTGGCTCGCGTTGCGGGACCGCGGCGTTGAGGTCCGGATCGTGCCTATCGAGGCTGATCTGCGCGTGGCTCCCGCCAGGATCGCGGCTCGGGTGGATAGCCGGACGCGCATGGTGGCGGTCGCTGCGGTGCGCCACACGACAGGGTTCCGGGCTGATTTGAAAGCCGTGAGCCGGATCGCTCGCGATCGTGGCGCCCTCTTCGTGGTGGATGGCATCCAGGCAGCGGGGGTGATGCCCTTGAATGTCGAGGAGGACGGCATTGATGTGCTGGCCTGCGCGGGCTTCAAGTGGCTGCTCGGGATGCCTGGCACCGGCTTCCTATACATCCGCAAGGGTCTCTGGGACCGGATCCGGCCGACCTTGCCGGGCATGTTCTCAGCCGAAGACGATCTGAGCGAACTGCGTTGGCTCCCCAGCGCCCAGCGCTACGAGACCGGAACCTTGCCCTATTCCCTCTTCCATGCCTGGACGGCGGGACTCGAACTGATCCTAGAAATCGGCGTACCCGCCATCCAAACCCGAGTCCTGGAGCTCACCTCCCGGCTCATTGAAGGGCTTCAAGCCAAAGGGATGCAGGTGGTCAGCCCGGTGGAAAGTCAGCAAGAACGTTCAGCCATCGTCGCCTTCACGGCGGGTTCGCAAGAGGCCAATCAGGCTCTCCTCGCACGCCTCACGGAGCGCGCTATCACCATCTCGTTGCGCGGAGGCCGTTGCCGCGTCAGCCCCTCGTTCTACAACAACGAAGAGGAAATCGATCGGTTCCTGGGGACATTGGCATAGAGCTTCAGAACTTTTCGAAGGATGGATACCGAATCTTCGGCGAAACCCAGGTCATTTTTGGTCCTGGCCCGGCACTCTATGACTATGATGATCTAAAAATCCCCCAGGAGGGACCCATGCGGCTGATCACGCGATCGGATTTTGACGGACTGGCTTGTGCGGCGTTGCTGGAAGATCACGGCGTCATCGACGACTACCTGTTCGCACATCCCAAGGACATGCAGGATGGCAAGGTCCAGGTGTCCGCCAATGATGTCCTCGCCAACGTTCCCTTCGTGCCGGGCTGCGGCATGTGGTTCGATCACCATTCCAGCGAGGAAGAACGCCTGGCGAAGAATGAACGGATTGCCTTCAAGGGGGCTTCGTACCGGGCGCCCAGCTGCGCCCGAGTCATCTACGATCACTTCGGCGGTGCGCCCACCTTCTGGAAATTTGACGAGAACGGCCTGATGGAGGCCGTGGACAAGAGCGACAGTGGCAGCCTGACCGAGGAGGAGATCAAGCATCCCCAGGGCTGGATCCTGCTCTCCTTCATCATGGATCCCCGCACCGGCCTTGGGCGCTTCAAGGACTACCGCATCAGCAATCACGCCCTGATGAAGGACATGATCGGTTATTGCCGGACGTTGAAGATCGACGAGATCCTGGCTATTCCCGATGTGCAGGAGCGCGTGCACCGCTACTTCGAGCAGGAGAAGGCCTACCAGGCCATGCTCCAGGCCAATAGCCGCGTGGATGGGAACGTCCTGATCATCGACCTGCGCAACCTCGTTGAGATCGTGAGCGGGAACCGCTTCATCGAATACGCCCTCTGGCCCAAGCAAAACGTTTCCCTGCGCGTACTTTGGGGACGCGAGAAGCAGAATGTCGTCCTCACCGCGGGTCACAGCATCCTGGACCGCTCCTGCCTGAGTGACATTGGTTCCCTGATGCTGAAATACGGTGGTGGCGGCCATCGCCAGGTGGGCACCTGCCAAGTGGAGACCGCCAAGGCGGAGCAAGTAATCGCGGAGATCGTGGCGGCGCTGAAGCAATAGGGGCGATTGGATTCAGGGAACTAAAACAGGATGTGCAGGCTGCTGGAGGGCGCTGAGTTCTAGCACTCAGGTCGTGCCACCCATTCGCTGCTGGCAGGGCCGTCGTTGGGCCAATTGTACCCTTGAGGATTTTCTTCATTTGCGCTTTCCGTCGCCCCTGCGCAGAGGCTTCATGGTGCTCCTTCAGCAGTGCTAACTAAAGGTGCCCATGATCTGGGCGGCCTGGCGAAACTCCAGCTCGCGCTTGCACCGGTAGCCGCAGAGCTGGCGAATCTCCAGCGGCTCCAGGGTGAGTTCTGCGGAGTGGAGCAAGATCCTTCCGTGGAGTGGGTGGTGGAGGCCGTCAACAACCTGCCGAAAGACCTGTCCTCAGGGCTCTCGGGGCTGCTGGGCACGGTGCTGACTGACACCACCGTCAAGAAACCCGAACCCCCCTACCAGAACCGCTTCACCTGCCTTCGCCGGGGCATCCCCATCCTGCCCGAGGAGATCGCCCCGCCCATCCCCGGCCTGCTGACGGCCCTGGTGGTGGGTCCAGGCAAGGCCGAAGTCCACACCGACGACCTGGGCCGCATCAAGATCCGTTTCCTGTTCACCCGGGCTCTGGAACATGCCGAAACCGGTGCCAGTGAAAGCGACGCGGATTCAGACTGGGTGCGCCAATCGGAGCTTGGGCCTGAAAGCATGAAATTCAGCGGTTGAAGAAATTTCCGATTGACCAATGGTTGAGCGCGCAATTCCTTTGTGCGAGCCAAATGGAATCGACCATAGCTGTGAAGGCATTTCAGAAATACAACGCCCTTCCCGCCTCCACACAGGCGGCCGCGTAGAGGTACATGGACGCGGACCAGGTCTGCCAATCTTCGCCCGCAGGGCTGCCATCTTGGGGGAGGTACCACTCGTTGAAGCCGAAGGCTCCGCGCGCCTTTCGTGAGAGTTGCACGAGCGCTGTGAGGGCGCGGAGTTTTTCTGCCGCGATACCGTGCTCCCCAGCGGCCACGAGAGCGGCGATGTAGAAACCGCAGACAAAGGGCCATACGCCGCCGTTGTGGTAATGGCCCGGAAGATTATAGATTGCGTACCGAGGGTGCCAGTCGGAGTCCGAGGGCTGCACGAAAGGGAAGAAGCAAGGTGGCAGTTCCAGGGTCAGTTCGCCACGCGAACGCAGCTCGATGCATTGCGCTTCGATCCAGGTCACCATTTCATGCGCCCGCTGGGGATCGGCCAGTCCCGTGAGAATGGCCAGGCTGTTACCGAGTAGATCGCAGCGTTGGTCCCGGAGCACTTTGTAGAACCACAGGGCATAGGTGGGCTGGCGCTCAGTGACGAACCCCCTGCCATCGGCACGATTCGCGGCGATGCTAAGGGCTTGGGCCCGGTCTTCCAGACCCAGGATCCTCAAGTAGCCATGCACGAGGGCGTTGACGAACAGACCATGGCCCAGGACCCAATGTTCGTCCCGCCAATCGCTGGTGGGCTGCTGGCCCACCAGCTCCCGGTCATCGATGGTCTGGTAATCCATCCACTGGAGGGCCTTCGCTCCGGCCTCTTCCAGAAAGGTCACTTCTCCGGTGAAGCGCCGGAACATTCCCAGGACCAGCAGGAAAAGCGGCGTCGTGTCGCTGGCACCCCGATCCTCCGGATCATGCACCAGGGACGGGATCTGACCGCGCGGGCTCTGGTTCCGGGCCAATGTCTCCAACACCCTGCGCAGGGAACGGAGCAGGACCTCGTTGCCGGACGCGAAGATGCCCAGGGAAGAGATGAGGAGATCCCGGGTGTAGGGTTCCGGATAGCCCCAGCCGGCCGTACGTGGAAGACCCTCGTATGGACCAGAGGCATTGTGCAGCAGCACCTCCAACGCAGCGCTCTTGGCTTCCGGGATCGAAAGAGCCCTTTCGGGAGTGTCATGCACTGAGGATCTCCATGAGGCGCTGCGCCACGCGCCGGTAATCGAAGTGCTCCACTGCCCTGCGCCGTCCTGCCTCGCCCATCCGTTTCCGGAGACCAGCGTCATTAAGCAGAAGCTTCAGATACTCGGCGATATCCTGCGAACTGGCGCGGTAGTCCGATGCGCGCGGCTTGTCGAAGACCACGCGATGGCCGGGCTCAAAACCCGCTGCCGGCCCCAGCACCGCTTCGGTGATGTGGATGGTCTGGGCGACACTGGCTAGAAACGCTGTTTCCCCGTGCACCAGCGTGTCCAGCATGGCCATGGCCCGGATTCCGATGACAGGTTTGCCGCAGGCGCCCGCTTCCACCTGGGGCATCCCGAATCCCTCCAGCCTGCTAGGGGCTGCATAGATATCGCAGGCGTTCAGGAGATACGGCATGAGATTCCGGGAGACCTGGTAGGTTTGGAAACTCACCCGGTCCTGGATGCCGAGGGAACGGGCCAGCTCGATATCATACTGGTTCTGCACGTTCGTCCGCTCCTGGGGCCATACCTTGCAGACGTATCGCCAGGGCGGCACCTCTCCGCCTAAGGTGGCCAGGGCTGTCATCACCTCGCGCCCCCCTTTGGAGGCGGCATCGCCCCCCACCGTGAGGATCAGCAACGCGTCCTGAGGAACTCCGAGGGCGGCCCGCACCGCCCGCACCTTGGGATCTTCCGGATTCCTTGGGATGAAGGCATCCGTGTCGCATCCCACCGGGAGCGTCACCGTGCGGTCGCCCCGGATACCGTCCCGGACGAAGGTCTCCCGCACCCAATCCGAGGTCACGAGGATGAGCGGCATTTCATCCAGGACATTGCGATAGTTTGCGACGTAGCCGTCCGCCAGAATCCAAGGCACGGCCCGCATTCCGAAGCGCTGAGGATGCAGGACAATATCGGGCACATCGCCCCAAAAACCGACACCCACCACGACGTCCGGCTGGAACCAGCGATAGTACCATTCCTTTTCGAGGTCTGATCTGAGATGAGCGGCGTGGGCATCCACGCCGATCTCCAGGAGTCCTTTGTACAGGAGATCGCCCTGGGTAGCCAAGCCACCGGGTGCGGGAGGGTAACTGTAGAGCACTAGGATCTTCATGGGCTCAGTATCCGACCAAAACCCACGATCGATCGATCATTTCCGCTCACTGAAGCAACTGAAGGCCTCCGTGCGCGGCGTCGTCCGGGCTTCCCAGCTGGTTTCGCTGAAACCATAGACCTCGGTGATCAGGCGGTATTTCCGGGTCCATACCGCGTCAGACAGGGGCAGGTGGAGGCAAACGTCCGGCTGGGGTCGAGGCAAATAGGCGCCTTGTCCATCCTCGTAGGCGAATTGCCACAGTCTTCTGGCGCGGAGATCCCCTTCCTGCCATAACACCTGGACCGCCTGGGAGACTTCCTCGTGCCGCCGGTGCCGGGTGTATTCTCCGGCTGGACCGTGAGTCAGCAGGAGGTCGTAGTCCCGCTCCGCAAGCAGGGACAGGATGGCGTCCTGCACCCTCGCGGCAGGGAGGGGCAGCTGGTCAGGGCCATCGTCCAGATCGGCCATGCTGCCTTGCGCGCCCAGGCACTCCAGGGCCTTAAGGAACTTGGGAGCCCGGTCCGAATCTTTGCCGCGACAGAGGGTCACGATGAACGGTGACCATTCGGGATGACTCAGGAGGAGACCGCCAGCCCAAAGGATTTCATCGTCGGGGTGGGCCACGATGACCGCCACTTTGCGCTGTCCGCGAAGGTGAGCCTCAGAACTCAACAAGTGGTTCGTCATGGGCATGGGATCATCTTCCGCTCACCGCATCCAGGATCACTGCAGCCATGACTACCAGGGCGAAGACGTTGATGTCCATGAAGGCCTTTCGGATCCGTGCAGGGGGCAGGCTCTCGCGGAGAAGGCCCGTGGATCTTCCCAGCAGCCATAGGCAACCGAGCCCCAGCAGAGCCAGGGAAGGCCTGCCTGAGACCGTGTGGAAGGCCGGGAGGAGGGCGCAGGCGGCGATGGCGGCGCAGGTCCAGGTGAAGATCAGACGCAGGATTTGAGAATCGCGGAAGTACTTGGACAGGGTCGGGAAACCGGCCTGGTCGTAACCGTCACGGTGCATCAAGCTAAGCAGCCAAAAATGGGGTACCTGCCAGAGGAAGAGGACACCGGCCAGGGCGAGGAGGGTCGGGTCGGCGAGTCGTCCCCCCGCGGCAGCCCAGCCGATGGCGGGCGGCAGGGCGCCGATAAGAGAGCCCGGGACCACGGCGAAGGCGCTCACCCGCTTAAGGGGTGTGTAAAAACCGTTGTACCAAAGCACCGCCAGGAGGCCCAGCAGGGCCGGGGTCCAACCGTGAAGCCAGAGCAGAAGGGTGAATCCGCTCACCGCCAGGAGCAGGGCAAAGAGGCTGGCCCCGGCTAGGCTCACCGCGCCCCGGGGAATGGGGCGATTGTTCGTGCGCGCCATGAGTGCATCCAGGTCGTGCTCCTGCACCTCGTTGAAGGCCGAGGAGGCCATGGCCAGGAGCAGCGTGCCCGTCAGAGAGGAGAGCAGGCCCTGGTCGAAGCCATGCCGGAAGGCCAGATAGCCCGCAGCAGCCGTGAAGGTGGAAGCGGCAGAGATGCGGAGCTTGGTCAGCTCCAGGAACGCAGAGAGCCTGGCAAGAGAAAAAGACTTCGAACCACGTTTGCACACGGATGCACAGGGCTGTTTCGAGGTGACCGTTGTCCGCGCGCACCAGGCGTCCTGCTCCGCCCCTCCCTGAACCCTGGCCAGTGCGCCGGAGTTGGCTGGTTTTATCCGTGTGCATCCATGTGCATCAGTGGTTGAATTGTTGATCACAATTTCGATCCGGTCACATTCAGTCCAGGCTACTTCAGCGTTTTCAGATACGAAAGCACGTCCGTCAGTTCCTTCGGGGCGAGCGCGATGGTGGGCATGGCGGGTGGGTAGCCCTTCAGGATCTCATCCTTGGGCCGCAGGATGGCGGCGCGGAGATGACCTTCGTCGACGGTTTCACGACGGACCTTGCCCTTCACCACGATCTCCACCTTCTGACCATAGTGGCCCTTGAGGGTAGGTCCCACCATGGGCTTGCCGTCCACGGAGTGGCAGGCCAGGCAGCCCTTAGCGCGCATCACCGCGAGGCCCATGGGCTCGTTCGGAATAGTCGGGTGCGCCGCAGCGGCGCGCAGGGCCTGACCGGGTTCCGGCGCATCCTCTCCCCCGAAATACCAGGCCTTGAATTCCTCCTCTGGCACTACCACCACTTTGCTGAGCATCAGGCTGTGGTCCACGCCGCAGATGACGGTGCATTCGATGTCGTAGGCGCCCAGCCTGGTGGCCTGGAACCAGGTCGTGTTGGCCCGGGCGGGCACGGCGTCGATCTTCAGGCGGAACGAGGGCACGTAGAAGCCGTGCACCATGTCGGCGCTGCGGACCTCGAGCTTCATGGGTTTCTCGAGGGGCGCGAAGAGCACCTTGCTCTGCTTGCCGTTGGGGTATTCGAAGGACCAGCTCCACTGCCGGGCCATGACCTTGACGACCATGGACTCCCGAGGGGCCTGGCTCATGTATTCGTAGTTGGTCCAGCCGTAGTAGAAGATCACCAGGAAGATCACCAGGGGCACTATCGTCCAGACAATCTCCAGAATGGTATTGCCCT
>JANYIU010000277.1 GCA_025361955.1 Holophagaceae bacterium
GATCGATCCCATCGGGGCTGAGGTGGAAGATCTTGGCGAACACCTCTTCCGAGGCCTGGAGAGACTCCGCGGCGTCAACACCGGAGGCTTCGGCATCCGCAGTGGCCTTTTTCTGTTGGGCGATGGCGGCAGCAAACCCCATCAGATTAGCCACAGCGTTGGTAAAACGGATCTCCTCGGGGGTGAAGCGGCGCTGGAGGCGGCTGCCGAGCAAGATCTCTCCCATTAACCGGCCCTGGCCTAGGAGAGGAATGAAGGCCAGACTTTGAATGCCTTCGGCAAGAAGACCGACTTGGCAAGGTGCAAGCAGGAGTTCCTGTTGGCTGTCTTCCATGAACACCGGTTGGGGCTTCGGCCGGTTGACCGGCCAAGGGCAGTAGCCTTCCACCGTCTCCATAAAAAGGTCCGAAAGGCCAAACCAAGCGCGGAATCGCATCCGCAGGTCAGGAGCGAGCAGCAGGATGGCGACGCAGGGCAGGCCCAGAGTTGAGCGCAAGATTGCCACCGCCTGCTGGCAAAGCGCAGCTTCGGAAGGGGCCTGGGCCAGGGCCTCAATGAGCTCCTGGAGAGCCTTAAACCCATCACTAACGAGTTCCCTGGCGGGATCAGAGGGCTCATTGAGCCTGGGTTCAATATCGGTCATCGAGAGCCACCACCCGGAACGATAAATCATATCGGATGATTCACGACGGATCATGAATATGGATGATCCCGCGCAGTTCTGGGCGCTCCCCGTTGCTGGGTGGGTCCTCTGCCATCAGGAAACGTGTTCCCTCGTCAGGCCCCTGGCACCTTCCACCCCCAGGAGGGCCCATTTACGGACATTGCCCCAGTGGTACTCGCCTACGGCCCCCGTGGCACGGATGACGCGATGACAAGGGATGAGATAGCCAATGGGATTCATGGCCAGGGCCGAACCAACGGCTCTGGAACCGTTGGGGGATCCCGCCAGTCGCGCGAGCCCCTGGTAGGAAGCGACTCTCCCTTCGGGGATGGCGAGCAGCGCTTGCCAGACCTTGACCTGGAAGGGGGATCCCTTGAGCAGAAGCGCGAGGGGCTGGTGGGCGGTGCCGAGCATCCGGGATACGACTTCCAGGGCAAAGGGCTCACTCTGGATGGAAGCCTCCACCAAGGTTGCTTCGGGCCAGCGGGCCTGGAGATCTGAAACAGCCCTCGACCGGGAACCTTCCTCCAGGAAGCTGAGAGCGCACAACCCTCGCTCAGTGATGGCGAAGAGGGCCTCCCCAAAGGGTGTGGCATGGATGCCCCAGCGGAGCACCAAGCCTGCACCGGCTCGCTTGAACTCCCCGGGCGTCACGGCTTCGAGATTCAGGAAGAGATCATGGAGCCGACCGGTACCTGAAAGCCCCAACTCCAGGCTGGTTTCCAGCAGGCTGCGGGATTCAGACAGCAGGGCCTTGGCGTGGTTCAAGGTCAGGCATTGGAGGAAACTCTTGGGGGTGACGCCTGCCCACTGCCGAAACAGGCGCTGGAAATGGAATTCGCTGAGACCCACGTGCTGGGCGAGTTCCGTCAGGCTCGGCTGGTCCCGGGCATGGGTCTCCAGGTAACGGATTGTCTGTTCCACACGGCTGTAGTCGCTTCCACTCATGGGAAACCCCCGGGATCAATGCGCGTCGATGCAGGCTTGCAGCTGGCCATGCCACGCGTCAGGTTCAAAGGTACCGATAGGCGTATCCTCTCCGAACAAAAGATCCACCAGATAGCGCGGTTGCTTCCCGCCGATGTGCATGGCCTTCAAACAAGAGACACAGTAGACCACGACGTCCTCGCAGGGCATCTCGACCGCGCGCTTGTGCATCTGCTGCTTGACCGTTGCCACCGGCAGGGTGCCATAGAAGCTGTCTCCGCAGCACCTACCCATGGCGCGGGTGTGCTTCGGTTCCACCAGCTGGATATTCATCCGGGTAAGGAGAACCCGGACCGCCCGATGCACCCTCGCCTCGGTGCGGGTGGGGCAGGCGTCGAGAATGGTCATCGACTGGCCGCCATAGTCCGGAAAGGGAAACCCTCCACTTTTCGCCAGGATTTCCCAGAGCGAGATGGTAGTAATCCCCTCGTACAGCTCTCGGTAGCGCCGGTCGCAGCCAGCACACACGTTGATGATGCGTGTTCCGGCTGGCAACCCGGGCTCGTGGCGGCAGCAGGTCAGGTGCTCCGGGATGCATTCTGCTGCTTGGTTCAGGAAGGAGCGCAAGGCCTCCGCCAGCCGAGGTTTGTGGAGCAGGAGGGCACACCCGGGGGCGAAAACTTGCATCATTTCAGGCTCCTCGGATGGGACTGTGCATCCGTGAGCTGAATGATCGAGCCAATCCGGGACTGCGGCGACCCGATTCTTGCGCCGATTGCGAGCATCATACTTCAGGAATGGGAGGGATCCGATGACGCAGACCCAGCGCTTTGACCAGGAGGCCGCCACCTGGGACGAGAACCCTCGCCGGGTCCGGTTGGCCAAGGCGGTGGCGGAAACCATTGCGAAGCAGGTGCCGCTCTCGGGCGCCCTGGAGGTCCTGGATTTTGGCTGTGGGACGGGCCTGCTCACACTGAAGCTGCAGCCTTCGATCGGGACCATCACCGGCACAGATACTTCTCCAGGGATGCTGGAGGTACTTCGTCAGAAGGTGTCGGACCAGGGTCTTGACGCGGTGGCTTCGTTCCTTTTGAAGCCGGGTGACTCCTATGCGATCAAAGGGTCCTACGACCTCATCGTCAGCAGTATGACCCTGCACCACGTTCAGGATCTGGCCTCCCTGTTCGGTCAATTCAGGGAACATCTGCGCGCCGGTGGCCGGGTCGCCCTGGCGGATCTGGACCCAGAGGACGGAACCTTCCACGGCGACACCGAGGACGTCTTCCACCTCGGTTTCGAACGAGGCGAGATCAAGGCCTTGCTTGCGGGCGCCGGTTTCGTGGACCTGGAGGACACGACGGCCTACGAGGTCCGCCGGAACAGCCGGGACTATCCGGTCTTTTTAATCACCGGCCGCAAGGGTCGTTGAAGACCATGCGCAGCCTAGTCTGGTTCCGGGGGAAGGATTTGCGCGTGGCGGATCATGGTCCCCTAGTGGAGGCTGTCGCCGCAGGCGAGGTGATTCCCCTCTTCGTCCTGGATCCCTATTTCTTTGCCCCAGAACGCGCCCGAGCCTTGGCGCCCCGGATGCAGGTGCTCTTGGAGGCCTTGGAGGATCTGGAGCAAGCCATTGCGCGGCTGGGCTCCAGGCTGGTGCTGGTGACGGGGCGCAGTGTGGACGTGGTGCCTCAGTGGGCGGCACGCTGGAAGGTGGACCAAGTCCTGGCCCACCGCTGGAGCGAACCCTTTGGCCGGGACCGGGACGAGCGGATCGGGCAGGCCTTGGGCAGTCAGGGCATTCCCTTCCACTTATTCGAGGGAGAGACGCTGCTACCTCCTGGTTCGCTCCATTCGGCCAGCGGCAATCCCTTCAGCGTCTTCACGGCCTTTGCCAGAGCCTTCCAGCGGGAAGGGGAGGTCAGCGCTCCGTTGCCGCGTCCCAGGCACCTGCCGCCGCTGCCAGCGGAGGTCGCAGGCGAGGGCCTGCCCCTCCCTAAGCTGCTGGACTTGGGTATTGCCCGGAACCCCAGCATTCAACAAGGTGGTGAAACTTCAGCTACCAAACGACTGCAGGAATTTGTGTTCAGTGGCCTTTCCTCGTACCGGCAGGCTCGAGATCGTATGGACCGGGAAGGGACCTCGCGGCTGTCGATGGATCTGCATTTCGGTACCCTCTCCGTGCGCACGCTGTGGCGGCGGGTCTCGGAACAGGCCGCTGACGACCATTCTCGGGTGTTCCGCAACGAGCTGCTCTGGCGGGAGTTCGCCCATCATTGGCTGTGGGAGCGGCCGGAGCTTCTGTCACAACCCTTCCGCGCATCCTTTCAGGGCTTTCCCTGGCGAGCTGACGAAAAGCTCTGGCAGGCTTGGACCGAGGGACGTACAGGCTATCCCGTGGTGGACGCGGCTGCCCGCCAGTTGCTGGGGGAGGGCTTCGTCCACAACCGTGCGCGGATGGTGGCTGCAAGTTTTCTGGCCAAGCATCTCCTCCTGGATTTCCGCCGGGGCGAGGCCCACTACCTGGCGCATCTGGCCGACGCCGACTGGGCCAACAACGACCTGGGCTGGCAGTGGAGCGCGGGCTGCGGATGTGACGCCCAGCCCTGGTTCCGGATCTTCAATCCTATGCTTCAGGGCGAACGCTTCGATCCGGATGGAGACTATGTGCGTCGCTGGGTTCCTGAATTGGCAAGCCTCCCAGCCCGGTGGATCCACAAGCCGCATTTGGCCCCTGCCGGGGTTCTCAATGCAGCGGGAGTGGAGCCCTATCCACAGCCCATCGTGGACCACGCAGAGGCCCGAAACCGATTCCTGCAGACAGCGAAGGCCCACCTGCAACGGTGACGCTTCTTGCAGCCCGCGCTGAACAGGCAAACCGCCGCCAACATGGACATGACTGCGTTAACAGGGCAGCTCCGCGAAGAGACCACATAAGCACTATCAATCGCGCCGTCCAACGAGGTATATGCGTGTTTGCATACAATCTCAATAGTGAGTAGCGCGCGAAACCGGAGTTCCGATGCCGAGCAAGTACATAAAAAAGATCCTGGAGGCCAAGGTCTATCAGGTCGCGTCCGAGACGCCTCTGGAGCCAGCTCCTTTGCTGGCAGAACGCCTGGAAAACCAGGTCTTCCTGAAACGGGAGGACCTGCAATCCGTGTTTTCTTTCAAGCTCAGGGGAGCCCACAACAAGATCGCGAGCCTCAGCCCCGAAGAGAGGAAGAATGGCGTACTTGCGGCCTCCGCGGGCAATCACGCCCAAGGAGTAGCCCTGTCCGCCTTGCGGCTCGGAATTCATGCGGTCATCGTCATGCCCACCACCACCCCCCAGATCAAGGTGGATGCGGTAAGGCGCAATAAGGCGGAGATTATCCTGCATGGGGATAGCTACGACGAGGCCCATGCCCATGCCTTGACTCTCGCCCAGGCGAGGAAGCTCACGTTTGTTCATCCCTATGACGACCCGGAAGTGATCGCAGGGCAGGGCACCATCGGGATGGAAATCCTCCGCCAGCACACAGACGCCATCGATGCCATCTTCATTCCCGTGGGAGGCGGTGGTTTGATCGCGGGCGTGGGCACCTATGTGAAATACCTCCGCCCCGAGATCAAGATCATCGGTGTGGAGCCGGAGGGCTCAGCTGCTCTATACCAGTCCTTGCAGGCCAAGCGCCGCATCGTCCTGGACAAGGTGGACCTTTTCGCTGATGGCGTCGCTGTGAAGCAGATCGGAGAGGAGTCCTTCCGACTGGCCCGGGAGTGCGTGAACCAGGTGATCCGCGTGAGCACCGACGAGATCTGCGCGGCCATCAAGGACATCTTCGACGACACCCGTTCCATCGCTGAACCCGCGGGAGCACTGGGGGTGGCCGGGATGAAAAAATATGTTCAAGAGTCAGGTGTCCGTGGCAAGTCCCTGGTGGCCATCGTCAGCGGCGCGAACGTGAACTTCAATCGCCTGCGCCACATCTCGGAACGAGCCGAACTGGGAGAAGATCGCGAGTGCATCTTTGCCCTGAACCTGCCCGAGCGGCCCGGCGCCCTGAAGACCTTCTGCAAGGTCATGGGTTCCATGCCCATCACGGAATTCAACTATCGCTATACCGACCCGGATCAGGCTTACGTCTTCATCGGTATGGGCCTGCCAGGAAAGGCAGCCCGGGACGAGGCCCTGCGGGCACTGAGA
>JANYIU010000319.1 GCA_025361955.1 Holophagaceae bacterium
ACCAGATGCCCTAGGGCCGAGATGAGGCACGTGCTCAACGCCCGAAGGCATTAGATCTGAGGGCACGCAATATCATTATAGGTAGTCCTAAAGGCCCAGTTGAGTGCTCAACGCCCGAAGGCATTAGATCTGAGGGCACTCTCCCAGCTCGGCGTGGTGCGGCTGGCGCAAGGCGCGTGCTCAACGCCCGAAGGCATTAGATCTGAGGGCACCGCCCCAGACGTAAACTATGACATTATTCAGTTTTCAAAGACCTTTTGCAAGCATCCCTATGGGTTTGACTACGAGCACTGGTTCGTTACTTGGCTTGATTCTCCAAACGCAGCGCACATGCGGGGTTCAGACGTTCATGGACCTAGGTTTGCGTGGACGTGGTTTCGGGCTAGTGCTGGTTGAGCCTGGGGAGGATTGCGGCTCTTCCGCGGGGAGATGCTTGATTGGCTCCCCGGAAACTCGGAATCCTTTTGGTGCCTCCTCACGCCAATCGCGCTTCCCTCGCTGGTCCTGAACTCGGGCCTGGCAGGATGAGCATAGGTGGATCACCAGAAGCCCGTCTGCGGAATCCATGCGGCGGCTCAATTCCCAGCGAAGCCGCGCCAAACTGCGTGGACTCACATAGACTCTAAAGACGGAAAACTGAACACGCTCCCCGAATCCCTCTAAGCACTTGGCTACCTTTGCTCGACGCTTATCGTCGGAAACATCATAGGAGAAGAGATACCAGTGCCGCTCCGGCCCTGCCTTCATCGAAGGCTCCAGCGTGCAAAGAGTCCAGGATGGCCCATCCACGTCTTCTCCAGAAGTCGGACTTCCAGTTCCATCAGACGATGGTAGGAAAGGCTGTAACCAAGTAATGGATGGCGCCATGTCTCTGCCTTGCGTGCTTCAAGGACATTGATCGCTTGTTCCCTGCCTTCTTCCGTCAGAAAGACCGCTGGACCGATCTTACGGAAATGCTTTGTAGGATCCCACTGGCGACGATTCAGGCTGGCGACAACGGGCATATCCACGAGAGGCACACGGAACAATTCCATGAGATCCAAGGCCAGCGGGTAGGCCGCGGATCGTGGTGTGTGAAGAAGACCGAAAGAAGGCTCCAGCCCTACGCTCAGGATGGCGGCCACCATATCCCGGTAGAGGAGTTGATAACCAAAGGAAAGCAGGGCGTTCACGGGATCACGTGGTGGTCTCCGGTTACGACCATTGAAACGGAGGGCTTCTGAAAGATCCGACAGCAGCAGGCAATCCAGGCACCCGAAATAGGCTCTCCCCGCCAGGCCTTCATTCCCGCGAATCTCCTCCGAGGTCCTGCAACTGGACAAGGTGGCGAGGCTGAGCCTGATTTCCAGTAGCAGGGGGTCGATCTTAAGCGCATGCCGATCTTTCTTCCGTGTGGCGCGGAGAAGGAAACCAAGCTGCATCCTCAACTTCGCCTGAACCAGTTCTCTGGCCCGATTGAGACGGAAGGCCGAATCCCGCAAGGCTTCGAACTGCCTAATCCGTCGCTGTACGCCACCGGAGCCCACAGCGCTCCCACCGAAATAACGTCCACCTGACCCCATCCAGTGAATTCCTATATCCCGCGCCATGCAAAGTTGAATGGCCTGGGTGCTGGCCTGGGCATAGCCATGTATGACGACCTGCTCGATCTGTTCCACCGGGAACGCCTCTTCGGGGCCTTCGAGAGGGCGCACCACAAGTTGTTCACTTGATCTTGCGAGGTGAGTCCCGTGACCCACCACGTGGAGCGTGATCCGCTCATGATGTTGAGGAAAGAGCCTCAAGGGCTCCCAGTCTTCGTCTTCTTCTTTGCGTTCTTCTTCGGGGAGGCAGACGGGGGCGAGACTGCAATGGATACAGCGATTCGCTTGCGCCGTCACGGCGGGGCGCTGACCTGAAGCGCGCAAGAGATCCATAGACTGAAGCGCCTGCCGCAGTTCCTCCTTCATACCCTCATCCACTTGCACACAGACACTTTTATGGTCGGCGTGATAGCGGATGCGAACTTCGGTCACTTCTTGTTCGATGTGCTCTTCAAGCAGCACAGCATAAGCAGCGCCCTGAAGGCGGTCGCTGGGCCATGCATCGACGGTTTTTATGCCTTTACAACTCCGCCCCTTTTTATGCTCCACGACGATCCAATGCCCGTCCCGATGGCGACAAGCATCCAGCTTTCCCTTCAACCCCCAGCTTTCACTTTCCAGGGTGAACGTGTGTAGATCGTCGACCTCTTCATCCTCCAGGCGTTGGTGCAGTTCCCGCCCCTCGAACACTCGTTCGTCCGCCACTCGAATTTCCTCCACTTCTTCGAGGTAGAAGAGTCGCGGGCAGTAGGCCCAGGCATGGACGGCCATGGCACGGGTAAGGATCGGGGCTTCGCCGGTCGATTGGAGTTTAGGCTGCACTGGGATTACGCCTTAGCCAGCGATTCGGTTAATGGCCGGATAATCGGTAAGTCTTCCACCGGAGGGGTGCGGCAGGAAACGAGGTCCCCGACCACTCGCCGGGTTCCTGAGCTTGCTACATGATCGACCCATACAGGCAGAGCCAAATCCCCAGATGCGCTCAATAGATAACATTCTGCGATAGGGGGTTCTCCATTTATGGCATCGACAGAATCCACAAGGTGTGTGGACTCTCCCAGGGACAGACCTCCGAATCGTTGAATGTTTGCGGGGTCGGTCAGTGCAGTCTTGACCCTATCCTCCAAAGATCCGGGCCCTGTTTCCTCGCCCCGGTCCACCCAAATCACGATCCGGCTGCCCGTGAGCAGTTGCTGGAAATCCGGTCGCAAATTGTTGGCGCTACCAGGAGGGGCTTTGCGATTCTTGATCCGCCATAGGGTTCTCAGGACCACTGATATGGCCCCAGGTTCCAAAATCCCAGCTGTGACCCTTGCACCCACGTGACGTAGGCGATCCTCCTCGCCGATAAGAGAGAGGAGAAATCCATAGCACGTGGCCGGGGGTGGGATGGACTCGGTTTCGAGGTATTCACGAGCATGACCCTTCCGCCAGCACGCGATGGGGACCGTGACTATGAGGCCAAGCATGAATCGAGCCTCCGGCAGACTTCCTCGGCTGCTGCCCGAACCCCAGGAAGGAGAGTGGCTTTGTCCCCGAGAATGGCTTTGTCATGCTCTGATAGAGACGCCACAACTGCGCCTCCAATGACCAATTCTGAGGCATCGATGTCCTTAGCAGCCACGCGTGCTAGAAGTTGGGGGAAACTCACCACGCCGTCGCGCTCTTCAAAGCAGTAGAGAAGACGAGGAGCAGGGTCGCTGGTGATGCGGAAGACCACGGATTCAGGGCTGAAATCGTAGAGGAAGCGGGCATGGTTCCCAGCGACCTCACCCAGGGCGCACAGGGAGGTGATGGCTCGTTTTGCGAGCGTGGGGTCAGCCAAACGATCCGGGGTCATGGCGAGGCCGTACTGGTAGCGAGTGGCATGAACTTCTGCCCCATAGGGAACCGGGTTGGAGCCTTTTTTCTGGGCCGATGCCGTGGCACCGGGGCTAGCGGCATTGAACACCATGTCACCCGCCCAGGGAGTCAGGCTGACGGCGCGGGTGACCTCAAGCACTGCGCGGCGGGCTGTCGTAGAGCCCTTGGTATTTTCCTCTTTTGCCGCCTCTGCCTTCATGAATCCGAGGAGATCGTCATCTGAATAGACCTTGCCTTTGCCAGCCCAGCCCGCAAAGGCTGCGTCTTTCCATTCGTTGGTGCGGTCGTTCTCGTTGAAGGTGCGGTTACAAGTCCCTGGTTGGGCCTCCTCAAGGCGGCGCCGCAATGCGAATCGGATGGCCTCGGCGCTCACGGTGGAGTGGGTATGACCATGCCAAAGCAATTTCTGGAGGGTGGTGGCATTCCCCTGGTTCTCTCCACGATTATTGGCGGCGGTCCCATAGGGAGTGACGATGTTAGCGAAGCAGTGCATGGTCATGGCTTTTCCTCATTAGTTGTATCGGTGGAGACAGCAAGAGCAATTTCATCACCCTTGCCCTGGTAACTGGCCATGGCGATGAGTGCAAGATCGCGCGCAGCTTCCCAGGCGTCAGCCCGTAAGAGCGGTTGAACGACCTGCCAACCCTCCCCCTGTAAATCTCGGATGGTCCCGGCCCGACTCCAGAGGTCCGCCAAGGCATGTCGGACCTGCTCGTGGGTGCGGGCACCCGAAAACGCAAGACGCCATTTATCCCGCTCACCCTGACATCGGTTCCTAAACGCCGCCATGTTTCCGGAAGTTTCATCCGCGATGGCGCCAAAGCGCTGCCTTAATGCAGTGTGGACGGAGGTGATGAGACTGCGTTCAGCCGCATCAAGGGTTTGATTCATGGCGATCAGTCCTTTCTGGTCATCGGGGTAGCGGAGGCCCCCCAGGTTGTCTTGGTTGGAATGGAAGCGATGGATCCAACGAGGTGGGTTGTCTCCAGTGCGAGCGAAAGCGAAGTCCTTGAACCAGGGATGTCCCCGGGCCAGGTTGTTGGCCACGAAGCCTCGGAGAGACGATGGGATACCCCAGTAACCCCCGGGCTCCCCCGCTTTCTTTCCTTTGGTGAGAACAATTTTAGGAGGGCAACAAGCTGCCAGATCCCGGAAAGCCAAAAGGGCTGCCTCGTCGAATTGGGCACAGACCAAGCAATCGGTCCGACTCTTCTGTTGGCTGGCCCAAGCTGTGGCACGAAGAGTCATGGCTGTGACCTTCGCCACACCATCAGCTACGGCTCGCATTTCTGCAGCAGCAAGCGCGGCATGAATAACCAGGGCCCCATCACCGGGCGAGGCGACGAAACACTCTGTGAGCCTGCGAGGAGCCAGGAGCGGGCGACATTCCGCGAATTTCACTAAGTCCGAGGGTTCGATGACAACCAAAACCCCTGTGCGATTTGGACCCTGCAATGAGAGACAGCCGATCAAGGCAAAACAGGCACAAAGCGCCTCGGCAGGCGTGTACTCGATGTCTGTGCAACCAAGTCCCACATGGCGCTCAACGGCCCCCGGATTCGCCCAGCCCGCCAGAGAGATTCCACCTTTTATGCTCCCAGGCATATCGAGTTTCTTGCCGATTTTCCGCCACGCGTCCTGGTGGACGATGCTCACATAAGCCTGCACCAGTATTTGGCGGGCTTGGTCATCAATCTCGAAACTGCGGGCCGAGGCTGCACCGGCCTGCTTTGCGGTGGACCCATGCTGGAGGAAAGTAAGCCGCATCGCGTCGGTCATTGCTACCCGGACTTCGAGTGGAGGATCAGGAGGTTGTGATCCTCCAAATCCGAATAGTCCTTCACGAATTCGGAAGATGGCGGCAAAAAACTGTTCAAGAAACGCGGATGCTGTTCCTACTGTGCGCCAGTCCAATATCACTGCCTGAGTTTCTATCGTGATCTTTCCTGTTTCACCCAAGGCTTTGGGATCGAGGGACCGGGCAGCAGCAGCCAGTCCACCGAGACCCGCACGCAGCAAGGGGGTCAGTCCAGGGTCGTAGAGGCTAATGCGGAGCGATGTGGGAGTTTGAGGCTTCACTTTACCCATCGGGCACCTCGGTTGGGGTCATAGAGAATCGAACCGGCAGGCGCGACCGGATAGTAGGCGACTCGTGGCCATTTCAGCCATCCCGTTCCGCGCGGTGAGGGCATGGGGAGGGTATGGGCAGCAGCCTGCGCCGGATCTCTTCGTACCGCATCGGCATCTTCATCCATCAAGACGGTAATACCTGGCGATCCTTCACGAACCGAGCGGGGTTCCGTATCGAAGCCTCCATCGAGCCAGGAACTGGCTATCGTCTCAGCAGTCCCTGCGGCCTGGGACCAGGCCGATACCAAATGCCGCTGGGAAAGGTCCCCGGTTCCCAAGATATCCAACCACTTGCGAGCGTCATCCAATTCACTAGCTTCATATGGAAGGTGGCTGGGCGGCTCAACAATGAACGCTACCTTCACCGGTTGAGGATCCTCAGGGCTGGAGCGGCGGTTCAGCCTTCCCATGCGCTGGATCAAGGCAGGGACAGGAGCTATTTCTGTGACCAGAAGGTCGGCAGAGAGATCGAGGGACATTTCCGCCACCTGCGTGGTCACCGCGAAACATCCTTGATCGTGCTTGAATGCTGCCACCACATCCTGATGGCGGTTTACGCGGTCCATGTAGCGGAATCGGCTGTGGTAGACCAGTGGCGCCCAGGTGGCGTTTGCAGCCAAGTCGGCAGCGGCCAGGCATCGGTCCACAGTATTGGCCACCCACAGAACCTTGCCTCCGGCTCGCATCGTTGAGTCCACAAGGGGCCAGGGAGCTTGTCCGCAGACAAGGCGATAGCGCGAGAGGCTTTCAAGATCGTGGGGACCATCAATCACTGGCATTGCAATGCCATGGCGCTCCTGGCAAAGGCGGTCAAGGGCTTTTCGCCTGGTTTCGGGAAGGCTTGCCGTCATCAACAGAGTGGGAATGCCAGGAAGTGCATCTAGGAAACGTAGCAAACATCCGAAAAGCCGATCATCATAGGCGTGAATCTCGTCAAAGACCACTGCGCCATCCGCCAACCCTGCCCAGGCATAGAGTCCCTTGCGCTGGTTCTGCACCAGACCCAGGACAGTATCAACCGTGCAGGCAATGGCATGACGTCCCCAGGCATGCAGCGAGGCCAGGCGTTCCTCATCACGCCTGACGGCTTCATCATCGGATTGTTCATGCAAACCCAGCAGGTCAAGGTCGATGGCTTTACGACCGTGTTCCAAGGCTGTGGCCAAATCGTCGATGCCGTATAGATAATCCCTGAAGCCTTCAGTTGCGGTGCCCGTGGTTGGATAGGTGATCCAGAGTTGTCGCCCGGCGTGCTGGCGGGCCGCCCATAGGTATGCGGAGACCGTCTTGCCGCTGCCACAGCCAGCAGTCACTAGGGTGATGGGAGCAGCGCTTGCAGCGACACGGTGCTGAAACCGACCTCGCTCATTCGATTCGTCTGGAAGATGCCCTAACCGCTTTGATACGACCTCGAGAATTTTTTCGGGTGCAGCCCGGTCCATCAAACTGTGGCGGATCCAGTCTCCCGAATTGTTCACCCGAGGGAGAGCTGATCCGGCTACATCCGCATCCAAAAGCAATACCTTTGCCAATACCAGCAGCTTGGAAGCGATGGGATCCTGGCCAAGGCGTTCATCCAAGGAGCGCCGCAACGGCATGAATAGTGCCCGACTGCCACCCAAGGGAAGGGCCAGTTGGTAATGGGTCAGAACTGGAACTGCCGACAGATTTAGTTTGCTGGCTCCGAGCTGCAGCATTTCTGCCACATCCTCATGTCCAGCCCATATAGGCATCACAGTGCCAAGGCCAGCATCTGTGTTTGCAACGGCCCCGGCCTCAAATTTTCGGTGGTGACCCGCAATCGCAGCCAGAACCAGCGGGAAATCGCCTGGATCAGGCAAGGCAGCAGCCAACCAGGTGCGCAGCGGTTCTTGCCATGCAAGCCAAGCGCTCACGGCCTCATGGCGGATCAACTGACCATCGCCCTGCCTGCGGATCATTGCCTGGAAATGACCACTTGCCTTGCCCAAATCATGGATCAATGCGGAAAGTAGAACAATCTGCGCTAGGCGATCGATGAGGAATGTGGATAGGCCAACGGCCCGAAGGGATGCTCCGGCCCTCAGGTCCACCAAATCGTTAGCAGCCGCCAACACAGATGCTGTGTGCCCCGACAAAGTGGTGACTCCCCGCGGATGTTCAGGGTCTTCACAGGACTTGGCTAACAGTCGCGAGGGGGGCTTAGAATTGGCCATGCCCCACCGCGTGGGAGCTTGCTGCACCGGTATTGTTGGGCTTAGGTCCCACCGAAACGAAAATTCCACACCCGAATGCTCGTCTTCCTCCAAATCCTTCCGCCTGTAGTTTCAGGCTGTCTAATGCGCCAATCTTCTCCGCCAGAATCTCAAAGCCTAAGATCTGCTTGCCGTGAATCCGGATGGTCCTGGGTCTTCGAATCGAAAATCGAACTTCGGGATAGTGCTTTTCAAGGTGTCGTCGAAGTTGTTTCTCAGCGGCGGCATTCTCCGTATCGGCAAATTTCATGGTGACCGTTCTGGCCCAAAGCTCTGGGGTGGGAGTCAAGACAAGGACGGAAGGAACGCCCAAACGGACAGAGGCCTCCACGACCCGAAGCACCTTCCCGGCAAGGGGAAGTGCGATATGGATAGCCTCCACGGGAATGCGAAGCCGCAAAGAGCTTCGTTCGGTCAGCATCAGCATTCCGCTAGGCACGGGTATACCTCGAAGGGGATGGATTCCGAGGGAGGGAATGCCTTGGATATCAGGATGGATTTGCTTGATGGCGCCATACAGCGCATGTCCATGGTCGATATGGATAACAGTCGACTGCACGACGGGAAACACCAAATCCACTACAGGGCCACCTGCTTCCATGGTTCACCTCAATGTTTTTGTGTATGGTGCTCAACAGAAGTTTGCAACGGAGCTTGTTTCACAAATGAATCTCCCCAAGCCAACAATGTAGAGACAGAAGATTTCCCTCAGGTCTTCGAAGAGCGCGGCCAGAAAAAGAAATACCGAAGGTGGTAAAACCGACCAACGAATTTGTCGTAAAGCGCATGGTCAATTGCGATTGAACCGGAAGGGGCAATGGTGAGAGGAATAACTATCTCAACCTTCATTTCCGGCACCAGAAATCCATGAGACAGTTGCCTCTAGAATGATTAAATAATGATTCACCACATGTTACTCACATTAGCTCATCTTGAACGTCAGAAAATGTCTAGCAGGTGGGAAACAGTTCACCCTGAATTTTCCATGAGCCCCTTCGCCACCTTCTTACAAGGGCGGTCTTAGCCTGGAAACCCCCACTCTGCAAGTGTTTCCACAGTTCGCGCCTTCGTCCGAATGATGGCAAATCTCAAGCTTGAATGACGATCTTTTGACGAGTCACCGAGATTGGCTGATCCTTGTCACCTTTGGGGTGAAAAACAAAGTCGAAAGAGGCAACATATGAGCAAATTTGAGCATTTTGCACAGAGAACGAAAATTCTGGAGAGAAAGGAAAACCAGCTAGATTCAGCATCTAGGGGGTCTTGATGATGGTAGTGTGGTCGATCCTCCAAACTGACCAACTTAGAAATTCCCTGTTTCAGGGAATTTTCCGGGTCCTGGACCAGGACGCACGAGCACCCATCGGGGAAACCGTTGGAGAGCCAGCGCATCAGCGAGATCCTCGGGAAGATCACGACCGACGGAAAGCAGGCATTCCTGTCGGCCTGGATGGACAAGATCCTCGCGGATGACTTCCTCTGTTACGACATCACAAGC
>JANYIU010000021.1 GCA_025361955.1 Holophagaceae bacterium
GCTTGTCGTTTTCCCCCAGGAGTTCCTGCGCCGGTTCGCGGAACGACTCCGGCCCCTGGCAGACCGTATACCGGCCTGGGAGGCATGTCTTCCTCTTCTCCGCAGGGATAAAAAGGCTCTGGTGGAATCCAAGGAGGGCAAGGAAACGGCGATACACTGCGTATTGCCGGTTCGAGGGCGGCGCGCGGTTTTGCGCCTACTGCCCCCGGATGCCTGGGCTCCCGCCCATGCCCGCATGGTGGCCCTTCTTCATTAATTCCAGGAATGCCCGTGCCCACGTTGAAAAGCTATACCACCCTCCTGCTGCTGATTGCTCTGGGATTCCCTGCCTGGACGCAACCCAAGGAAGATCCACGGGCTTTGCTGTTCCAGGCCCGGGTCAAACAGCAGCAGGCGGGCGGGGACGATGCCCGCGGTGCTGCCCTGCTTTATAAGAAGGTAATCGTGCTGGAACCTGCGAGTTCCGAGGCCCGACTGCGGCTCTCGGAGGCACTCGTTGAATTGGGCGATATCGAGGGAGCGGTCGCGCCCGCCGTCAAGGCCACGAAGCTGAACCCTGGGAGCGCCGAAGCCTGGGTGCATCTGGCGTTGCTGCAAAATCTAAGGGGACAAGCGAGTCCAGCCATCAAGACAGAGGCGCGCTCGGCGTTCCTGGAGGCGGCCAAACTCCTGCCCAATGATCCGGAGGTCTGGTTCCGTTTAGCCGAGATTGATCAGGCTCTGGGTGATGACGAAGGGGCCCTCAAGGCTTGGCTCGGGTTGGGCCGACTGCATCCGCCCGGCAGATTCAGGGATGCTTCTGTCGAAGAAATCGCTTGGGAACAGGCGGCTCTCCTGGGGGCCAGCTTGCACCACTATGACCCCCGGAGAGAAGCCATTATGGCTCTCTGCCGACAAGAGCACCCCAGTCAGCAGCATCTGCAACTCCTCGAGGAACTGGCCAGGGAGCAGGCCGACAAGGGCTTTCTTGGACATGCGGAAGAGAGCTTCCTTCTGCTAGGTTTGCACTATCCGAATGAACCCGCCGTCTGGGAGAACATCGCCCGCATTCAATTGCAGACGGGACGCTTCGAGGATGCCCTGAAGACTTACCGGTATGCGGAATCCCTGCGTTCCGCTCCGAAATTATTCTATTTCCAAGGCCTTTGCCTGATGAGCCTGGGCCGATTCCCCGAGGCTGAGGCCCTCTGGCGAAAGCTGTTCGCAGAGAATTCCTTTCCCGCCAATGACCTTGAAACCCAACAGAACGCCCGGTTCTTCTATGCTGCCAGCCTGCTCCTGCAGGGACGCCCCGGGGACATGCTCGCACTCCTCCAAGGCTGGCCAGGGAGCGAAAATCAATCCGAACTTCTGGCCCTGAAGACTCAGGGGTTCATCCAGACCAGGGCCTGGAAAAACGCGCGCATCGCGCTGGCAGATGGCATGAAACGCTTCCCCGATCAGTCGCTCTTTCAGATCGCGAAAACCATGCCACCTGGACTGTTGAAAGAGCCGTTGATTTTCAAGAAGGACGCGACCCAAACACTGGTGCAACTAGATTTAGAAAACATGGCGGCCCTATGGAGCGAATTCCGGCAATGGGGGAAGAGTCTAGAGCTGGTGCGGCTCGCCCGCGACGCTGCCCCCGCCCGGAGGGTCGATCTGTTCATGATGCAGTCCAACGCGCTGGATCAGTTGGGACGGCCCGGCGAAGCCATCCAGGTGCTCCGGGAAGCGCAGCGGTTGAACCCGACCTACCCCATGCTGGAGAACAATCTGGGTTACCTGCTTCTGGAGAACGGCGGGGATTTGCAGGAGGCGAGCCAGCTGATCGAATCGGCCATGAAACAGGATCCAAACAACGGCTCTACCGTGGACAGCTGGGGCTGGGTGCTCTACAAACAGGGGCAGCTCAAGGAAGCGGAGGAAGCCCTGCGCAAAGCCGTGGAGCTCACACCCTTCAGCCCTGAAATTCGGAAACATCTCGGTGAGGTTCTCTTGAAATTGAACCGCCCCGAGGAAGCGTTGGAGCAGTGGGAACGAGCCTTGGCCTTTGCGTTCCCCCAGCGAGTGGAACTGGAGGCTGAAGCCGAGAAGCTTCGCGTCGATCTCGCCAAGAAACAGCGCGCGGAGGAGAAACTTCCCGAGCCTCCGTCCCATCTTGAAGAGGAATCAAACTTGGAAGAGGAAACCCCGTGAAGGCCGTCCTTTTTGTATTGGCAACCCAGTTCCTGTTAGCCCAGCCCCCAGGCATTCCAGCGACCGCACCAGAACAGACCACCCTTCGAACCATCCTGAAAGCCAAGTACGACTGGGGCTATGCAGGCATGGAGGGCGAGGGGAAGGGTACGCTGACCATTCTCATCGAGCCTGCTTCCGAGAAGATCGTCATGGAACTCTATGGCCTTGGGGAGCGCCTGGTGTTCCTGAAGGGCGATCGAGGTGAGGGTTACCGGGTCCAGATTCCCCGCCGGGAACTTGACTTGAAGGGGGTCTCCTTTAGTGAACTCCCCCTGCCCTTTCTCCCCCAGCTCGGCAGCGCGGAGGCACTCCGCAAGCTCCTGACCGAGGGCAGTGGACCCGGCGTGAAGGTCACCCAGCGGGATGGCAAGGGACCTGTCAAACTCCGCTATTCTGGACAGGATGAGCGTGGCAAGGATGTGCTGGTCTGGCTCCAGCGAACCCAATGGAATCTGGAAACCGTGACCCCTGATTGAACCGAGGAACCTGCCCATGCCCTTCATCCAGACAAGGCTCGAAAATCACATCGGCACCATCACGATGAACCACCCAGAGCACCGAAACGCGCTCAGTGAAGTCCTCATCGCCGAGATGATCGAAGCCTTTGAGGCCATGAAGGAGCAAAAGGCGCGGGTAATCGTGCTGAGAGCCCACGCGGGGGCCAAGGTCTGGTCCTCTGGACATGATGTCAAGGAACTGCCCACCCCAGGCAGGGATCCCCTGGGGTACGAGGACTCTCTGGTGCGCGTGCTGCGCACGGTCCAGTACCTGACCATGCCCGTCATCGCCATGATCGGCGGCAGTGTTTGGGGCGGCGCCTGCGACCTTGCCTTCACGTGCGACATCCTCATCGGCAGTCCCGATGCTGAGTTCACCATGACGCCAGCGAAACTGGGGGTTCCCTACAACCCCTCCGGTCTCTTGCGTTTCATGAACGTCTTGGGCCTGAATTCGGCCAAGGAGATGTTTTTCACCGCCCAGCCCGTCCAGGCCGAACGCGCGCACCTTCAAGGGATCTTGAACCATCTGGTCCCTGCAGCTTCCCTGGAGACGTTCACCTACGAGCTCGCTAGGAACATCACCTGCAACAGCCCCCTCTCCATCGCCGCCATGAAGGAGTCTTTCCGGCTGCTAGCCAATGCGTCTCCCCTCACCCCCAACATGTTCGAGCGCATCCAGGGACTTCGGCGAAAGGTCTACGACAGCGGCGACTACCGTGAAGGCATCCAGTCCTTCTTGGAGAAACGGCCGCCGGTATTCAACGGGGAGTGACCTCAAGCCAGCCGAAGGCTCAGGTCCGCCGCAGGTGCGCTATGGGTCAACGCGCCAATGCTCAGGAAGTCCACACCTGTCTCGGCTGCACTCCAAGCCCGATCCAGGCTTAGATTGCCACTGGCCTCCAAAAACATGCGGCGACCGGAAGCATCCCTCAGTTGCACCGCCTCGCGCATCTGATCGTTGGTCATGTTGTCCAGGAGGATGCCGTCCACGTCCGCAACCGTCAGGCATTCGCGAACCTGGTCCAGGGTTTCAGCTTCCACTTCGATCTTCACCAGATTCGGAGCGATGCCCTTCGCCGACTCCACCGCCACACGGATGCCACCAGCGGCGGCGATATGGTTCTCCTTGAGCAGCACGCCATCGCCTAACGTCAGCCGGTGATTGAAACCCCCGCCGCAGCGCACGGCGTATTTCTCCAACACCTTCAGCCCTGGCGTCGTCTTGCGGGTGTCCAGGATCCTGGCTCCGGTCCCTTCGATGGCTTCAACGAATTGGCGGGTGAGCGTCGCCGTGCCACTGAGCCGCTGCAGCAGATTCAGCATCACTCGCTCGGCCATGAGGATGGAGCGGCTGGAACCGGTAACCGTCATCACCTCCTGTCCGGGCTGAACCCTCTCACCATCCGCATTTAGGCAGCGAACCTCCAATCCTGGGTCCACCGCCCGGAACACATTCACGGCGATGGGCATTCCAGCCAGTACCAGTTCTGCCTTCGCCACCACTTGCGCCGCCATGGGCCGATCAGGCACGGCATCGGTGGTCCAGTCCTGGGTGCCCCAGTCCTCACGCAGAAAGGCGTGGAGGGCGTCGATGTAGAGGATGGAGTGGGGAGGATTGAACATGGCTAAGCACCTTTGCCACTTACAATGAATGAAACTCGCACGCGACGCCATGCCCTTTCTTTGGACCGGCTCCCAAGAAAAATCCGGCCATGACACTTGTGGGGGATTGGATGATAATGGTCGAATTCCACGATCAAGAACCATCCTACTGCGGGCGATATATGTACCAGAGGAATCGATTTCCTGATTTTTTCTGTATTCCACCTTGGAGGCAATAGCTGGTTCGCTTCGGGTCCATTCCTTCATCCCTTTTCAGGATCGGCTGCCTATTCCTGGTCCTTCATACCATTCCTGGGCGCTCAGCGGTTGGAACAAAACCGGCACCACCCATCGTTGTGGGGATCAATACGGATTTTCCTCCTTATGAATTCCTGGATTCGAAGGGTGAGGCCCAGGGTTTCGATGTGGACCTGCTCCAGGGGGTCGCCCGAGCCACGGGGCTGAATATCCGGTTCCGGTCAGGCCAGTGGGACCGGATCCGGGGAGATCTCGAGGCTGGCCGCATCGATATGCTCGCGGGCATGCTCCGGTCCAAGGAGCGGGAGCGCTATGCCGGGTTCTCCTCCCCATGCCTCGTGGTGTTCTACGGAATCTTCGTGCGTAAAGATACCGGGGACATCCATTCCCTTGAGGATCTGCGGGGGCGCAAGGTCCTCGTGGAAAACGGCAGCCAGATGCAGGAGTACCTAAAGTCCATGGGTTTCGGGAATGAAATCGTGGCCTCGGGATCCGAGCCGGCGGCC
>JANYIU010000057.1 GCA_025361955.1 Holophagaceae bacterium
CCGCCAACCAGGTCTGGAGTGGCACTAACCTGGACCGATCGCCTCGGGGTGGCGGTTGCGGTCGGGCTCCGCCTTCCTCCCGCCTTCAGCCCTACCAAACGCCTACTGAAGCCAACTTACAGAAAAAGATGGACGCAACTCCCATACGGAATTGAACCCACGCGCTCATTCCTGGCCTTCTTGACTGCGAGGGCACGGATGGTGTTTTTTTTTCAGGGACTCCAGCTAGCTCTGCGCCTGCATCCTACCAAACATCTGTGCGATCCACTCCGCTTCGGGCTTTGAGGCATCCACCACGACTGCGCCGAGATCTGCAACTTCGGTGGCGATCCACCCGGCGTGATTAGTGTCTCGGCTCAGGCGATCATCTGCGGCAACCACCAGCACTCCGGCCTTGAGAGATTCCAGAGCCTGGAGCGCACCCAGAAGGCCCTCCCGCCGCTTTGGATGGGTAGCGCCAGACCGTGCGGGATCTTCGAACCAAGCCACAATTTCAACGCCAGCAACTTCAGCCCAATCCAGGATGACCTTCCTCTGGGCGCATAAAGAGAGGCCCTGACGGGCTGTAGACATACGTAAATACGCAACGCAGCTTAGGGGATTCTGCTTCCATTTTCTGAGGGCCAAGGGTGCTCTCCAGGGTGGCTAGCGTTTTACTGGCGTTCAGTAGTAGTACGTTTTTCCTCTTCGCCTACCACCTCAGTGGACTCCGATGGTCCTTCCTTTCTGTCTTGCAGGAATGCGGTCGCGCACAGAGCGTAGATCGCATGCGTGACAATGGCGTGCCACAGTTCGCGCAAGTCTCGGGATTCATATCCACCACCGCATCCACCTGCTCCGGCGGCCCGAGGCCCCGCGTTGTCCCGTGTGCCTAAGCTGCCCACCGGCCTTGCGACCCGTGGCTGCCTTCGGAACCTTCCGGCGACCCATATCCGAACTTGGTGGCTTCGAGCTGTTGCTGGAGGTCTGCCGGAGCTGTGCTTCCAGTTCCTCAATCCTGGTCAGTTCCGCTTTCAGCAGCACCTCCAGTGGTTCGATACGCTTTGCCAGATCCTTCATTCACCCAGGCTGATCGACCTGAATGAAAAGTACAAGACAACCATTCATAAGGACGTCAGATGGCCCGAAGGGTTACTAGTATTTTTGGCTCAAATACTGGGTCTGTTGGACGCCCAGCAGAGGCGCCTCGGAAGTCTCGATTTGATTCTGTCTCCTCAAAGCGTCCATCCCTCGCGGCGCATCATCCCCAGGAAACTGATACAGGGAAGACCCAACTCTCGGCAAACATCTGGAATAAAGTGGCTCCGTTTGGGGTTGCGCTTTTCGGCAGCCGAAGTCTCCTGGGTCACCACCACCCCTCCCTTCAACTTGGCGTAAGCGATTACATAGGAATCGGCTTCTTCGAAAGCGGCTTTCGGATCAAGGAGGCCCGGGAAACGTCCTTGGATGGCGATGGCCTCCGCGAGCATTTCAGATAGTGGCACAAATAGTTTTGGCCTCGAACCCGCCCAGCTGTTCAATTCTGAAGTTCCCACGGCTCCCAACTCTTCCTCCACCAGTTGGGGCGAATAGCAGCGTTTCTCTGCAATCAGTCTGTCCATCCGCTCCAAAAGGGACCTGAAAATGTCCGTCGGGTAGTAGCGGGCCTGCCAGTCCATGAAGACATTGGTATCGAGAATGTATAGGGTTCGAGCTGGTGATTCAGTCATGGTTGGGTCCATGTATTAGGCCCATCAGGATCTTGTCGTGAAGTTTGCGAAAATGCTCGAACTTCAGATCGAGATATCGGGAGGCCTCGACTGAGGTGATTCGGTTGCTGTTCATGGCCTCCAAGACAAGTTGAACAAATGGGCGCCCGTTTCTCGTTATAGCCATATCCACGGGTGGAGCGAATCCCTTCATCTTCCGGGGCAGGTTCTTCAGGAAGTCATCCCAGGCATCCTTCCAGGCGTAGTATTGGGGCCACGTCATGAAGTCGGAGGCACGAAGTCGTGTCGCCATCGCGATAGGTGAAAGGCGGAAACGACGAGCGAGGCGTCGAACTTCCAGAAGTCCCCACGAGCCCGGGTCTAAGAATTCGTCCTTAATCACCGATACAAGGGCGCCTTCGGGAACTAGAGTATGACTGGTGACCGTTTCAGCAAACTGCTCGACAGAAGCCCACTGCTCGTTGTTCCGTTGCTCCATAAGAGCGGGAACCTCTTCGTTCCCCACCGTGAGCATCATGTGAACAAGTTCATGCAGCAAGGTAAAGCTCTTGGGCTCGGGCAGCTCCCTGCTATTGACGCCAACCACGGGGAGTGGGAAACGAAGCAGGGAGATGCCTCTCGCCTCCTCCAAATCCACCTTGTTGAACTGGAAAACCAGCACCCCTAGGCGTTCAACGGCACTCCGCCAGGCGCTTAGTGCCTGCCATTCATCCTTCCAATGGATCTGGGTCGGCACTCCGATCTCCAAGGCCTTTCGGAGGCGACCTGCGACCTCCTCGGGCTTCTCCTTCAAACGAGCTTGGAGCCGAAACTCGGGAACGTCCTCACCCATCTCGCCGAGGAGATTGATCATGTGTTCCCGACGGGTGAGCATCTGGCGGAGTGCCAGACGCATTTCCGGAGACTCGCGACCCGCCACAACTCCTGGCAGCCGTCGATATTCTGCCGCAAGCGGCGTCAAGCTGGGAGGCTTGGGCTGGAAGAAAAGGCCTAGTGGTCTCTGGAAGAAGTGCGCGAGTTTCTGAAGTTGAGGTAGGGATGGATTGGCCTCTCCTCGCTCCCAGGCTAGAACCCGTTCCTCCCGCGTGCTCAGTCTGTGAGCTACTCGGTCAACCGTGTAGCCGCTCTCCTGCCGTGCCCAGGCGAGCACAGCCGGATTGATGGGGAGAGGAGTCGCAGTCTGCATGGGGGGAGGATTACCTATACCAGAGCCTAGGGGCGGGCCTTGCTTCATCTTAAGCTCTAGGTCCCACAGAGCCCGTAGATTTCCGAGGACGCCCTCGGAGGCTGGGAGGGGGGCTAGGTTTGTCGGCTTGGAATTTCGCCAGAAGCATCGCGGCAGGCTCATCGTTGGGGTTCTGGGCTAATAGCTCATCCCTAAATGCTCTCTCCAAAACGGATTGGCGCAGGCACTCAGCACGGCGGAGATTGGTCTGGATGGTTATTTCCAGTGCCTCAACTTGGGAAATTCGCCGATCGTATTCCTCGTTCAACCTTCGGGATAGCGTACCGATGGTGTTTGGGGCTACACCGAGTCAACTCGATTTCGACGTATTGCATGTACGCCTGGAACACGCGAGCTTGCCGAGCCAAGGGGAAGTTAGCAAGGGTAGCCTCCTTCAGTAGCCTCCTTCAATCCTTGACGCACTATATGCATCTCTTCTGGGTGGATGATGGTACCGAATCTGAGTCAAAAGACGTTTTCCGTGGAGTCCACGACGACCAGGATCCGGCCCTTCAATCTTGGTGAGGCCTCCAAGATAGCTTCGGCCAGCGTGTCATGGATACTGGGCATGGTGCCAGACTATCACCCACCGACTCAGCGAAGAACAATCCCGCCACTGCGAAGGAGAAAAGATGAATGTCCAGCGAATTGCGGCGTTCTCCGATGGGGATGGCGGAGGCAATCCCGCAGGCGTCCTGATTGCCGAGAAATTCCCCAGTGATGCTGAAATGCAACAGATCGCTGCGGAGGTTGGATTTTCGGAGACTGCGTTTGCTGTTTCGACCGGCAGTGGCTGGCGAGTGCGCTATTTCTCGCCAGAATCAGAAGTCCCATTCTGTGGTCATGCAACGATTGCGCTGGGTGCTGCACTCGCCCTTCGGTTTGGCGATGGCGTGTTTCCCTTGACACTCAACCAGGCTGAAATCACCGTCGAAGGCCGCCGAAACGGAACAATCATTGCCGCTGCGCTGCAGTCCCCACCTACCCACAGCAGGTCGGCACCGCCTGAGCTTGTGTCAGCAGTCCTCGAATTATTCGGCTACACGGCTGAGGATCTTGATCCCAGCCTGCCACCTGCGCATGCCCATGGCGGAGCAGATCATTTGGTCATTGGCTTGAAAACCCGCAAAGCACTTGCCTCGATGCAGTACGATTTGAATCGTGGGCGCAGTCTTATGAATAGGGAGGGCCTGGTTACCATCCTCCTGGCCTACGCCGAAACTCCACAACTCTTCCACACTCGCAACCCGTTCGCCTCTGGAGGGGTCTACGAAGATCCGGCAACGGGGGCTGCGACAGCCGCACTGGGTGGTTACCTGCGCGATCTTGGGTGGCCTCATGGTGGTTTCATCGATGTCGTACAGGGTGAAGATATGGGCATGCGCTCTCGGCTGCGTGCCGAAATCTCGCCCATACCGGGTAGCTCGATTCGGGTCTCAGGAACCGCACGGATCATGCAGCCTTGAATGGACAGCCGCGCGACTAAATTCAGGCTGACTTTCGCGCATTTCCTCACGAAGGAATGGCTCTTGGCCGGAATCCCTCAAAAGGACGCTGCAAACCGCTTGTCAGGAGCCGTTGTGGAATAGCCAGAATTTTTGGGGTTGTTTCATTCCGGCTCCTTATCCCGCTCACCAAGTGACAGCGCCTCAGCTGCGCGGTACCTCGACCCAGGCGCCTTCGCGCGCGCTCCGGAGCAGGGCATCGCATAGAAGCATCTCGGTGTGGCCGTCGTCGAAGGTGGGGAAGTCGCGGGGTGCGGAGAAGTCACCCGCCTCGATGTAGGCGTAGTAGCTCGCGAACAGGTTCTTGAGCGTGTCGCCGTAGCCTTCCTGGTGACCGCCGGGGTAGCCCGAGAGACGGGCCGCGGCGGGGGAGAGGAGGGCCGGGTCCTTCAGGAGAATGCGGTTAGCCTCGGATCGCTTGCCCATCCAGAGGGAGTTCGGTTCCTCGGAGTCCCAGGCGAGGGCGGACTTCGATCCGTCGATCTCGAAGGAGAGGGCATTCTTGCGACCAGCCGAGACCTGGGAGACGGTGAGAGCGCCACGGGCACCGCCCGCAAACCTGAGCAGGATGGTGGCGGCGTCCTCGGTGGTGATGGGCACCGCCTCGCAGTCGGCAGCCGAAGCCCTATTCGCGAAGGTGGTGATGGGACCGCGGGGTTTCTGCCGCGTGTCGTGGAAGGTGGCGAGCTCGGCAAAGACGGCTTCCACGCGCAGGCCCGTGACGAAGGAGACCATGTCGAGCCAGTGGGTGCCGATATCGGCCACCGCGCGGAGGTCACCGCCCAACTTGGGATCCAGGCGCCAATTCCAATCGGTGTTGTAGAGAAGCCAGTCCTGGAGGTAGGCCCCATGGACAAGCAAGGTCCTGCCGAGCTTGCCCGCGCGGAGAATCTCGCGCGCCTCATGTACGAGGGGATAGAAGCGGAGGTTGTAGTTGACGGCCGCCACGAGACCCGCGCGCCGGGCGAGTTCGGCGAGTTCAGCCGATTCAGCGCTGGTCATCGCGAGGGGCTTCTCGCAGAGGACGTGCTTGCCTGCGGCGAGGGCGGCCTTGGCATAGGGCGCGTGCAGGTTGTTCGGTACGGCGAGGTGGACGACATCGACCGATGGGTCAGCGAGGGCGGCCTCAAAAGAGGGATAGCCCTTCTGCACACCGAGTTCGGCCGCCTTGGCCGCGGCGGTCTCTGAATCGCACTCGACCAGCCCAGCCACCTCGATGCCGATCCTCCTTAGCGCCTCAAGGTGGGCAGGTCCAATGAAGCCGGTGCCGACGATGCACGCATGGGGTCTTCGCGTTGCTGTCATGTTCATGTCTCCTCAAACGGGACCGCGCTCAGGCGGAAGGGGTCTGCATGAGCCTGCCTACGTTCTTCTGCGAAAAGATCTCGTCTAGAACCAGGATGGCCGCGCCAATGACGCCCGCCGTCTCACCCAGAGTCGACCGCTTGATCACGAGGTCGGCTGTGGCGAGGGGGGTCGAGCGCCGGTAGATGGATTCCCGGATGGAGGCCGCGTAGCGCTCCCCGAGGTTGGACAGCCCCCCGCCAACGACGATGAGGGAGGGGTTGAAGAAGTTTACGAGCTTGGCGAGCACGTCGCCGAGCGTCTTGCCTGCGGTGATGATGAGCCTGAGGCATTCCTCGTCGCCGCGGGCTGCGCCGAACCCGACCAGCTCGGGCGTGATCGCCGCGCCTTCCGCAAGGCGCCCGGCGAGGAAGCGGCTTGCTCCCGAGCGCGCGGCTTCGGCTGCCTTGTTCGCAAGGGCGCGCCCCCCGGCCACCGCCTCCAGGCAGCCTCGGTTGCCGCAATGGCAGAGGGTGTTGTCCTCACCTGCGCCGATGTGGCCGATATCGCCCGCGGCACCTTTGGCACCGCGATAGATGCGGCCATCGACGACGAGCCCGGCGCCAATGCCGCTGCCCGCCTTGATGAAGATGAAGTCCAGCTCCTCAGCAGCCGCGCCCTTGTCACGCTCGGCCAAGGCCATGACGTTGACGTCGTTGTCGACGAAGACAGGACAGGTGAACTCGCGGTGGAGGACGGAGGCGAGGGGGAAACGGTCCCATCCCGGCATCACCGGCGGGGCGACGGGGACGCCGTGGGAGTAATCCACAGGGCCCGGCAGGCCGAAGCCGATACCGGAGAGAGCGGTGGAAGAAAGCGCGTTGCGCGCGATCAAGGAGCACGCGTCGCCCACCACTCGGGAGAGGATGGAATCGGGTGTTTCGTGGAGGAGGTCAACCTCCCCTGAAATGATGTCGAGAAGGTTCCCTTCGAGG
>JANYIU010000122.1 GCA_025361955.1 Holophagaceae bacterium
GACCAGCCGGTGAAATCAGCCATCAGCGCGGTAGCGGCGATCACGGAGTCCCAGCTGGAAGCACCTGGCCTTATCCTGCTGGATTCCACGCTGACCGGGCTGGATGTCCGCGCGTTCTGCCAAATGCTTAGTGGCGAACCCCGAACATCGGGCATTCCCATCATCCTGCTGGCTCCCAGCGACACGGAAGCCATCCAGGGGCTTGAGCAGGGCGCCAGTGACTACCTGGTGTCCCCGCTCCAACCCCTGATCGCAAGGACCCGAATCCGCAATTACATGGATCTGGGGCGCTGCATTGAGGCCTTGCGAAACGTCTCGCTCATCGATGCGGTGACAGGCATCGCCAATCGCAGGCACTTCGATGATTTTCTGATCCTGGAATGGCGCCGCAACCTCCGCAATCGCACGCCCCTCTCCCTCGTGCTCATGGATCTCGACCACTTCGGAGCCTACAATGAATATTACGGCGAGAAGGTTGGCAAGGAGTGCCTGAAGCGGGTCGCCACCGCTTTCCAGGACGCCACTCAGCGCCCGGGAGACTTGGTGGCGCTCTACAGCAAGAGTGGATTCGCCTGCGTCCTTCCAGAGACGGATACCTTGGGAGCAGTCTCAGTGGCCGAACGCATGCGGGCCGAGCTGGCCACCCTAGCCATCCCCCACGCGAAGTCCAGTGCGGCATCCCTGCTCACCCTGAGCGTTGGCACCGCCACTCGAGTCCCTACCGCGGACATGGAACCCGAGGATCTTATCGCCTTGGCCGAACGTTTCTTGGGAGAAGCCAAACGCGCCGGCCGGGACCGGGTGATCTTCGGCAGCTGACGCAAAACACTGCCGTTACGGAATAACCCCAAAAGCAGTGGTTATTCCGTAACGGCTCCTAACCTTCGAGCACGAGACCTATTCTTTTCACTGACCGAGGATCGTCAGCTCTCTCGGACGTCCTTGATCTCGAGCAAGAGAGGCCTGAGGGCTTCCACCAGCTTTTCGGCGGGGACATCCTGCACCTTGAGGGTGATCTCCCAGCGGGAGCCTTTGCCATCACGAATCTCATTGAAGCCAAGACCGACGATGTTGCCCGAGACAGCCGCGATGGCGCTCGTGATCTTGGCCACCGTCCCTTTGGTGTCGGGAGTCTGTGCCCAGATTCGGACACCCGGTCGGCGTCCGCCCAGGAGTTCCATGAAGGCCCGGAAGAGATCACTCTTCGTGACCAGTCCCACCATCGCGTCCTTGCCCATCACCGGCAGGCAACCAATCCCCATGTCCGCCATCACCCGCGCGGCTTCCTCCACCGGAGTGTCTTCATTGATGGTGGCTACATTCTTGACCATCACCATCGCGACTGTAATCTTCGACAAGAGGGTGGGGAGTTCCCAGACACTCAATGTACTGACCGAGGATGCGGAGGCGTGCAACAAGTCCTGTTCAGTGACGATACCGACCAGCTTGCCCTTGTTGTCGACCACCGGCAGCTGATGGATCTTGCGACCACGCATGAGGCTCAAGGCGTCAGGTACAGGCATTTCGGGTGCGATGACAACAGGTTTCGACGTCATCAGTTCTCGGACGAGCATGAATCTCTCCTTTTAGAGGGTGAATGATTGTCGCATGGGACCACAGGAATTCAATCAGTCAACCGCTCCTCTGCCTATAAGTTTCCGCAAAGTGCCAATCGGAAACCCAGGAATCAGAGCTTCCAGGAATATCGGGTCGGACAACAAGGTATTGGCTTGGGAACTCCCCTCAGGAGTGCCAAGCAGACATCTCCCTGGTTTTTGGATATCCGGGATCGCCTGGGTGTGACACATGCCATTTCCGAATGCCTTTCTAACGATTGGGAACTGGAGAAGATCGCAGTCGAGCGCAGCGCGGAGCGATCGCACAGCGCGGGGCGCTGTGCGATCGGGGGGTAGTCAAAGGGCCCCATCAACCCTCAAATCCTCCGCCGTCCTTCCAGAGCTCGGTCAAGGGTCAGGTCATCGGCGTATTCCAGGTCGGAGCCGATGGGACGGGGCCCCCTCCGCGATCGAGCGCAGCGAGGAGCGGGAGCACAGCGCGGGGCGCTGTGCGATCGGGGGGTAGTCAAAGGCCCCCATCAACCCTCAAATCCTCCGCCGTCCTTCCAGAGCTCGGTCAAGGGTCAGGTCATCGGCGTATTCCAGGTCGGAGCCGATGGGAAGCCCTAGCCCGATCCGTGAGACTTTGAGGCCCATGGGTTCCAGGATCCTCGCCAGCCACACCGCGGTGGCTTCCCCGTCGAGGGTGGGGTTGGTGGCGATGACGATCTCTTCGATGCGCTGATCCTCCAAACGCTTCAGCATTTCCCGGACCTTCAATTGATCAGGCCCGATGCCCTTCAGCGGAGAAATTAGACCGCCCAGTACGTGATAGCGCCCCCGAAAATGCCCGCTGCGCTCGAAGGTGAGCACGTTCGAGGCCTCGGCCACCACGACCAGCACCCTGGCATCCCGCTGAGGATTCTCGCAGATGGGACACACCGGCCGGTCCGTGAAGGCACCGCAGAGCTCACAGAAACCGACTCGATGGGCCGCATGCTGGAGCAGATCGCCCAGGTGTTCCATGGCTTGAGGACCTTCCTTCAGCAGGTGGAGGGCCATCCGCTGAGCAGACTTCGCCCCCACCCCCGGCAACTTCTGGAGGGCCTCCACGACGGCTTCTAGTGGGGCGGGAAGTTTCATGAGCGCACTCAGACCCTTTCGTGTTCTAAAATATAAAACTCACCATAAAGACACAAAGACACGAAGGAAAAGAAGCAGAGCAGCTGCAGGCGCTAAGTTTCAAGGAAAGACACAAAAACGGCACTGGGTAGACGCATCGATCCGTTGTAGGAGCGCAGGCTTCGCCTCTTTCTGTTCAACCTTGTGCCATTTTTTGCTTTTCTTCGTGTCTTCGTGGCTTAGTGGTTCCATCTTGCTGATTGCAACTTGATATCAGCCGCTGATCAGAGCTTCAACCCCGGGATGTTGAGTCCCCCGGTGAGGCCTCCGGAAACCTTGGACATGGCGTCGTCGGCCTTCTGGGCGGCATCCTTGAAGGCCGCCAGGATCAGATCCTCCAGCATGGAGGGGTCGTCTGGATCGAGCACCTCCTTGGCAATGGCAATACCCTGGAGTTCCTTATTACCATTGAGCGTGATCTTGACCATCTCACCCCCGGCGGTCCCCTCCACTCTCAGGTTTTGCTGAGCGTCCTGCAGTTTCTGCTGCATGGCCTGGGCCTGTTTCATGAGGAAGCGCATGTCCATGGGGATGCTCCTTGGTGGTGGGGTCGCGACGTAGGGTTGGAAGATGAAGGTGCGGCAAACGGGCCAAATTCAAGTGGATCTTCCGGAGGTTCTTTGAGAACTTGAGCATCACGAAATAGCCCACCAAAAAAGCCAAGGCGCTCAGGAGAAAACCACCCAGGAGGTAGCGAGTGTGGATCGGTTGCAGCATGTGAAGCATCGCACGCAACCCCTTCCGGGTGGCAAAACTGCTCCACCCGATGTTCTCCCAACGGATCCGGGAGAGATCCAGCTTGAGACCGTGTCCCAGCAGAATATTGCCGACATACGTACTGATCGTGGCGATCGGGACCATGGTCCACGGGTTGTTGATCATGACGGAGGCAAACAACAGGGGGCGATGGAGCCGCCGGAAGATCAAGCAGAGTGCCAGGGCGATCCCGGTATGGAACCCAAGCATGGGATTGAAGGCGATGGACAGGCCCAAGCCGAAGCTCATCGCGATCTGTTCCGGCGTGTTGTCGGGATGGAGGATCTGGTTCTTCAGCTTGATCCAGAGATGCGACGGCTTGAGGTTGGCGAAGAACGGCAATGAGGGAAAAGAATTCATGAGGGCTCGAAGGGGTTGAAGCGCTGGTCCTGAAGGGGCACTTGGCCATCTCCATCATAGATGAGAAGCGGTGAAGGTCCCCTCTCCGTTTCCCACACTACCGCTATGATGCAGTCCCTGCTTGGAACCATCTCTGCGGGATGCTAGCTTGATAGGGCCCGCCGGCACTTGCTAGGAGATGGAAATGGCGATCAAGACGGTCTGGATCGAAGAGGGCTGCATCGTTTGCAATGCCTGCGATGCGGAATGCCCCGACGTGTTCGCCGTGACGGACACCAGCAGCACGATCAAGGCCAGCGTGCGACAGGACGGCAAGGAAAACGAAAACCGCGACGAAAAGAGCCCCCTGAAGGTTGAACTCCAAGCCTCCCTTGCCGCAGGCATCGAAGCTGCCGCGGCTGGCTGCCCCGTGGAAGTGATCCAATTCGAAAAGCTATGATCAGGCAGTTGCCGATGGAAATCGAGAGAGGCGCCTTGGGCGCCTCTTCTTTATCGACTGACCACTGGCAACTGCCCTTCAATTTTCTCTGAGGCCGACGTTCACTTCGAAATTGCCAAACTCTGTGGTGAAGGGGATGGCAATGCAGGGGACATCACCTGACCGGCTGATCTTGTGGCCGGCTCCGATCACGACGGTCGGAATGGAGATGCTGAGGGAATGGCCATCCTGGATCAGCGCCCGGCGAGCGTCGCCCACCACGATGTTGCCGATCTCGCCGATGGCATCCTCCACACTCTTGTTCAAGGCCGTGATCTCTTCCATGAGCATGTTGGAGGCGATCTGGCAGGCAAGTTTCGCGGGCATGCTGATGATGATGGAACCCGATGTCTCTCCCGTGAGGGCGATGATGGACGAGATGTCGTAGGTGGTGATGAGGTCCTCTTTCAATTCCAGCCCAGTCTTCTCCGCCTTGATTCCGGCCATCATGTCGAGGCTTCGCAGCGTGGATTCGATGAAGGGATTTATGTAGGCAACGTTCATAGGGTCGGCCTCTGGAATGAATCCTATTATTCCATCGGTTGTCGGTTCTGGAAGTTGATTTCTCGCATTCCACATTGATGGAGTCAGGTTTCAAGGGCACGATTAAGGTTTCGATGTCTGCCGGAGCCCTTCATGCTAGACCGCCTCCAAGCTGACCTGAAAGCCTCGATGCTATCCAGGAACGCCTTCCGTACCCAAGTTCTCCGCATGGCCCTCGCCGCGTACCGGAACGAAGCCGTGGCCAAGGGTTTGAGTCCCCAGGGGGTTCTGTCCGAGGTGGAGACCATTGCCGTCTTCAAACGGCTGGTCAAATCCCGGGAGGACAGCGTGGAGCAATTCACCCTGGCCGGGCAATTGGAGCGGGCCGCCCAGGAACAAGCAGAAATCACCATCCTCAAGGCATTCCTGCCTGCCATGCTGGAGGGAAGCCAACTCGAGGACGCTGTCCGTGAGGCCATCACCGCTGCGGGAGCGGCCTCCAGGAGGGACATGGGGAAGGTGATGAAGGAGCTCCAGGCCAGGCATGGAGCCTCTTACGACGGCAAAGCCGCCAGCCAGCTCGTGCAGTCGCTCTTGAACTGATTTGAAATCGCCAAGACACCAAGGAAAAGAACGTTTTCGCCTGGTGTTTTTGGTGGCCGCCCTTGGTAGTTGGTGGTAGGTCTTTTAAGGAATTCCCATGAAGCAGTCAAAACTCCTGATCCAGACCCTCCGGGAAGTTCCCCGGGATGCCGAAGTGGTCAGCCAGCAGCTCATGATGCGGGCGGGCATGATCCAGAAACTCGCCGCGGGCATCTACGATTACCTGCCCCTGGCCTTTCGTTCCATCCGCAAGTTCGAGGAGATCGTCCGGGAAGAGTTGAACAAGGATGGCTGCCAGGAACTCCTGATGCCCATGGTCCAACCGGGCGAACTCTGGCAGGAATCTGGCCGCTGGCAGTTCTATGGCAAGGAACTGCTGCGCTTTCAGGACCGCAAAGGCGCCGACTTCTGCTTGGGACCCACCCACGAGGAAGTCATCACCGACATCGTCCGGAGGAATGTCCGCAGCTACAAACAACTTCCCATGAACCTCTACCAGATCCAGACCAAGTTCCGGGACGAGCTCCGTCCCCGGTTCGGCCTCATGCGGGGCCGCGAGTTCATCATGAAGGACGCCTACTCTTTTTGCGTGGATGATGCCGACGCGGACCGCGAATACTGGGTGATGTTCAACGCCTACAAGCGCATCTTCTCCCGACTGGGCGTGAAGTTCCGCTCCGTGGAGGCTGATAGCGGCGCCATCGGGGGCAGCTTCACCCATGAGTTCCAAGTGCTGGCGGGCAGCGGGGAGGACGCCATCCTCTCCTGCAACAACTGCGAATACACCTCCAACATTGATAAGACTGAGGCGCCGCTGGTGCCTGGGCAGGATCACGGCCCTGCCTTCGAGCTCAAGAAGGACCACTTCTGCACTCCGGGCGTGGTGGGCCAAGTGGAGCAGGCCGCGGGCATGCAGGACGCCGACCACGATGGCATGCCCATTTCCCAGACCAGCAAGTTCTTCCTCTATCTCTGCACTTTCTTTGATGGGTCCACGAAACTTGTGGGTGCCGTACTGCGCGGCGACCACGAAGTGAATCTCGTCAAGGTGAAGAATTACGCGGGCGCCATGGCCTTGGAATTGATGCCCATCGAGGAGGCTGAGGCCTTCACCGGCGCCAAGTCGGGCTTCATGGGCCCCGTGGGCCTGAAGAACGTCCAGTTCGTCGTGGACCGCAGCCTCCAGAGCGCCGTGAACCTCACCTGCGGCGCGAACCGCACGGACTACCACCACTTCGGCTTGGATCCCGCCCGGGACCTGCCCGGCTGCACCTTCGCGGACATCCGCATGGCGGCGGAGGGTGATCCCTGTCCCCGTTGCGGCAAGGGCACCTTCGAGGCCTTCCGGGGCATCGAAGTGGGCCAGGTGTTCAAGCTAGGCACCAAGTATTCCAAGTCCATGGGCTGCACTTTCCTGGACGAGAATCAGCTGGAGAAGCCCATGGTCATGGGCTGCTACGGCATCGGGATCACCCGCACCGTAGTGGCCGCCATCGAGCAGAACTACGACGCCGATGGCATCATCTGGCCGTGGCCCATCGCTCCCTACCAGATCCATCTCCTGAACCTGGACCCCAGCAATGCCGACGTGAACGTGATCGCCAATCGCCTGGAGAAGGAACTGGAGGCCGCCGGCTTCGAGGTGCTCCACGACGACCGCGAAGGCATGAGCCCTGGCGCCAAGTTCAAGGATGCGGACCTGCTGGGCTTCCCCCTGCGGGCCATGGTTGGCAGCAGAGGTCTCAAGGAAGGCGTGGTCGAACTCAGGGATCGCCGCACCAAAGACGTCCGCAAGTTCAAGCCGGAACACATGGTGGCCGAGACCAAGATGGCCCGTGACCGTATTCTGTTGGAGCTCGAGGAAGCGGGCGGGAGGTAGCCCATGCCGGAAGGCCCGGTTTATCTGACCACGTTCATCGAAGGAATGCTGGTGCACGGGACCAGCACTCCCTTTGTGCTACTGGTGCCCACCCAGCATTCGCCCCATCGCGGCCTGCTGATGCCGCCGCATGTGCCGTGGTCGCCGGGCTTCCTGCCCCCTGCCCTGCTCCAGTCCCAGATCGACCAGGGCTGGAAGATTCCCTTCCGCTTCGTGGATTCCTCCAAGCTGCCGGTAGTCTTCGACGAGCGCACCAGTCGCCTGCCGACTCCCTGGCTCCTGCGGCTCGAAGGGCTGGAAGGCCAGCAGCGGCTTTACCTGACCCATCTGCTGCGCACCAAGGCAGCCGATGACCAACTGCCACCGCCTCCGGAAGGTGGGCAGTGGGTAAGCGAAAAGGCTCTGACCACCATGGATCTCATTCCTGGGGTCCGCAGGCTCTGCCAAGCCGCGATCATGGCCATCAGGGAAACCTGAGCGACGACCCGGCAGATACCCCCCGGATGCAGGCGTGGGACGACCCAATCCTTCCTTGATTCGCAAAGGTTCCAGCGTCTGCTTCCGAAACGCGAACCGGATAAACCAAGCCTATGTTCAGCCTTTCTCGACTTCACCAGGCCTTTAGAGCTCTACGCCACCGCAACTTCCAGATCTTCTGGGTCGGGCAGGGGATCAGTGTCAGTGGCACCTGGATGCAGACCACCGCGCAGTCCTGGCTGCTCTACCGCCTGACGGGATCGCCCCTGATGCTGGGGCTCCTGACGGTAGTCAAGTTCGGTCCGGCCCTGCTGATCGCCCCCTTCGCGGGCTTGGTGGCGGATCGCCTGCCGCGGCGGAAGGTCCTGATTCTCACTCAGAGCGCCAGCCTGCTAGTAGCCACCACGCTCGCCATACTCGCCATCACCGGTGTGATCAGGGTGAGTCATGTCCTGGTGCTGGCCTTTCTGCAGGGCTGCATCGACTCCCTGGACATGACGGTACGACAGACCTTCCAGATGGATCTGGTCGGCCCGGAGGATCTCCAGAGCGCGATCTCACTCAATTCAGCGGCGTTCAACTCAGCCCGCATGGTGGGTCCTCCCATCGCCGGATTGATGATCGCCTGGATGGGCGAGGGTTCCTGCTTCGCCCTGAATGCGATCAGCTATTTGGCGGTACTGATCTCGCTCTTCACGATTCGGGTGAGGCCGGCCCACCTTCAATCCGATCGGCAGAGCTTGCTCGAGCAGATCTCCACGGGGATGCGCTTCGTCTGGAAAAACCCCTCCGTGCGCCTAGTCCTGGTCGCTGTGGCGATGACCACCGCCGTGGGTCTTTCAGCGTATACGCTCACCCCTGCCCTGGCCCGGGACGTACTGCGCACCGGCGCCCAGGGTTACGGTAGGCTCTTGCTCGGGGTGGGGGTCGGCTCCGTCCTGGGCTCCCTGACCGCTGCGACCGCAACCTCGTCGCACCGGGAGACCTTGGTCAACTTCCTCATGTTGTGCGGCCAAGGGTTGAGCCTCCTGAGCCTGGGTATGGCGCACTCCATGCCTGTGGCCATGCTCTCCCTGACGCTCCTTGGCAGCATGGTGTCCATGCAGCTGTCCACCTGCAACACCTACCTTCAGACCACGGCTCCGCCTGAGCTGCGCGGTCGGGTCGTCTCGATCTATGTTTGGATTCTTCAGGGCTTGGCCCCCCTGGGAGGCTTCGCGGCAGGTTGGACGGCTCAGCATGCGGGCGTTCCCGCCGCGATCCTGGGGGCTGGTGCGATCTGCATCCTGGCCGGTCTGGGCTTTGGAATCAGGCTCTACACCAGATCGAAGGCGCTGAAGAAATGATGCACTTCCCGCTCGGCGGTGCTGGCGGCATCGGAGCCGTGGACGGCGTTCCGGGTGAGGTCATCGCCGAACTTTCGTCTCAGGGTGCCGGGCGCGGCCTTGGCAGGGTCCGTGACCCCCATGATCTCGCGCCAGCGCAGGATGGCATCCTCCCCTTCAATCACCATGAGCAGCACGGGGCCTTCGAGCATGGACTCTTCCAGCTCGGAGTAGAACGTCTTATGCACGTGCTCGAGGTAGAAGCCCTTGATGAGTTCCTTGTTCAGGTGCACCATGCGGAGCCCATGGAGCGTGAACCCCTCCCGCTCGATGGCGCTGATGATCTCGCCCACATGCCCATTCTTGATCGCTCTGGGCTTGATGATCGCGAAGGTTCGTTGCAGGGCCATGCTTCCCCCCATTGTAAATTTTTTACCAGTCTGACGGAGGTCTTCGCTGGGCTCAAGGAGATGATCAAAAAACACCCTTGGGTGGATTCCCCAGGTCCAAGGCTGGGTCAGGACCTAGACACTGGGAAATTCCAGGAATCGGCGATACAATTGGCAGTTCGACGCGATTGGAACCAGCATGATTGATAGCATTCTCAAAAAACTCATCGGCTCGAAAAATGACCGCGAGCTCAAGCGCATGTGGGGGAAGGTCCAGGCCATCAATGACCTGGAGCCCCAGATGGAAGCTTTTAGCGACGAACAGCTGAAGGCCGAGACCCCGCGCCTCCGGGAGAAGCTGGCCCAGGGTGCCACTCTGGAGGATGTCCTGCCGGAAGCCTTCGCCGCTTGCCGAGAAGCCTCCCGTCGCGTCCTCAAGATGCGGCACTTCGATGTTCAGCTCGTGGGCGGCATGGTCCTCCACGAAGGCAAGGTCTCCGAGATGAGGACGGGCGAGGGCAAGACGCTCACGGCCACGCTCGCACTCTATCTGAACGCCCTCCCCGGACTCGGCGCCCATCTCGTCACCGTGAACGACTACTTGGCCCGCCGCGACGCGGAGTGGATGGGCCGCATCTACCACTTCCTGGGCATGACCGTGGGCGTGATCCAGCACGGCCTCAGCGATGAGCAGCGCCGCGACGCCTACGCCTGCGACATCACCTACTGCACCAATAATGAACTGGGTTTCGACTACCTTCGCGACAACATGAAGTGGGATCTGGAGGAATTCACCCAGCGTGGCTTCCCTTACGCCATCGTGGATGAGGTGGACTCCATCCTCATCGACGAAGCCCGGACGCCCCTGATCATCGCGGGCTCCAGCGAAGAGGACACGTCCAAGTACTATCGGATTGACGGCATCGTCCCCAAACTCAAGGCTGACGAGGACTACAAGGTGGATGAGAAGGACCGCCAAGTGATGCTCACGGACGAGGGCATCCGCCATGCCGAGAAACTCTTGGGTGTCGCCAATCTTTACGATCCGAACACCATCGATACGCTCCACGGCGTGAACCAGGCCCTGCTGGCTCGCAATCTCTACAAGCGCGATGTCGAGTACATGGTCCGCCCCAAGGAGGATGGCCGAGGGCAGGAGATCGTCATCGTCGACGAGTTCACCGGTCGCATGATGCCGGGCCGCCGCTGGTCCAACGGTCTGCACCAGGCCATCGAGGCCAAGGAAGGCGTCGAGGTCAACGCCGAGAATCAGACCCTCGCTACCGTCACTTTCCAGAACTTCTTCAGGATGTACAAGAAGCTCGCGGGCATGACCGGCACGGCCGAGACGGAAGCCCGGGAACTGCTGCAGATCTACAAACTCGAAGTGGTGATCGTGCCCACCAACATGCCCATGGTGCGCAAGGACTTCGCGGACGTCGTCTATGCCACCAAGAAAGGCAAGACCAAGGCCATCGTGGAGGAGATCAAGGAACTGCATGAGAAGGGGCAGCCGATTCTCGTCGGCACCGTCACCATCGAATCCAGCGAAGCCCTGAGCGAAGAACTCAAACTGGCCAAGATCAAGCATGTGGTCCTCAACGCCAAACACCACGAGAAGGAAGCTGAGATCGTCTCCCAAGCAGGCCGCAAGGGCGCCGTCACCATCGCTACTAACATGGCCGGTCGCGGCACCGACATCGTCCTGGGAGGTAATCCCGAAGGCATGGCGAAGATCGAGGCCAAGAAGCGCGACATCACGCTCTACGACGATGATGGCCGCGATACGCCTGAATTCGATACGCTCGTGGCCGAGATGGAGAAGCAGACCGCCGCCGAGCACATCGAGGTCGTCACTGCGGGCGGCCTGCACATCCTCGGCACGGAGCGCCACGAAAGCCGCCGCATCGACAACCAGCTGCGCGGCCGGTCCGGACGCCAGGGCGATCCCGGCTCCAGCCGCTTCTTCCTGAGCCTTGAGGACGACCTGATGAGGATCTTCGGCGGAGAGCGCATCAAGGGCATGATGACCACCTTGGGGATGAACGACGACGAGCCGATCGAAGCCGGGATGGTCACACGGGCCATCGAACGGAGCCAGAAGCGGGTGGAGACCCAACACTTCGAGATCCGCAAGCATCTGCTCGAGTACGACGATGTGATGAACAAACAGCGCATCTTCTTCTACGGACTGCGCATGGAGATCCTCAAGGGCAACACGAAGGAATATGTGCTCCGAGTCGCGAGTGAGATCGTGGAAGGTCTCGTGAACGATTATTTCCCCGAGAAGGGAACCAAAGACGTTGATGGCTTCAAAGAGCGCTTCGAGCAGCTCTATGCCCTGCCCGACATCGATGCCGAAGCCCATGCCAACATGCCCCAAGCCCAGGCGGCCGAAGCCCTCACCACCCTGGTCCAGAACGCCTATCTGGAGAAGGAGGCCCGTCTTGGCGACGAGAGCGTCCTCCGCTGGCATGAGCGGGTGGCCATCCTGCAAATCATCGATTCTGCCTGGAAACGGCATCTTCTGGTCATGGACCACCTCAAGGAGGCCATTGGGTTCCGCGGCTATGGCCAGAAGGACCCCCTGGTGGAGTACAAGAAGGAATCCTACGAATACTTCGAGACCATGCGCTTCGGCTATGAAGACGAGATCACGAGCTACCTCTTCCGGGTAGAACCTCAACCTGCCTATGTCCCCGATGATGAGGAATTCTTCAAGGAACCCACGGACGTCCATGAAATGGGCCCGGACGAGCTAGGGGTCCTGGTGGAATCGAGTGGGGAGGGCGATGTCAAACGGGTGCTGCGGTTCAGCGCTGGGGGACTGAGCGAGGACGACTAGTGGGTATGGGGCGCAAGTCCGCTGATCCGCAGTGAGGCTGTATGGAATTGGTCATAGTCACAGGGCTTTCCGGTGCCGGGCGCAGGTCGGTGCTGAGTGCTCTGGAGGATGCTGGTTGCACGGCCATCGATAACGTACCTGCCCGCCTTCTGGAACCTCTTCTGGAACTGGAAGCCAAATTGAACACCACCCGCCCGCGCCTGGCCGTGGGGATGGACAACCGCCACAAGGAGTTCGCCACGGAGTTCGGTCCCCTGGTGGAACGACTGATGGACAGCAGCATCCCGGTCTACGTCGTGTTCGTGGAAGCCGACGACGATGCCCTCATCCGGCGGTTCTCGGAGAGTCGGCGGCCCCATTTCCTGGCGGGGGAGAATGGCCTCGTGGCCGAAGCGATCCAGAGGGAGCGTGAGCTGCTGGCGCCGGTGCGCAGCATGGCAACCGCCATCATCAACACCACCCACCTCACCCTGTCCAGGCTCCGCCAAAGGATTCAGGAGCTGCTGCCTGAGCTCCCGGTCCAGGGCACCACCCTTCGCCTGCTCAGCTTTGGCTTCAAATTCGGCATCCCCGAGGATGCCGATATGGTGCTGGATGCCCGATTTTTGCCCAATCCCCATTATGTGAAGGAGCTTCGACTCCTTTCAGGCAAGGACCAACCTGTCCGTGAATTTCTCATGAAATCGGACGCCTTCATGACCTTTCTTGCTCTGGTGGAGAACTGGGTCTTATGGGCTTGGCCCTTCGTCCAGCAGGAAGGCCGCGCTTACCACACCATCGCCATCGGCTGCACCGGGGGCCAGCACCGGTCCGTGGCGCTGGTGGAGATGCTCGCCCAGCACCTGCGCCAGGAGGTCCCCAAACTGATCGTTCAGCACCGGGAACTCAAGAACTGAGCCAGGCTGTAAGGAACCGCACTGGCCTTGAAGTCGAGGCCTGACTAGACTTGATTCTGTGTGCACGCATCCTGGGTGATCCCACCCACAGGTGAAGGCGAAAGGAACAACCATCATGGTGCAATTCGAAAAACGGGTCCTGTTCGTGGGTTACGGTGCCGTGGCGCAGTGCGCGTTGCCGATCCTTCTGAAACTCGTCCAAGTTTCACCCAGGAACGTCACGGTGATGGACTTTGAGGACCAGAGCGGCATCATCAAGGAATGGACCGCCCAGGGCGTGAATTGGGTCCAGGATCGCGTCACCGAAGAGAACATGGGTACCCTGCTGGGCAAGTATGTCGGCCCCGGGGACCTCCTCATCGACCTGGCATGGAACATCGACTGCTGCGAGCTCCTGCAGTGGTGCCATGACCATGGCGTCCTCTACATCAACACCTCCACGGAGGTGTGGGATCCCTACACCGGTGCCAGCCAGAAGCACCCCACGGAACTGACGCTCTACTGGCGCCACATGAAAATCCGCAAACTCATCGCTGGCTGGAAGACCCCAGGACCCACGGCGGTTCTCGAGCATGGCGCGAACCCCGGCCTCATCTCCCACTGGACCAAGAAGGGCCTGCTGGACATCGCCAGCAAGCTACTGGCCGACGGTCTGGCCAAGGGTGCGGACGCTGAGGAACTCCAGTCCCTGACCAAGAGCCGCGCCTTCAACCGCCTGGCCATGAAACTGGGCGTGAAGGTGATCCACTGCAGCGAACGGGACACCCAGATCAGTGACAAGCCCAAGCAAGTGGACGAGTTCGTGAACACCTGGAGCATCGAGGGACTGCGCGAGGAAGGCACCACCACCGCCGAACTGGGCTGGGGTACCCATGAAAAGAAGCTGCCCAGCTTCGCCTACGAGCACTCAGAAGGCCCCAAGAACCAGCTCTGCCTTGCCCGCATGGGCATGAACGTACATGTGCGCACCTGGGTCCCCAACTACTCCATCCAGGGCATGATGGTCCGCCATGGCGAGGCCTTCACCCTCTCCGATAAGCTAACGGTCTGGGAAAACGGCAAGGCCATCTACCGTCCCACGGTGCATTATGCCTACTGCCCCTGCGACAACGCGATCATCTCGCTGCAGGAACTGCATGGCTATGACTACGAACTACAGCCCAACCTGCGGATCATGACCGACGAGATCACCAGCGGCGCCGATATCCTGGGGGCCTTGATCATGGGCCATGCCTACAACTCCTGGTGGACGGGCAGCAACCTCAGCATCGAGGAATCCCGCCGCCTGGTGCCCCACCAGAACGCGACCACCCTGCAGGTGGCCATTTCCGTCATCGCCGCCTCCACGTGGATGATCGAGAACCCCGAACGCGGCGTGGTGGTTCCCGACGACCTGCCCCACGACTATATCCTATCCATCGCAGAACCCTGGCTGGGCAAGAACCTGTCCGCGCCCTCCGACTGGACCCCCCTGAAGCACCGGACCCAGGCCTTCAAAGGCCACAGCAGGCCTGATCTCGACGTGTCCGACCCTTGGCAATTCCAGAATTTTCTTGTCACCGACTTCGGGGACTAAGGAACTGAAAAAAACTCACCACAGAGGCACAGAAAACAGAAGAAGAGGGCACAGAGAAAAGTTGAAAGACATTTTGTGTTTCCTTTGTTTTTTCTCTGTGTCCTCCTGTTTTTCTCTGCGTTCTCTGTGGTGATTCTTTACGAAAGGGAAGCCATGATCAACAAGACGCTGCTCAAAAAACTGGCCAAGGAACACGGCACGCCGCTGTTCGTCATCGATCACGACCAGCTGCGCAAGAACCTGGCGGAGTTCAATCGCTGGCTGCCCAAGGTGCAGCCCTACTACGCGGTCAAAGCCAATTCCAACCCGGAGATCATCCGCACGCTGTACCGCGCGGGGGCCAGCTTTGACGTGGCGTCCTTCCCTGAATTCATGTTGGTCCACGAGAACATCAAGGATCTTCCTGAAAAGGAGCGACAGGACTTCATCTGGGACAAGATCATCTACTCCCATCCCATCAAGGCCAACGATACGCTTCAAGCCCTCGACCAATACAAGCCCCTGGTCACCTACGACAACTATGAGGAGATCAAGAAGGTCAAGAAGCATGCCCCCAACGTCGGCATGCTGCTTCGGCTCCGGGTGCCCAACACCGGCGCGATGGTGGAGCTGTCCTCCAAGTTCGGCGCGGAGCCCGGCGAGGCCGTGGACCTCATTGAGGCCTCCGAGAAGGCGGGGATCACCGTGGAGGGCCTCAGCTTCCACGTGGGCAGCCAGACCACAAATTTCCAGAACTATGTCCAGGCCCTGGAACTGGCGGCGGGAATCTTCAAGGAAGCCCGTCTGCGCGGCTTCACCAAGATGAACCAACTGGACATCGGCGGCGGCTTCCCGGCGCCCTACGACGCCAACGTCCTGCCCTTGAAGGAGCTGGCCAAGATCCTCAATCACGAGATCGCGCGCCTGTTCCCCAAGGATGTGGCCATCATTGCCGAACCCGGCCGCTATATGGTCGCCACCGCCTGCACCTCGATCGCGGAAGTCATTGGCAAGGGCCATCGCGACGGTAAGCGCTGCTACTACATCAACGACGGCATCTACCACACCTATTCCGGCGTCCTCTTCGATCACTGCCACTACCCCATCAGGTCCTTCAAGAAAGGCCCCACGGAAATCTGCTCGGTCTTTGGGCCCACCTGCGACGCCCTCGACACGATCTCCATGGCCGAGGAACTACCGGAACTCAACCTGGGCGACCTGGTTTACAGCGAGAACATGGGTGCCTACACCCACGCCTCCAGTACTTACTTCAACGGGTTCCCACCAGCGAAGGTCGCGCACCTCAATCTGTAAAAGCTGAACCACGAAGCCACAAGGACACCAAGGAAAAGATTCTTGCTTGTGTCTTTGTGACTTTGTGGTGAATCAGCTAGTCAGGACGAGCGTCGCCTGTTCCCTCAGGACATCTAGGAACTTTGTTCGGGCATCCCGGAACATGCACGCCCGGTCTGCTTCGAGGAGATCCCTTGCATCCTGGCTGAAAGCCTCTGCTCCAAGGCGCGAGGCTTGCAGAAGGGCGCGTTCGACGCCCTTGGCCACCATCTCATCGGGAAAGGCCGCTCGGTAGCTGACAAGGGCACGGCTGAAGGCCTTGTTCGCGGCGGTGCTCTGTCCCAGGATGCCCGGAGAGGGTTTCCCGTTCTTGGCCACCTGGACGGCGAAAAACAGGCACTGTCCAGCTTGCGCTGCGATCAGATTCTGCCACGCTGCGGCCTCGGCCTTGGTCTCATCGAAATGCTCCAATTCGAAAGCCTGAAGCACCTCGCTGAGGTGGGTCTGGAGTCCATGTCGTTCCATCCGTTCGGTGGCCGGTTGTCCCGCCCAGATCGCTGCGGAAGCCTGTTGTTCGTCCTTCAGGCCCCGGTACAGCTTGGCCAGAAAGCGCGAAGCGGCTACGGCCTGGAGGACCCAAGCATCGAAAGCGATGGCGAATTGACTGGATTCAAAGGACACGATTCCTCACAGCCCCGGATACGCTAGCTTCATGAAAGCAGGAATCACGAGATGATTATGCAATATACCTGGATTCATGGATCCCTGTCGCATTAAATCCAACACGAGGTGCTGGAACCACTCTCAAATGCGCTGAGTGTGAGGAATATCCTCCCCTTATGTCAGCCGAGTAATGCTGCCAAATCTCTGCCAAAACAGATATTTGGTAAATAATTTTTACTATTCACCCCTATGGAAGGACCCCGTATCGACTGGGCTTGCGCAAGGTTAAGACTCTGTCAGCGCACCGTCTCCACGAACACGACACCGTGTTCCTCCAGATCCTTGCGGATGAATTCCCAGCAGCCCGCTTCGCGACCCACGAATTCCGGCGGCGAGATGCCCTTCCGGGGATAGCGACCCGCCGCCAGCATGCGGACAGCCGCGGCGCACGTATACCCCGTGGTCCGAGCCATGGAGGTTGTCTGAGTCACGCGGTCATAACGATCCAACAGGTCGTAGGTGAAGGAGCGGGACTGCCCATCCTTCACCCCCTCCACGATCACGCGCATGATCGTGAAGTCCTCGTCCCCCTCCTCCATTTGCCACATGGGAAAAAGCAACTTGGTCGTGAGTTCCAAAGGGCTCACGCGGGCATCGCCGAAGGCCATGGGCTCCTTGCGGAAGAACCCTGTCTCCCGCAGCATGTGCATCTTCTCGATGTGCCCCGGATAGCGAAGCGTCTTCTCCTTCTTGAAGGGCGCGTCCACGGTGTGGAGCAGGGATCGGAGTCCGTCGGAGTTGAAGGCTTCCAAGGTCCCCACGACCGGGAAATCGATGAGTTCGGGTTCCGACAGTGCCGGCCGGGTCACCAGCTCGCCGTAAGCCACGTAGCGGGCCGGCCGAGTGTATTCCTCCAGCACGTCGATGGGCGAGAACCCGGCCTTGTATTCATACGGCCAGGTCCGGACCGTGGGCAGACCACCGACGAGGCACTCGAAGCGGGTGACCCGGTCCAATTGCTGCTCGACGTAGCCGAGAATCAGGTTGTCGCAACCTGGGGCGATGCCGCAATCCATGATGGCTGTGACCCCTTTGGCCTTCGCGAGTTCATCAAGCGTGAAGGGATCCTCCTCGAAGAAGCTGATATCGACCGCATCCTTGCCCGCCTCGATGACCGTCTTCAAGATGCTGAAACCCAGGAATCCCGGGACTGCGCCCACAACGTAATCCGCATCCTGGATCGCGGCTCGCACCTCGGCCGCTTTGGCTAGATCCCGCCGCTGGGTCGCGATCCGGCCCTTCGCGCGAATCCCCACCAGGGCCGGTTCAGCCACATCGGCCACGGTGACATTGAACCCCGTGTCCTTGGCGAGATCGATGGCAATGGCCGCACCCACGCGACCTGCTCCGAGAATGACGACCTGCTTCATCGCGGCCCCCTGGAGGAAGATTGAATGGAAGAACGGTATCACGTCATCCTGAATTCATGACCCGTTCCCGCACGTCCCTCCGGTTCCTGGTGGCCACCGCCCTGCTTTCCCTGATCCCTGCGGCAGGGTGGTGGTCTTGGCTGCGAAATGGTCCCCTCGCGAGGGAAGCCACGGTGCTGATCAAGAAGGGCACCACTGTGGACCAGATGGCCGAGCAACTGGAAGCCCAGGGCGTGATCCGTTCCGCCTCGCTGTTCAAGCTCTGGGCCAGGGCCCGAAAACTTAAGCTACTCAGAGGGGAATACAGCTTCTCTCCAGCCGCCAGCATGGCCGATGTGGCGGGCAAGCTGAGACGGGGCGATATCCATTTCACGAACGTGGTGATCACCCCCTCCATGCACGCCTGGGTGGTCCAAGGGCGCCTCAAGGAGTTCGTCCCCGAAGCCATCTTCTGGACCTTCTGGAAGAGCCCTCGCCTTGCCCGGGTGGCGGGTTTCCCTGCTGCGCCCAGCCTGGAAGGCCTCCTCGCCCCAGCGACCTACCGCTTCAATCACGCCCTCGAGCCGGAGGAAATCATGCTTCAGCTCGTGGAGACCTTCCGGGATCAAGTGCGGCCCAATCTGGAGGGCGGCGTACTACCGCCCTACCAGACCCTGATCCTGGCCAGTCTGGCGGAGAAGGAAACCAACCTCCCCGAGGAACTCCCAAGAGTCGCGGGGATCTATGCGCTCAGACTGCGCATCGGCATGCGCCTGCAATGCGACCCGACCTCCCAGTACGCCCGGTGGCTCAGCGGCGATCTGCGCTTCACCGCCCCCACTTCCGAGGACATCCGCCGCCAACACCCCTTCAATACCTATGCCGTTCCTGGCCTCCCTCCCACTCCCATCGCCATCCCCAGCGCGGAAGCCATCGAAGCCGCCAAGGCGCCCTTGATCACCAAGGATCTCTACTTCGTCGCTACCGGCACCGGCGGGCACCACTTCGCGCCCAGCCTCCGGGAACACAACCGGAACATCAACCTCTTTCGGAAAGAAATGCAGCAGCAGAAGAACGACAGATAGCTGCCCAGACAAGAAAGGCGGGGCCCGTCATGCTTGTCTGGGCAGTTGGACTATTTGAACTCAGCCTTCACGAGATCGATGGCCTGCTGGGGAACAAAGACCTTGTCAAGCTTGTCAGCGCGCACCACAAGGCCTTCCAGGTTCGTGGTCTTGGTTCCGATCATCAGGATGTTCTTGGATACTGGCATCTCAGCCCTGGCCTCACCCTTGGTTACGACCAGCACGGGATTCGCGGCATCGGTCTTCTGGATGCTGGCCTGGTAGCCCAGGGAACCAAAAACGTCCAGGGCGTCCACGAACAGCCGTTTGTTGAGCTGCTCGAAGTTCACGGCCATGACGCTGGCCATGGTCTTCCCGACTTCGGTGTTCTCCACCAGACCGGTGGGCCGACCCGGACCATAGGCGAACAGAAAGACATCCGCACCGGTGTGGCCGTTCGTGGTCCAACCGAGCCGGGCACGGCGCGAAAGCATTTGAACCGTGGCCGGCATAGTGGGTTTCTTGGCTGTTACCAGATCGACGATGGCCTTGAGTTCGGCTTCAGAGAGATCGTTGATCCCCCATTCAGTGGTCATCACAGCCTTGATGCGGTCCGGGGCGGGTTCGCCCTGAAGTAGCGTGTCCAGGCCTTCGGCGCTTTTCTTCGCCTTGCGCATAGGTCCCACGACGCTGTCATCGTCCGTGGAGGAGTAGTTCTTGTCCTCGGAGGTGCCTATGCTGAGGCCGCCGGTGCCATGGTCAGAAACCACGACCACGAGTGTCTTCTTGTCCTTCTTGGCGAACTCAAGGGCGGTACCGACCGCCTTGTCGAACGCGAACAGCTCGGAAACCACGCCCGCGGGGTCGTTCGCATGGGCCGCCCAGTCGGTCTTGGAGCCCTCCACGAAGAGGAAGAAGCCCGATTTCCTGCCCTTGGGGCTGGTGGAGAGCAGCTCGATCGCCTTGGCGGTCATCTCGTCCAAGGAAGGCTCCGACTTGGCGAGATCGGCCCGATCCATGTCGTAGGCCATGGCGTCAGGAGCGAAGGCGCCCCAGATCTTGCCAGCGCCGATGGCGGCCATCGCATTCTTGTTGGTCACATAGGCGCAGCCCTTGGACTGGAGCACCGTGATGAGGTTCTCCTTGTCTTCCCGCTTCCCACCCTTCACTTCCTTCGGCAACAGATACTGGGCGCCCCCGGAAAGAACCACATCCATGCCTTGATAAACCTGCTGCTCGGCGATCTCGTTGTAGTTGGCGCGATCATGCCAGTGGGAGGAAAAGGCCGCGGGGGTCGCATGCTGCACGTTGGAGGTGGCGATCATGCCGGTCGCACGCCCCGTCAGCTTGGCACCTTCCACCAGGGTCGCGAGTGGAATGTATCTCTTTGCAGGATCCGCCTTGACGGCATCGATGGTGATGCTCCAAGGAGCGACCGAGATGCCCTTGTCCGAGCCCTTGTAGCCCGTGGCAAAGGCGGTGGCTCCCGGCGCCGAATCCGTGATGATGGAATCCGCACCGTAGGTCCGGATCGCGCCAGTGAGAATTTCATCCACCACCAGCGGAGAACCTTTGACCCAGCGGGCTAGGGGCCAAGCTTCTGGCCCGGTGCCATCGGTCAGCAGGAAGATGACATTTTTCGCTTTCGGCGGCCCCGCAATGACCGGCGCCGCGGCCACGAGCAGAACTGCGAGCAGGACGAGGGGTAACTGTCTTTTCATTCGAGCCTCCTGAAAGGAAAAGGGTTCCGACCAAGAAGCGTCGGTATTCGCATCGAGGGTTGAAAGGCTGGAAAACTCAAGCGCTGCAAGGGTTATGCTCCAGAATGGATGGCACCATTGTGCTCCCCTTCACCCGTGAAATCACCCATGGCTTGGTCGAAAATAGGTTTGAAAGTTCAAGCCAACCGTCGCCTCCAAAGGACTGGGTAAGGCAGTTGGCGGAATGGCAGCCTAAACGCTGAGATCGACTTGTGGCCAGAATGGAGAGCGCCCTATCCATCCTGGAGGAAGAGATGAATCCTGCCCGTTCCGCTCCTGCCGCTCCCTTGCGGGATGTCGTGATCCAGGATGAGTTCTGGGGGCGCTATACCCGGCTGGTGCGCGACAAGGTGCTCCCCTACCAGTGGGAGGCCCTCAACGACCGGGTGCCGGGGGCAGAAAAGAGCCACGCCGTTGAAAATTTCCGCATCGCGGCGGGGCTCTCCAGAGGAGAGTTCCACGGCTATGTTTTCCAGGACAGCGATCTGGCGAAATGGCTCGAGGCTGTGGCCTATCGCTTGACCACTGATCCGGACCCTTGCTTGGAGGCCGTCGCCGACGAGGTCATCGGCATCATCGCGCAGGCCCAGCAACCCGATGGCTACCTGAATACCTACTACACCGTCGCCCAGCCGGGCCAACGCTGGACCGATGAGCGGAGACGGCACGAGCTCTACTGCGCCGGGCACATGATGGAAGCAGCAGTGGCCTATTTCGAAGCCACGGGTAAGCGTGCTCTGTTGGACGTCGTCCGCCGCTTCGCGGAGCACATTGAGACCGTATTTGGGCGTGAGCCCGGAAAGAAACACGGCTATCCGGGACACCAGGTCATCGAGCTGGCCCTCGTCAAGCTGTTTCATATTACCGGGGAGAAGAGGTACCTGGCGCTCGCAAAGTATTTCATCGACGAGCGGGGCCGTCAGCCGCACTTCTTTGACAGCGAGGAACACGAGCGCGGTGAGGAAGGGCATAAGGGCTATTTCGAAGGCTATGTCTACGCATACACCCAGTCGCACAAACCCGTGCGGGAGCAGGACAAGGCGGTGGGCCACGCGGTGCGGGCCATGTATCTCTGCAGCGGCATGGCGGACGTGGCCATGGAGACTGGCGACTCTTCCCTGGCGGATGCCTGCCGCACGCTCTGGCACAACGTGACGCAGCGCCAGATGTATGTCACGGGCGGCATCGGTGCCCAGGACTACGGGGAGGACTTCACCTTCGACTACGACCTGCCCAACGACACGCTGTACGCGGAGACCTGCGCCTCCATCGGGCTGGTCTTCTTCGCCCACCGCATGCTGCAGATGGAGCCGAAGGGAGAATATGCCGACGTGATGGAACGCGCGCTCTACAACGGAGTACTCTCCGGGATCTCCCTGGACGGAGCGCGGTTTTTCTACGTGAATCCCCTCGAAGTGTGGCCGCAGGCCTGCGCCCATCGTCACGACCATAGGCATGTCGCTCCAGAACGCCAGCCCTGGTTCGGCTGCGCCTGCTGTCCCCCGAACCTCGCCCGGCTCATCGCCGCCATCGGGCGCTACATCTACTCACAGAGCGAAACAGGTGTCTGGGTCCATCTCTTCGTGGGCAGTTCCCTCAGTACCACGCTCCAGGGAAAGCCCTTGCGAATCCTGCAGACCACGACCTATCCCCGCGAGGAGGGCTCCACCTTCACCCTCGCGCTGGAGGGAACCGCGGACTTCACGCTGGCGCTCCGGATACCCGGCTGGTGCCAACAGCCCTCCCTGGCCGTGAACGGCAGCCCCATGGAACTGGAGCCCATCCTGAAAGAAGGCTATGCCTACGTCCATCGCCTCTGGTCTTCCGGAGACCGGATCGAGCTGGGGCTCCCCATGCCCGTGGAGCGCCTGAGCGCTCACCCCGAAGTCCGCGCCGACGCAGGCAGGGTCGCACTCCAGCGGGGCCCGGTGGTCTACTGCCTCGAGGAGACCGACCATGGTCGAAACCTGTCCGGCCTTGCCCTTCCCCGTCGATCCGTCCTGGTGGCAAACTACGAATCCAACCTGCTCGGGGGCACGACCGTGATCGAGGGTGAGGGCCTGCGAACGCAGGATGAGGACTGGGGGGACCACCTCTATTCCTCACGGGAATCCCTGGAGCGGACCGTCCCCTTAAGAGCCGTGCCCTACGCCCTCTGGGGCAACCGCGGTCCAGGCGAGCTGCTCGTCTGGGTGCGCGAGAGGCGCTAGCAGCTCTGTTCTGGATCCTCTGGGAATTTCGAGGAGCTAATAGCTGTCCCAAAAAGCTCCACGTTCACGACCTGGCCCTGTCCTCCGACAGTGTGGTGTCATTCATGACCAGAGCTGGTTGCACGAAGCCCCTGGCGACACTCTTCACGCGCCAGTAGCCGCTCTGACCAGCCTCGCGTTCGGATCCCCAAGATCCCAGCACCGCTCGTATATCACCACTCCGAGGCACATTCCGATAATCTGAACTCACCTCCCCGAGTTGACCATGGAACCTGCTCCTTCTTCACTCAGACCGCCCCCGAGCGACCGGCTGGCCAGGGTGCTCGGCCTGCTTGCATTGGCCTGCATCCTGGTGCCTGCCTCGGTCGTGCTCCTAGTCAACATGATCATGTCCTCACGCCTCGAAGGGGCAACCTTTAATGCCCTGCTCTTATTGCTGTCACTGGCGCTGCTGGCCGTGCCGTTGGGTGTGGCGGCCATCGTGCGGGACGTCAGGATCCGCCGCCGGACAAGGCTCGAACAGCGGCCTCGGATGACCGGGCTATGGCTGGGACTGGGCAGCCTTGCCCTGTCTCTGTGTCTGCTCGGGGCCCTTGCGCTGTTGTTCGTGACTGCAGACAGCAATCGAGCCCGGGCCAAGGACAAGGCCTCCGTGAGCAACCTCTCCGAGGGAATGGCGGGCCTGGAGACCGCTTACCGAGAGGCCAAGGGGGCGGGTCAGCCTTGCCTCCCTCGCATGGAGGCCTGGCTGGCCTCTATGCAGGACTGGAAGAACCCCTGGTCATATCGCTCACACGCCTATCGAGGTCAGCTTCAGGTTGGCGGAACGAGCCCGCAGGAAGCCCAAGCATTGGCCCTCGCGGAGGCCGCCACGCTGGGCGAAGTGGTCTTCGTCATGACCGACACCGCGGCAAACGAGCGCTCCTTGGTGGGCGCAGTGCTGACCAAGGGACTCGAGCTGCCCCACGCCGATGACTCGAGTGTGTCCACCGCGCCGACGGCGAAAGGCAGCGTGATCCTGCGGACGATCACTCTCACCAATTGACCGGCCGTGGATCCGTGCTTTCCTGGAAGGCATGGGCAAACTCCGACTCGATCAGCTCCTGGTTCAGCGCGGTTTCGTGGCGACCCGGGCCCAGGCCCAGGCACGGATCCTGGCGGGAGACGTGCTGGTGAGCGACCGCCCCAGCACCAAGGCCGGCACGGCGGTGGCGGCTGATGCCGATATCCGTTTGCGGGGGGAAGCCCTGCCCTTCGTGAGCCGGGGCGGCCTGAAGCTGGCGGGGGCCTTGGCAACCTTCAGCATTGATCCCTCCGGTTGGACTTGCTTCGATGCAGGCGCCAGCACCGGCGGGTTCACAGACTGCCTGCTGCAGCGCGGCGCCGTGAAGGTCTATGCCGTGGACGTGGGTACCAACCAGTTGCACTGGAAGCTGCGCAGCGATCCCCGAGTGGTGTCCATGGAACAGGTGAACCTGCGCAACTGGGAATCGTCCCGCATCCCCGAGCGCTGCCGTTTGCTGGTGGCCGATCTCAGCTTCATCTCTCTGCGCCTCGTCATTCCGCCCATCCTTTCCAGCCTGACGGACGACGCTGCGGCTGTCCTCCTGGTGAAACCGCAGTTCGAAAGCACCCGGCAGGAGGTCGGCTCAGGAGGAATCGTGCGGGATCCCGCCGTGCACGAGCGCGTGGTAAGAGACATCTGGGCATTTTTCAGCGGCACCGAGCTGAAACCGCAGGCGTACCGCGAGAGTCCCATCCTGGGCGGGGAAGGGAACAAGGAATTCCTGCTGCATCTGGTGCTTCACGGAAGCCCACAGGCGTTTCCCGTGAGCCTTGTTTGACGGGCGAGGCTACAGCGGCAGTTTCCGGCCGATGCCTTTCGCCAGGGCACGGTTGAAGATTTCCCTGGCCACGACCACATCACAAACCGACATGCCGATATTGCTGCAGACGATCAGCTCGCTTGCGGATTCCCTGCCTTTCTTCAACCCCGCCAGGATTTCTCCGGTCTCGCAGGCGATCTTGGGCAAGCCATCGGGGAAATAGCCCGCCTTGGCAAACAACTCGTGTTCATCAATGCTGTCGACGATGTATTTGTCAGCCTTCTTGGCTATGGCTGGATCCCAGAAGGTATTGAGATCGCAGGGTAAGATCGTCTGGCCTTTCGACACCCAAGCATAGTTCACGAATGAGTAGGGTTTCTTGACGATGAAGGTGGCTGAGCTCAGCACCTCGCAGGCCTTGGTGACCTCTTCGTAGTTCTTGCCTTTGATGATTTTCGCGGCAATTTTGGGCTGCACGGAGGCGATCAATTTATCCATGTACTCTTCTTTGACGTCATAGATGTAGATCTTTTTCAACTTCTTGAGCGTATGGACCACGTATTTGACATGCTCGATCCCCTGCACGCCGCAGCCGAACATGCCGAAGGTTTCGGCATCCGGGTGCAGCGCCGCAGCGGCCAATACCGTGACGGCGGGGGTCCTCATGGCGGTGATCCAGGCACAGTCCATGATGGCGATCGGACAACCTGAGAGTAGGTCGTTCAGGAGCATCAAACCGGTTGTCTGCGGAAGCTTGAATTTGCTCGGATTGTTCGGATAGCATTCGATCCACTTCATGCCCAAGGCCAGCTTGGACGGAACGTAGGCAGGCATGGCATGAAAGAAGACTTCCGGGTGGGGATGAACACCGATCTTCGCGGGCATTTCATAGTGCTTGTTCCCATGGGCCACCAGCGCATCTTTGGTGAGCCCCAGAATGTCCTCCTCGGTGAGCCCCGTGGAGATCACCTCGTCCTGAGTCATGTACCAAACTTCCTTACCGATGTTGATCTTTTCAGAGACCCATTTCCTGTCCTGCTCCATATCCATGTCATTTACCTTTCCGATTGGGTTTTTGTCTGGGTTGCGTTGCTGGGGAATCGGTCGGGATCTGAGCGCGTTCAAGGGCTGCGGACATTCGAGGTTCGCGACCTTTTGGCCATCGAGCAAGCCATCGAAAGCATGGGAACTCCTGACTGCAGAATGAAAACTGCGGTGATCTTGCCCTGGAATAATCAACCAGGTCCAGTTAATCTTTTTATATGAAATCACATAGCAATACCTTCACATTTGATTTCCGGAGATTGCGCGTGCTGCGGGAGTTTCAGGAACGCGGGACCCTTGCAGCGACCGCAACTGCGTTGCATCTGACACCGTCTGCCATCTCCCAGCAGATCGCTGCCCTGAGCCGGGAGGTGGGCGTTCCGCTGCTTGCCCCTGTGGGCCGCGGGGTCCGGCTCACGCCCCAGGCTGACCTCCTGCTGTTCCACGGGGCGGCGATGGATGCCCAAATGGAGCGAGCCCGCACCGATCTCGCCGCATTTACCGAAGGCACTGTGGGTCACGTCACCCTGGGGACATTCTCCACGGCCATCATCGGGCTGGTCGCACCCATGCTCGGCCGTCTGCGCCGTGACCGCCCCCTGCTGCGTCTCTCGATCCAGGAGACGGAACCCCCGGAATGCTTCACCCGGCTCGATAGTGGCGCTCTGGATCTCGTCGTCACCGTGGACTACCAGAGTGGTCCGCATCGCAATGATCCACGCTATCACCGCTTGAATCTGTTGCGCGATCCTCTCCTGGTCGCGGTAGCAGAGAGCCACGCCCTGGCGGCTCGACAAGCGATCGATCTGCTGGCCCTGGCGGACCAGCCCTGGATCGTCGGCGCCATTCGCGACCCTTGCCAGGAAGTCAGCCTGACCGCCTGCACCGCGGCCGGTTTCAGCCCGGACATCCAGCACCGTGTGAACGACTGGGATTCGGTTTTCGCACTGGTTTCAGCGGGTTGCGGCGTGGCCCTCGTCCCTCGGCTGGCAGTGCCTGCCATCCGGCCATCCGGCCTGGTCTTACGCCCCGTGGCTGGCCCCCAACGCCCCGGCCGCAATATCTATGCAGCCATCCGGGCGGGTGCTGAGAACTCTCCCCATCTGCTGCCCGTCCTTGCCGCGCTCTCAGCAGTCGCCAGAGAACGATCCGCCGAGGATAGAGGGGCTCGCATGCAGCACTAAAATCTTCTACGGTAGAGGTCCAGAGAACCGGTGACCGCTCCAACAACGATGAGGCCCATCGCGGCAATGGCGACGCCAGAGAGACGCCGGCCGCCGAGAAACACGAGATTGAGCGTCGACAGGAGTGGCGTGAGGTAGGCAAGGGCGCCAATCACCCGGGGGTCTCCTCGCTTCATCGCAGCATCCCAGGTATAGAAAGCCGCGCCCATGGGGCCTAGCCCCAAGAGCACCAGGAAAAGCCAGTCTCGGGGTGCGATGATCAATGGAGGAGACGTGGGTCCCGACCAACGCTCAAGTCCGTATAAAGCGAGCGAAAGGAGGCCCGAAACCAGGCAAAAGCCTCCCACAGCACCGGTGGGAAAGGGGCGAACCCGCTTAATGAGCAGCGAAAAACTGGCCCAAATGAAGGCCGCCCCCACCGCCAGCAAGTAGCCGGGCAGACTTGCAAGATCCAGGCTGAGACGACCGCCCGAAATCACGAGTCCCGCGCCGACCAGTCCCAATGCGGCCCCCAGCACATGATGAAAGCTCAAGTGGGTGCGCGGCAGATACAAGGGTGAAAGGACGACAATCAGGAGAGGCCAGAGGTATTGCAGAAGATTGACCTCCACCGGCGGGGCGAGCCGGACGGCCGTGAACAGCAGGGCGTGGTAGCCGAAGATCCCGCCCACTCCAAGGGCCAAGGTTGAGAGCGGCACCTTCCAATCACGGACCCGGACGAGCCCAACCAATCCTCCTACGCAAAGGGCGATGCCCACGGACAAGAAGGGGGGGAGATGACTTACGCGCCAAATGAGGAGCGTCAGCGTGCTCCAAATGAGAATGGTCAAGAGCGAGAGCGACAGAGCTGGCATGGAGAAACTATAGCGGACTGGTTCTGGGGCCAGAATTCCCCATGAACACCCTGGGGGTTGTTCCTTGACAGGGGCTGCGAATCGATGTTAACCAATGATATTCGCTTATGGTTAACGCAAGATCAGCCCCCGACGAGCGGGATCTCGAAATCCTGGCAGCCCTGCGAGCTGCTCCGACCAATGTGTCTGGGCAGACCCTCGCGGATCTGTTTGGCATCAGCCGAGTGGCTTTGTGGAAGCGCATTCAGCGACTGCGGGGCTATTCCTATCGGATCCAAGGGGGCAGCCGCGGGTATCGCCTGCTGGCAGAGGACGTGGTGGTTCCCTGGGAGTTCCAGGACGGTGCTACCGCGGTCTACCTTAGCGAGACCTCCTCGACCATGGACGCGGCTTGGGGTTTGGCCGAAAGAGGCGCTCCTGCAGGCACCCTGGTGATCGCCGATCGACAGAGCGCCGGTCGTGGGCGTCAGGGCCGCGCCTGGTGCAGCCCCGGCGGCGGACTCTACCTGACCCTGGTGCTGCGACCGCGATTGCCTTCCAGCCACGCGGCCTGCCTGGCCCTGGAAGGCGCCTGTGCCCTCTTGGCTTGGCTGGGAACCACGCATAGCTGCCACCTCGACTTTCATTGGCCCAATGACCTGATGGCCCAGGGTCGCAAGGTGGGCGGCCTGCTAGTGGAACTGGCTGGTTCCGCAGAGGAACCTCGTTTCTACCTGCTCGGCCTTGGGGTCAACCTCCACGCCGTGGGCCTGCCCGACCGCGCCAGTGCCGGCCTCGCGGACCTGCTTAGCCATCCGCCCCTGCGGCGCGATCTGGCGACGGACTTCCGGGAGCGCATGATGGCGTGGTCGAAAAAACCGGTGCTGCGACCAAGGGAGTGGGAGCGACCCTGCACCCAGCTGGCCCGGTCCGTCGTGCTCCAGGACTGGCAAGGCCGCGAGATCACGGGCGTCGCGCGTGGTTTCGATGACCACGGGGGGCTGATCCTAGCGGACGCGAAAACCGTAACCACTTTCCTTCCGGGCGAGGCCCGCAGGGTCCGCCTGGCCCGAGGAGTAGACGCATGATCGATAGACCCCTTTTCCGCCTGGTGCTCTCCGCACTCTTCACCGCGCTCATCGTGGTCGGGGCCTACATCGCCATCCCCTTCGTGCCAGTACCCCTGGTCCTGGCCAATTTCTTCGCCCTGCTGGCGGGTTTCTTGCTCGGCCCGCTCTGGGGTGGGGCCGCGGTGCTGCTCTATCTGGTCCTGGGTGCCGTCGGCCTCCCCGTTTTTTCCGGAGGCAGCGGCGGGTTCGGACATTTCGCCTCGCCCACTGGCGGATTCCTGCTG
>JANYIU010000158.1 GCA_025361955.1 Holophagaceae bacterium
GCAGCCAGGTCTGAATCCGTGAGCAGCTGCTCGAAGGTGGCTTTCTCCCGGACTGCCCGGTATTCGGGCAGGAAACGCCCCGCCTGCCGCATGAACCAAAGCGGTGGGGGTGACACGATCTCCCCCCGCAGGACCCGGAGAAGGGCCTGGCTCATGCCTCTTCCACATCGTAGGTGAAGGGACCTGAGACGCCCATGATCTCGCCCTGGGGAATGGTTAAGCCCGTGCGCCGTTCGGCGAGGTGGGCGATGCGCCACTGCCCGCTATGCTGTTTGGCCTCGGCCAGAGCGGCCTTGGCGGCGTGGCGGCTGTCCCGGTTGGCCACGAGGATCACCAGATAGGCGAAGCGCGGAGCGGTGCGATCCTCAAGGCCGATGGTGTAGATGCGCGTCATGGTCTACCTCGGGAAGGGGCACCGGTAGGCGGTACCGAGCTTCCATCAAACCATGGCCGTGAGCTCCGCTGAAACCTTTTCCACAGCCCTCTCGAAGTGCCACAGCTCCTCTTCGCCATGGGCGATGGAGATGAAGGCCACTTCATACCCGCTGGGAGGCAGGTAGACCCCCTCGTCCAGCAGGAGCTTATGGAGTCGATTGAACTGAGTAATGGCCCCGCTTTCCACGCGATCCGCCCGCCGTACGCCGGGCTGAAAAAGGGGCCAGATCAAGGAACCCATGTGCGGCGCATGGAGGCCGGGGATCAGCTCGAAGGCCTGGGCCCAGCGCTGGGAGCAATGGCCCAGACGCTTGTAGACTTCGGGGGTCAGGTGATCCAGGGTGGCGAGACCCGCTGCCATGGCCACGGGATTGCCGCTCAGCGTACCCGCCTGGTACACCGGGCCGTCGGGAGACACGACGCTCATGATGTCGGCGCGGCCACCGTACATTCCCACGGGCATGCCGCCGCCGATGATCTTGCCGTAGGTGACCAGATCCGGCGTGATCTGGAAGAGTTCCGCAGCGCCCCCCGCCGCCACTCGGAAGCCGCTGATGACCTCGTCAAAGATGAGCATCGTGCCATGTTTCGTGCAAAGGTCCCGCAAGCGCTGGAGGAAGGCCGGTTCCTGCACCAGGAGGCCGTTATTGGCGGGAATGGGCTCGATGATGGCCGCAGCCAGCTCGGCACCGTACTTCGAGAAGGCCTCTTCCAGGCCGTCGAAATCGTCCAGGCTCACCACCACGGTGAGATCGGCGTAAGCCTTGGGCACCCCCGCGCTGGTGGGCTGCCCGAAGGTGGCCAGGCCGCTACCGGCCTTCACCAACATGGCGTCCACATGCCCGTGGTAGCAGCCTTCGAACTTGAGCACGCGGTCCCGACGCGTGAAGCCGCGCGCCACGCGCAGGGCCGACATCACCGCTTCAGTGCCGCTGGAGACGAAGCGCATCTTTTCCACGAAGGGCGACATCTGTTTGATGCGGCGGGCCAGGGCCAGTTCCCGCCGGGAAGGCGCGCCAAAGGTAAGCCCCTCCTGCATGGCCTCCTGCACGGCCATCAGCACATCTGGATGGGCATGACCCAGAATCAGCGGGCCCCAGGACATGCAAAGGTCCAGATACTGTTGGTCTTCCTCATCCACGAACCAGGCCCCAAAGGCCCTTGCGAAGAACTTGGGGGTGCCCCCCACAGCCTTGAAGGCCCGTACGGGAGAAGACACCCCCCCGGGGAAATGTGAGAGGGCTTCCTGAAATAGGGATTCGTTGCTCATGGGGTCGGCTCGCTGTAAAGGAACGGGGATGCTGTTGGTGCATCGGATACCGAGAAAAGAGCCCTTCCTGGGGCTCTTTTTTGGGATTTCAAACGAAATGGGTCATGCAATCGTGAGACTCGCAATTTGAATTCGCCATGCTTCCTCCGGAATTCTCTGGGCTGGGCATTTCTCTAAGAAATCCAATTTTTCTGCAAGGCTTCCCGCCCCGCGTAAGTCACGATCATGTCGCTCCCAGCCCGCCGCAGGCTAATCAGCTGCTCCAGCATGAGCTGATCACCGTTCACCCAGCCCAGCCGGTCAGCCGCCTTCACCGCACTATATTCACTGGAGACATGGTAGGAACTGATCGGCGAAAGACACATCTCCCTGAGGCGCCAGATCAGATCCAGGTTGTGGAGGCCGGGCTTCACCATGAGGATGTCCGCGCCTTCCTCCAGGTCCAGCAGGGCGTCCTTCAGCCCCTCCCGGGCATTGCGCGGGTCCATCTGATAAGTGCGGCGATCCCCGAACTTGGGGCTGCTGTCCGCCGCATCCCGGAAAGGCCCGTAGTAGGCACCGCCGTGCTTGATGGCATAAGAGAGGATCGCGGTGTTGTGCCAGCCCTCGCCATCCAGGCGCGCGCGGATGGCGGCGATGCGGCCATCCATCATATCCGAGGGCGCCACCACGTCGGCGCCCGCCTGGGCATGGACCAGGGCCATCTCAGCCAGGATGGCCACGCTCTCGTCATTCTGGATCTCATCGTCCAACACCACCCCGCAATGCCCATGGTCCGTGTAAGCGCAGAGACAGACATCCGTCATCACCACGAGATCCTGGCGGAAGCGCTTCTTCAATTCCTTCACGGCCTGGGGGACCAAACCTTCCGGATCGTGGCTGTGCTCGGCCAGAGGGCTTTTGGCAGCCGAGACGCCGAACAGGAGGATCGATTTCAGCCCGAGTTTAAGATCAGCCTCCACCTGGCGGCAGGTTTCCTCGATGCCGGTGCGGGCGATTCCTGGGAGGGATTCGATCTGGGCGGCGCCGACCGCCTGCTGGATGAAATAGGGCTGGATGAGGTGCCGGGGCCTGAGATCTGTCTCGGCCACCAGGTCCCTAATGGCAGGGGTGCGGCGCAGACGACGGGGACGGATGAGCATAGGCCCTCGGGATGTCAAACATAAGGTGCAAGCATACGCCCAAGAGCCTCCGGTCGGGCAAGACAGGAATCGTCCGCCGGGTGCCCCCCCCGCAGAAAGGCCTCCTCCGCACGTTTCCCCCAGGCGAAGCGCAGGATTCCCTGCGATTTTGGTCCTAGCAGTTCCGCCTGCAAGGGGCTCAGGGCGAGGACAGCGTCGAGAGTGGGCAAATCCGGTAGGGGGTCCTTGGCTTTTTCCGCGTGTGTGATCCAGGACACAAGTCGCCAAGGGGTCCCTTCGGCAACCTCCTCCAGGTAGCCCCGGCTCCGCTCCCCCCGGATCAACAGAAACTGGCCCCCAGCCGGGAATCGCCCCTGGAGCAACGCCCAGAGGCCCTCGGCCCTTGGTTCCGGACTCACGAGCACCGCGCAGCCCGCCAGAGCGGCGACGGTACCTTGACCCAGGGCCAGGATGGGCACTCCGACCGGTAGGGCAGCCGCACGGGCGCCGGCTGGGCTGAGCAGGATCACTGCATCTGGGTGTTCCAGGGGCCTCGGCAAGCCCGTCGGCACCATTTCGGTCAGGAACAAGGCAACGGGCTGCCAGCCAGCCTTGACCACGATCCGGCTCAGGACATCTTCGGTCGCGCGGGCGAGGCCCAAGCGCTTCACCATCCCAGGTCCTTCACGACCCGTGCCACCAGCGCCGCGTCCGCCAGACCCGAGGCAGTCCCATACCGAATATCCGTTTCGCTCGCGAAGGCGGCCCTGAGCCGGATTGAACCATCGGGGAGAGGTTCCGCGAAGGCGCCCAGGGGCTGCTGACAGCCTCCTCCGATGCCCGCCAACACCGCCCGCTCCAGTCCGACGCAGCGCGCGGTGAGGGGGTGATGCAGATCCCTGAGGGCCTCGATGATGTCCGGGCGATCGCGGCGGGTTTCCGCCAGGAGGGCCCCTTGGGCCGGAGCGGGGAGCAATTGCTCGTATGGAAGCGGACGCACCTCCAGATCCGAAAGGTCCAGCCCCAGGCGCCGGAGGCCCGCTGCGGCCAGCACCGTGGCATGCAAGGGCTGATCCCGGAGCAGCCCTTCCCGCACTCGCTGGACACGGGTGGGCACATTGCCGCGGATCCAGGTGAAGCCGCTTTCCGGAAAAGCCCGTCTGAGAAATCGCAAACGCCGTTCTGAACTGGTCGCGATCCTGGGCTGGTCAGGGGCATCCCGTCTCAACAGCAGCCAATCCGAAGGATCCTCCCGGAGCGGGACGCAGGCGATCACGAAACCCTCGGGCCGTTCCAGGGCCACATCCTTGAAGGAATGGATGAGCAGATCCACGGCTCCGGAAGCAAGGGCTTCCTCCAGCTCCTGGGTGAAGAATCCCGTTCCCACGGCCTTGTTCAGAGGGCCAGCCAGCCAGCGATCCCCATGGGTCGTGAAACGTCGCCACTCGACGACATTCCCAGCAGCTTCCAGGTGGCTCACCAGGGGCTCCGCCTGCCGCACGGCTAGCTCGGAGCCCCGCGTGCCGACCACGATCTTCATGGATGGCCGGGGCGTTGGGTCTGACTGAGTGCCCGAAAGGAAAGCGTCCGGCCGCGTTTCAGGAGAGCTTGCAAGGCCTCCTGTTGAACCTCGTCCAGATCCTTCAAGGCTCCCTTCAGGGCTTCCTCTTCAAGGGAGCCCCAGGCATCCGTCAGGCGGTCCTGGGCCGTGCGTGTGTTGTATTTCTTGTCCCGTTCCTGGGCGCGTTTCTGGACCCGTCCCACGGCTCCGACGATGAAAGGTTCCGCCTTCTTGGCGGTGTCGAAGCGGCGGGCCTTGGCCTGCTCGGTCTCTGCCAGGAACCCCGCGAGATCCACCCGGTGGACCCAGGGGAGCTGGCCCAAGGCGGGTTCAGAATCATGCGGGAGAGCTAGGTCGAGCAGCCGCAGGGGAGGCCGTTTCAGGCGTTCCCAGGCGGCCAGCGTGAACAGGGGCCTGGGACTGGCCGTGGCCGTGACCAAGGCATCAAAGCCTTCCGGATCATGCTGCAGTTGCTCCAGGGGCACCGTGGGAAAGCCCATCAGCTCCGCCTTGGCGGCCGTGCGATTGGAGAGACTCACTTGGAAGCCTCGTTCTGGCAAACGTTGGGCCAAATATTGGCTCATGGGGCCCATGCCCACCACGGCGATCCGAGCCCCCTTGGGCAGTGCGTCTTCCAGATGCCGCAGGGCCGCGGTGGCCACGCTGGAGCTGCCATCTGCCAGGCCGGTCCGAGCCCTCAGCCGCTGGGCTTCCCGCAGCACATCCTCCAGGGCGGCCTGAGCCTCCACGCCTGCAGCACCGGCCTCCTTGGCGTTCTCCAAGGCCAGCTTCAATTGCTCGACGATCTCGCGGTCCCCTAGGTTGGCGCTCACAAGTCCTGCGGCAATCTCCACGAGGTGGCGCCAAGCCGCTTCGCCCTCGAACCGGGTAACCTCGGGAGCCAAGCCCAGCGCTTCACCATCCCCGCCCCAAAGAATCCAAATAGCCCGCTGACAGGTGGCCAGGTACATCAGCTCGCAGGCCCCAGTACAGCGGCGCCAGAGCAGCAGATGGTCGGCCAGGCGTTCCCGGAGGACGTAGCGCGCGACTAGGTCCAGGTCGTGGTGGGGAGCATGAAAGGAGTAGAGAATTGGATCCATGATTGGCGTGAAACGCCCTCCGTCCTTACCAGAATAGCGGGTGTGGGTTCATTCGTCCTTGGATTGCACACCGAGCTTCAGCCCGCGCAGATGGGGCGGCACCGGGCTGGCAGCCAGGGAGTTCGGCGGAGGAACCGCCAGGGTCGCGGCTGGGCGTCGCGGGGCTTGGGTGCTGCTGAGGATCTCGAGCACCTGTTCGCCGTTGGCGGCGCATTCCAGGCGGGTCAATTGCTCGGCGGTGGGAAAGCCCTCGTAACGGAGCCGCCTCGGACCCCAGATGGCCACCGGGGTTCCCTTCAGTTCGTTGATGCGGGGCATGGTCTGGCGGAGGTACATGCCCAAGGGTTTCCCTTTGGCATTGGCGAACACGATCATGTCGGTTTCGGGCACCATCGCCGGCTTGCCTTCGGTCCAGATCGTGTAGCTGATGGCGCGACCCTGCTGGGTCCGCAACATGCCCACGGGACCGATGGCGCCTTGGGTCGGATCCAATTCCGCTTCCTGGGCACGATAGGCATGGAGCAGATCGGATTGCCTGAGCTCGCGCTGGGGCTGGGCGATGGGATGGGGGTCCTGGAGATTGGCAGGCAGGATGTCCTTGCCCAACACCTGGAAAATGGTGGCGAAGAGCCGTTCGGTTTGGTTCGCCAGGGCACTCTCCACGGCTTCCACCAGCTTGGGCAGCAGCACCTGGGGCGCGACCAGCAGCTGATGAGGCGTGGGCACGGCCACGAAGGTGTTCTGCCCCGGAAAGAGATCCCACCACAGTTCAGACAGAAACAGGCGGGAGGCATCCAGGCCATCGTTGTAAGTGCTCTGATAGATGCCCGAAGCAAGACGCTGGAAGGGTCGCCCCTTGGACTTTTCGCGAAGCTGGTCCAAGGCCCGCTCCAAGACATCCTCTTCCGACACACCCCAGAGGGTGAGCCAGGCGCTGGGCATCCGCTGGCCGCCCACCAGGATCTGCTGGCTCAACCCGTCCACGAAGGGTTTGAAATAAAAGCCCTCCCGCTCACCCTTCCAGGTGGGAATCAGCTCCACCATCAGATCGTACTGGGCCTCCACCCAGATGGGAGGCAAGGGTTTGCCGATCTCG
>JANYIU010000171.1 GCA_025361955.1 Holophagaceae bacterium
ATGGCGCCCGAACAGCACGGCGACCCACGACGCGTGGACGCTCGCTGCGACGTGTACGCCCTCGGCGCGATCCTCTTCGAATTCACCACAGGGCAACCGTACAGCCAAGTATTGCTCCCGCCCGCTTCCGTTCGCCCCGGCTTTCCGCTCGGGCTCGCGGCGGTCTTCATGCGGGCCCTTGCCGCTGATCCCGTGCGCCGGATTCCTTCCATGGCCGCACTCAGCGCCGAACTCTCCCAGTGGCTGGAGACGGCCGCCGCCGCCGGCTGGGGCGAAGAGCCTTTGCCGGGGTTCCGCCCTGAGGATAGGGACCAGCCCACGCTGAGCCGAGCCAGGCGACCCGAGGACGAGGGGCCTGAAGTCCGGCTGGGGCCCTATCTTGATGCCCTTTGCACAGGGGGAGTGGGTTCGCGCCGAGCCGCCGCGGAGCGGTTATTGGCCTCCGTCAAACCTAGCGACCAAGCCTTCGTCCTCGAGCAGCTGGCGGTAGCGCCGGATGGGGCCAGGTTCGCCCTGGTTCAGGCCCTGGGGCTGGTCGGTACCGAGATCGCACTGCCGCCCATCGTTCTGCTTCTGCAGGATCCCTTCGCCAGGGCGGAGGCGGCGGAATCCCTCAGCCGCATCGCCCAGCGCACCGGAGCCACGGAGGCCATCCTTGCCAAGCTCCAGGAAACCGGTCTGGGATCTCCCTGGCGCTGGTCCCCGCGAGCGCGGCTAGGCGATGGCACCTGGGTGGAAGCCTTGCTGGGCGCCTGGGGTGGGCTTTCGACTCCGCAACGCATTCAGGCGCTGGAATCCGCCCAGTTTCTGCCTGATGCGCTCCGCAATCGGGTCAAAGCGGGCACAGCGGACGCTCAGCTAACCAGTGGGAACCTGCGCCAGACCTGGAACTTACTCTGACGCGTGAACCCCGCTGAAAATAAGTGGATCAACGCAGCAATGGTAGTGAGCCCAGAACTACCGGGTCGCCGAGAAGGCTCCCACATAGAAGGCCGGGAAGCGATCCATCAGATGCCGCACGCGGGGGATGTCGTGGACGTCTTTGAAACCCGCTGATTCCAGGATCCGGATCCAGGCTTCAGGCGTCAGGAAGCCATGGGTGGGGCGCAGAATCGGATCGGTTTCCACCTCGGTGAAGCTGGCCATGAACTGGAAGAAGAATTCCAGGTAGATGGGCCGGGCGAGATCTGGCTTGAGGCACTCACCCAGGATCAGCTGCCCAGCGGGGACCAGATGTTGCTTCAGGTCCTGCAAGGTCTCGGGTAGACGCTTGGCCACGTGCAGCACATTGATGCCCACAATGGCATCAAACGTTGCTCCTGCCAGCCCTTGGTCGTCGAGCGGACGATTGATATCAAGACTGCTGAAGCTGAAGGGAATGCCGGGAGCCAGAGTCTTCAGGCCGCGCTGGGCACGACGCAGGAACGTCGGAGCGATATCGGTGAAGCGATAGTCCGAGATCTGCCCCAACTCGCCCGTATTGGCACCCATGCGGCTCAGGAGCTGGGCGAAGGATCCAGCTCCGCCACCCAGTTCCAGGATGCGACAGCCCGGTTTCAGGGAGCTTCGCAGCACTGCCAGCGCAAACAAATTATTCGAACGGTAGAGGATATTCTCGTTACGGAAGTAGTCGAGCCAGAGGGGGAACACGGCGAGGTCAAAGAGGCAGGCTTCGCCGCTCTTGCCCTCCGTGAAGTAGGGTTGCACATGGCTTCTCACGGCATCCAGGAGATCTAAATTCTGCAGGTGACCTGGAGCTTCACGTTCGGCGATCTCCCGCAATTCCTGGAGATCCAGGTCAGGCGTGCCCTCCAGCCGGTACCGAGGTCCTTCCTGGAACAGCAGCCCTTTCGCGACAAGAAACTGGAGGATCCAAACCGCAGGGATTCTGGAGGGGGGCTGGAAGCCTTCCAGCAATTCGTCCACGGAAGCTCCGCGCCGGAGGAGTTCTTCCCAGCCCAGGTCGAGGGCCAGACCCAGGGCCGTGCGCGCGGTATAGAGATCCGAGACGGCATGGAGGATGAGGAAGGGCTTCGTGAAGAGTTCTTCCGCACCGCAATCCGGCGGGATCTCCAAATTTAGATCCGCCGGAGAGGGGATCTCTTGATAGCAATGAGCCAGCGCTTTTGAGTTCATTCCATCATTTCGCTGATGCTGCGGCCACCATGGATCCTGAGAATGGCATCTCCGAACATGGCGGCAGTGGACAGGACCTTCAGATTGGGCAGGCCGGCCCGCTTGTCGGGACCAATGGGGAGGGTGTCGGTCACCACCAGCTCGTCGAGCTCGGCCGTCTGCAGGGTCTCGATGCACTTGCCCGAGAACACCGGATGGGTGACGCCCACCCGCACCTTGCCGGCCCCGAAATTCTTCAGGATGCGGGCAGCTTCACGGATCGAGCCGCCGGTGGCGATCTCGTCGTCGAAGATGATGCAGTCCTTGTCCTGCACTTCGCCGATGAGAGCCACGCTCTGAGCCTTCTCGGTGTCGTCGAAGCGCCGTTTGTCGATGATGGCCATGGGCAGGCCCAGGCGCTTGGCGAAGTTGCCCGCCACCTTGGCGGCACCCGCGTCCGTGGATACCACGACGGACTTGGAAAGATCGGAAGTCCGGAAGTAGTTCGTGAGGATCGGTGTGGCGAAGAGCTGATCCGCGGGGGTCCGGAAGAATCCCAGGATTTGCGGGGCGTGAAGCGTCATGGTGAGCACCCGATCCGCTCCGGCGGTCTGGAGGAGATCAGCCACCAGGCGCGCAGTGATGGAAATGCGGGCCTCGTCCTTCTCGTCGCTGCGGGCGTAGGGATAGTAGGGCAGCACGGCCGTGATCCGGCCAGCGGAGGCGTATTTCAGCGCGTCGATGAGAATCAACAATTCCAGGAGGTTGTCGCTCACCGGAGGGCAGCTGGTCTGAATCACGAAGACATCCGCTTCGCGCACGTTCTCGTCGATCTTCACCTTGATGTTTTCGTTGGAGAACCGCGTGGACCGTACCTTGCCCAGGGACAATCCCATGTGATTCGCGATGCCCGCCGCTAGTTCGGGATGACTCGAGCCCGAAATGACCTTCATCTCACCAAACATGTGTTCCCCGTGGGATGCAGTGTAACCGGGAGCGGGAAACCTTGGGGAGCGCTCATTGCGAGCCTTTTGGAAGGTAATGAGCTCAGGTGGAAATAATCGACTTCCGATTTCATGATTTTCTCTGTTGACATGCGCGACGGTCCAGTTCGACTTCGTGAAATACCAGAGCGGAGGCGAGGAGGCATTAAGATCCCACTAGCACCTTGCTGCGGAAAGCAGTTCGTGGGAGGGGACCCCAGACCCGGCTGTCATGACTCTCTCGGCGATTGTCGCCCAACACCAGGAAGCCAAGGCCCGTCTCCCAGGGACCGGCATTCCCTTGATCGAACTGCTGAAGAAAGGGCTCCGACAGGCGTTGCCCGTTGAGAAGCATCTCACCCTCCCGCTGTTCCAGGCGCTCTCCCGGCAGACCCACCACCCGCTTGATGGCGGGACCGTCCGGCGCATCGATCAGCCATACCTCCCCCCGACTGGGCGGCCCTGCGCACCAGGCACGCACAGCGAGGCATACGGTTCCAGGCCTCAGAGTGGGTTCCATGCTGCGGCCATTCACCTTCAGCGGATGCACGAAGGCCAGCGGAAGGACGGCAAGGGCCACGGCAGTCGCGGGGATCCAAAGTTTCATTGCGGCGGTTTAACCGAAATGCGGTAGCCACGCCCGTCGCTGAGCGCCACTTCCACGAGCCGTGCCGGGGCAGGCACCATGGGCGCAAGTTCCTGGAGGAGGCGCTGGGCCAAGTCCACGGGTCCGTCGAGACCCGCCTCCGAAAGCAATTTCCCGTTCAGGGGAGCGAGCCACTGGTCCAAGGCCGCTTCCAGTGCCCGGAAGTCCATGACGACATCGACAGCATCGAGCCCTTGCCGTTCGGTGACGACCTCTACTCGGTAGTCATGGCCTTCCCAGCCTCCGCTGGGGTTCCGGAACACCACCGAAAGTGGCCGCTCCACTGCGGCTTGGAAATGAAGATCGGATTTTGTGGAGGTCATCGCATTCACCTCACTTCCAGGATGACCCATTCCTGGCGGGGTTGGCCTGGGAAACGGCAGGGATGCCCGCCGCCATGGGCCTGCTCCCGCGCTACACTTGACGCTTCGATGGTTCCTGGAGAAGCCCATGCCCGATTTCTCAACCCAGTCCGCCCGTCCGGATGTCGATCGCGAAGAACTCGAGTTCGACGTTCTGTTCGTGGGGGGCGGGCCCAGCAATCTGGCCGCCCTTTGGCGCCTGCTGGATCTTCTGGAAGCGCAGAACAAGACGATCGGTGGCAGGAAACTCGAAGGGCTGACCCTGGGCCTGATCGAGAAGAGTGACGAGATCGGGGACCATGCCTTCTCGGGTGCTGTTCTGGATCCCAAGGCGCTGAAAGAATTGTGTCCCGATTTTCTGGAGCGCGGTTTCCCTTCCGAAGGGGAGGTGCGGAAGGAGGAGGTCTGGCTCTTCACGGGCGATCGAGGTGGGTTCAAGTTCCCCTTCGCCCCGCCCTATTTCCGGAACCACGGAAACCACATCGTCTCGCTATCCAAGATGGTCCGATGGATGGCCGTCGAAATCGAGAAACGTGAGATTCCTGGAGTGGAGGTCATGCTTTTGCCCGGGTTTGCGGGCATCCAGGTGCTCTGGGAGGAAGGACCTGCCGGCACCCAGAGAGTTGTGGGTGTCCAGACCGCAGACAAGGGGGTCAATGCCGATGGTTCCAAGCGATCCAACTTCGAACCGGGAAATCGTCTGAAGGCCAAGGTCACGGTCTTCGGGGAAGGTCCGCGCGGGAACCTGGCTAAAGAGCTAGAAGAAGTGCTTGACCTCCAGAAGGATGCGGTGAATCCCCAAGCCTACGAAATGGGCGTCAAGGAGATCTGGGAGGTCCCAGAGGGTCAGGTTCCCGAGGGTTTCGTGCTGCACTCCACGGGGTGGCCCGTGGCAGCCGGCGAGTCTGGAGGATCCTTCGTCTACAAGCTAGCGGGCAACCGGGTCGCGGTGGGCTACGTGATCAGTTTGGATACGGGAGATCCTTTTGCGGATGCCCACCTGATGCTCCAGAAATTCAAGGGGCACGAGCGCATCGCCGACCTGCTCAAAGGTGGCAAGCTGCTCCAGTACGGCGGGAAGGCCCTGGCCATTGGCGGTTGGCATTCCATGCCGCGCCTCGCTTTCGCTGGTGGGATGCTAGTGGGGGATGCGGCCCAGATGGTGAACGCGGCTCGCCTCAAGGGCATCCACATGGGCATGAAGGGCGGTCTCTGCGCTGCCGAAACCATTCTCCAGGCCCTCCTCGAGGACGATTTCAGTGAGAACTCCCTGCTGCGCTATCCGCGCTCCTACTTGGACTCTTGGGCAGGACCGGAACTACGAGAAACCCGCAACTTCCATGGCATTGTCGCCCACGGCCTGTCCCCCTGGGCTGGCCTCAACCTGGGCATAGCGCTGCTCACCGGCGGGTGGGTGCCGGGGGATCCCCTGAAAGGCAGGGAGGATGCTGACTGTACCCAGACCGTCGAACGCTACTTCGGGAAAGCGGGTCTCAAGCAGAAAGATCTAGAAGCGGGCGTGAAGTTCGAGGGTGTGAGGTTCATCCAGAAACTGGACGATGTGTATCAAGCGGGGGTCATGCACGACGAACACCAGCCAGCGCACCTGAAAATCGTGAAAAACGATGCGGTGTGCGTGACCTGCTGGGAGACGAAGGGATCCCCCTGCACGATCTTCTGCCCGGCCCAGGTCTACGAGATGCATCCGGATGGGCAGGGCCAAGTCAATAAGGTGGCAATCGCCTTCTCCAACTGTGTCCACTGCAAGACCTGCGATATCAAGTGCCCCGAACTGAATGTCGTCTGGACGCCTCCAGAAGGTGGTGGCGGGCCGAAATATACTCTCTGTTGAGCCCGGAGTTGCGTTTGAAATGAAGAAACCGCGAATTTCGCCAATGAACGCTAATGAAAACGGGTCAAGATCGCCCCATGCCAAGCTTTCATTCGTGAAAGCGCGCAGTGCTTATTCGCGTCATTTGCGGTTTCAATTGCTGTTTTTCGGTTTTAGATTCGTAGTTCCTGCTTTGATGGATGCTGCCGATGGCCCTTGATCCCAGACTTCTCGCCATTCTTTGCTGCCCAGCGGATCACCAGGGCTCGCCCTGTCACGGCGACCTGGAGGAACTTCCGGCAGGCCTGAGATGCAGGTCTTGCGGGCTGCTCTACCCCGTCCAGGACGGGATCCCAGTGCTGCTCCCGGAAGCCGCCACCCCCACACCTGAAAGGAAAGATCCATGAGACTGGATCGGACCCAGGCTGAAGCCCTTCTCTCCAGGATTCGCGGCCTCAAGGTGGTAGTACTCGGCGATCTGATGCTGGACGAGTACCTCTTCGGTGAAGTGAACCGGATCTCCCCCGAGGCACCTGTGCCCGTTGTCCGGGTGACCCGGGAGCGGGCGGTCCTCGGCGGCGCGGCCAATGTGGCGGCGAATCTCAGGGCGGTGGGAGCCGAGCCCATGGTGGTGGGAACGCTGCAGAACGATCTTGCCGGGGAACGCCTGCTGCGCCTCATGGCGGGGCTGAACATCCATAGCGAACGGGTGGTGCTGGATTCCCATCGCCCCACCATCATCAAGACTCGCGTCATCGGACAGCAGCAGCAGATGCTACGCATCGACCGGGAGGAACCCGGGGAGTTGGACGCAGAGGCCGTGGCGGGTCTATGCTCCAGCCTGGAGAAGGCCTTGCAGGATGCGGGAGTCTTGATTGTTTCCGATTACGCCAAGGGGGTGGTGGGTCCCTCCGTGATGGAGGCGGTACGTGAGCTCTGCCTGACGCGAGGCATTCCCTGGATCGTGGATCCCAAACCGAGCCATCGCGAGTTTTATCACGGCGCGACCTTGATGACGCCCAATACCAAAGAGCTGGCCGAGCTTTCCGGCCAGCCGGCCAGGGCGGATAAGGAGGTCACCCAGGCAGGCCGACAGCTGGTCGGGGCGCTCGGCTTGGCCGGTCTATTGGTGACCCGTAGTGAGAAGGGAATGGCCCTGTTCACTCCGGAGGCCATTCATCGTGAGCCCTGGTTGATTCCCACGGAAGCCCGGGAAGTGTTCGATGTCA
>JANYIU010000206.1 GCA_025361955.1 Holophagaceae bacterium
CTATCCGGCTCGAAGCTGGGGATTACTGCCTCTTTTACCAAAAATGAAAGCCGCGAGCTCCCTTTTATCCGATTCGATGTTCGTTACGCGGATGGCCGCTTGAAGTACGAAGGCTCCGGAACCAGGACTGGGGTACCGGACGAGAACATCGAAGGGCGCATGGTTTTCGGGAAGGACTTCTTCCCCAAGGTCAACTCCTCCCTGACCCCGTATGTGGGTCTGGGTTTCCGCTACCTCTACAATGATTTACGAGGCAGAACCTCCACCGGCGCCTTGGGGTACCGACGCACGTCTCATTACACCTACCTTCCCTTCGGGCTGAATATGCGCTTCGATGTGGGATCGGGCTGGATCCTCGCGCCGACGGGCGAATTCGACGTATTCCTGGGCGGCAGACAGGAATCCAGGCTATCCGACACCGGGCTGAGTTTTTCTGACGCTTCCAACGGGCAGGAAAAGGGCTACGGCTACCGAGCTTCTCTCTTCTTCGAAAAGGGACGGATCGCCTTCGGGCCTTGGCTGCATTACTGGAGTATCCAAAAATCCGATCTTTCTGATATCGGATTCGGATTCGTTGCCTACGAACCGAAGAACTGGACACGAGAAATCGGGGCTGAATTCCGCTATCGATTCTGACCGGTCCCTTCACAGGGGAATCCTGTGGTTGGCTGTTCTGCACTATTCCCTTCAGGCTTCAGGGCTGCTCCAACTCCTTCCGCTTGATGCCGGCGTGAGATTCGAATTCATCCTCCACCTGATCCGTGTCCGAGGCGTTATAGAGCACCAGATTGCGCAGGTGTCCGTAGCTCTCCGGACCCAGGATCTTGGTGAATTGGAAGGCGATTCCGTCGGAATAGACCTGCACGACGTTGGCGAGCAATTCGATCTCGATCTCGTGCTCCACCAGGGAGATGTTGATCTCGCATTCGGTTCCGACCGGCAACTGTTCGTGGGTCTGCACGAACATGCCGTTCATGCTTAACGTACTGACGGCGGTACATGGGATCGGTCTCCCCGCCGCCCTGACCTCGGCATGGCAGTGAACAGGCACGCGGGTGAATTCACGTTGGTTCGAGGGTTCGCTCGTCATGGGGTACTCCCCGGAGGATCGAGAGCGCAGGGCTCAAGAAACGGCTCAATGATGTCTTCGATATACTGCGGGCGCAGGATTAGATTTATCTGCTAAAAAGGTTATATATATGTATTATTAATTATATTACCTCCGCTGCCAAGAAGGCGGATGGTTGCCAGGTATCCGTCCGGAAATACAGCAGGGAAGGGTTTTCCCACAGACGGGGCGAGTCTTGGGACAATGCTGCCATGAACTTCGCCCATCTTCATCTCCACACTGAGTATTCCCTTCTCGATGGCATGACCCGGATTCCGGAACTGGTCAAGAAGTGTAAAGCCTCCGGCATGCCTGCCGTGGCGGTGACCGACCACGGCAACATGTTCGGGATGATGAAGCTCTTTGACGCCTGCGAGAAGACCCGGGATGCGAATGGGATGCTGGCTGTGAAACCCATATTGGGGTGCGAGGTCTACGTGGCGCCACGGTCCAGGTTCGACCGCAAGCTCGATAACGCAGCCCTCAATGCGGAGGGGATGGACGACTGCTTGGACCCTTCCGGCCAGAAGGATGCGGGCTACCATCTGGTCCTGCTGGCGAAGAATGCCACAGGCTTCGCGAATCTCGCCAAGCTTGTTTCAGCGGGGTTCACGGAGGGTTTCTATTACAAACCTCGGGTGGACAAGCAGCTCCTCCGAGCGCACAGCGAGGGCCTCATCGCCCTCACCGCGTGCCTTGGGGGCGAGGTGCAGGCCCGGCTCCTTTCCGGGAACATCGACGCAGCGGAACGGATCGCCCGGGACTACCGGGATATCTTTGGCGAGGACTTCTACCTGGAGATCCAGGACCAAGGCTTCGAGGCGGAGCGCCTCATCATCCCCAGCCAGTTCGAGCTCTCGAAACGCACGGGCATCCCCTTGGTGGCCACCAATGATGCCCACTACCTCAACCACGAGGACTCGGATCTCCACGACACCCTGCTCTGCATCGGCACCAAGACCCTCAAGAACCAGCAGCGACGCATGCGGTTCTCCACGGACCAGTTCTTCGTGAAGACTCCGGAGCAGATGGCCCGGGTGTTCGCGGACCACCCCGAGGTGGTCGAGCGGAGCTTGGAGATCGCTGCGAAAATCCAGCTGTTCCCCATCACCCGGAAGCCCGCGACGCCTCAGTTCCCGGTGCCTCCAGAGCACACCTTGGACAGCTATTTCGTCCACGTGGCCCGAGAGTGGTTCGAGAAACGCGTGCAGGAATGCCGTCCGCTCTGGCAACAGGGGCGCCTCAAGCACAGCGAGGAGAAATACCGGGCCCGACTGGAGTTTGAGCTGGAGACGATCCTCCACATGGGGTATCCCGGCTACTTTCTGATGGTCTGGGACTTCATCGCCAAGGCCCGGGAGATGGGCGTTCCGGTGGGGCCCGGTCGCGGTTCCGCGGCGGGCTCCATCGTCGCCTGGGCCATGCAGATCACGGACATCGACCCGATGCAGTACGACCTGCTGTTCGAGCGGTTCCTCAACCCCGAGCGGGTCTCCATGCCCGATGTGGATATCGATTTCTGCCGGGATGGGCGCCAGAAGGTCATCGATTACGTCACCGACAAGTACGGCAAGGACCGTGTCAGCAACATCATCACCATCAACCAGCTCAAGACCAAGGCGGTCATCAAGGATGTGGCGAGGGTCTTCGAAAAGGACTTCAACTGGGCCAACGAGCTGACGAAGTTGGTCCCGACGGTGCCCGGACAGCCCATGTCCGTGGCCCAGGCCCTGGAACAGTCCGACAAACTGCGGGAACGCTTCGAGACCGATCCCGATGTGAAGGAGGTCCTGAACATCGCGGCGAGGCTCGAAGGACTGGCCCGCAACACCGGTGTCCATGCTGCCGGAGTGATCATCGCCCCCGACGAACTCACCAAGTTCGCGCCCCTGTCCAAGGACAAGGACGACAAGGTGATGGTGCAGTACACCATGGTGGAGGCGGAGCGAGCTGGCCTTCTGAAGATGGACTTCCTGGGCTTGGAGACCTTGACGCAGATCGCCAAGACTCAGGTATACATCCAGCGGACCCAGGGCGCGCCGGTGGATATGCTCACCATCCGGGCTTTCGACGACCGGAAGACCTATGAGATGTTCTCGGCGGGCGACACCGATGGCGTATTCCAGTTCGAATCCGGCGGGATGAAGTCCCTGCTGCGGAAGCTGCAACCGGATCGCTTCGATGATCTCATCGCCCTGAACGCCCTGTTCCGCCCAGGCCCGCTGGGGGCCGGCATGGGTGATACCTATGTGAACCGCCGGCACGGCCGGGAACCCGTGGTCTACCTGTTCGCGGACCTGGAAGCCATCCTGGCACCCACCTATGGCGTGATCCTCTACCAAGAGCAGGTCATGCAGATCGCCTCGCTCATTGCCGGATACTCCCTGGGCGAAGCGGACATGCTGCGTCGCGCCATGGGCAAGAAGGACAAGGCCAAGATGGCCAAGGAGAAGGACAAGTTCATTGCACAGGGGGCGTCACGGGGCTACGACAAGCCCAAGGTTGCCGAGCTGTTCGACCTGATCGAGTACTTTGCGGGCTACGGTTTCAACAAGTCCCACTCCGCTGCCTATGCCATGGTGGCCTACGAGACCGCCTACCTGAAGGCGAACCACCGCACGGAATTCATGGCGGGCCTGCTCTCCACCAAGAGCCAGCGCACGGACGACGTGGTGAAGTACATCCAGAACAGTCGGGAGATCGGCATCCAGGTGCTGGGACCGGATATCAACGAATCGCAACTGGATTTCACCATCACTGGAGCCCATCAGATCCGGTTCGGATTGGCTGCCATCAAAGGCCTGGGAGAGGCGGCCCTGGACGCCATCTTGGAGGCGCGGCGAAAGGAAGAGGGTTTCAAGGATTTCTTCCACGCCCTCAAGAGCACGGATCTCCAGAAGGCCAATCGCAAGGTCTGGGAGTGTCTCGTCAAGGCCGGTGCCTTCGACAGCCTGGAAGCCAACCGCGCCGCACTCCTGGAGGGGCTGCCCTCGGCCCTGGAGAATGCCTCCAAGGGCGGCAACCCGGATCTCGGGCTGGTGAGCCTCTTCGACGAGGCAGAGATGGCCAGCCTGGCCGACAACTGGAACCTTCCGGAAGGCGTGGAGCCCATGAGCCGGAAGGAGCGGCTGAAGTGCGAGCGGGAATCCCTGGGACTGTATGTGTCCGGACACCCCTTGGAGGAGTACATCGACGCGGTGAAGGTCCACACGATGGGGTCCATCACGGCCCTCAAGGAGGCCGTGGCCAGCGGTCGTGCCAAGGACCGGGATGAAGTCACCTTGGGCGTCATGGTCTCGAACGTCGCATTCAAGACCAATGCCAAGGGGGAACCCTGGGCGATCCTGCAATTGGAGGACCTCAGTGACAAGATCGAGGCCCTGGTGTACTCCAACCGCTTCAACCCCATCACGAAGAAGCGGACGCCGGTCTTCGAGATCTACCGGAATCTGCTGCTGCCCGATGCCCTGTTGCGAGTCACGGGAGAGCTGAAGATTGAGACCATCGCGTCGAACGGAAACAGCGGGGCAGAAGGGGAAGAGGAAGAAGAACAGACGGTGCTCAAGCTCTTTGTCGCGAGTCTCGAGAACCTCGAAGACTTTCAAGGCAAGGGCTTCACCGGGGCTCTGGTCAAGCTGCCTCCTGGGGAGTACCCGGGCCGGTTGCTGCCCCTGTTGCGGCTCCACCACGGCAATCTGCCGCTCTATTTCGAATACCGAAGCAAGGATGGGGTCATCGCCAAGGTCAAGGCCGGAGCCGAGCTGGGGCTGCGCTACGATCCCGATCTGGGTGAGAAACTGGCCAAGGAAGCGGGTTGCGGGTTGACCTGGACCTATTGAGCCGGATCAAGAAAGTCTGCGTGGCCATGAAAGCACGGAACGGGCCCTTCTGAGGCACAATGGAGGCAGCATTACAGGAGCTGCCCCATGCGTTTTCGCGCTTTCGCACTAGCCTTCGTCGCCCTGGCCGCCTTTTCCGCCGCCCCCAAGCCCAAGGTGAAGTTCACCACCAACCTGGGCAGTTTTACCCTGGAACTGGAACCGGCAGCCGCGCCCAAGACCGTGGCCAATTTCCTCGCCTATGTCCGTTCCGGCCACTACAAAGGCACCATCTTCCATCGCGTGATCGCCAAATTCATGATCCAGGGAGGTGGGATGACGGCCGAGGGCCAAGAGAAACCCACCCAGGGTCCGATCCCCAATGAGGCCCAACAGGCCTTGGAAAAGGGCGTCCGGAATACCCGTGGTGCCATCGCCATGGCCCGCACCCCGGAACCCCACAGTGCTACCTCACAGTTCTTCGTGAACACCGTGGACAATGCGGCCCTCGATTTCCCCAGCCAGGACGGTTGGGGGTATTGTGCCTTCGGCCATGTGATCGAAGGCATGGCTACCGTAGATAAAATCAGAGACGTGAAGACCGATCCCGGGGATCGCCCCCTGCAGCCGGTGCTGATCGAATCTGCAACGGTGGTGGGAAAGTAGACCCCAACATCAATTCCCGAAGACGGACCTTGGTTCCGAGGTACGCACCGGAGTTTGCCATGCCCAAGCCTTTCTCTTACCTGACCCCGTCCACCGACCATCAGCTCGCGGCCTGGGAGCAGATCCAGTACCGGCTGTCGCATCCGACCGAACCCAGGATAAGGCCCACGATCACGCTTTCCCGCCAGTTCGGGTGCGAGGGCTTTCCCCTGGCAGAACGCTTGAAGGCACTGTTCGAAGCGGCTACCAGTGAGTCGTGGCACATCTACGATAAGTCCCTGGTGGAGAAGGTGGCTCAGGATGAGGACATCTCCCTGCGACTGCTCAAAAACCTCGGTGATATGACCCATGCCTTGGAATCCCTGGGCCTCTACCCCTCCACCCATGTCACCCACGATGTGGCCTTCGAGAAGGTGGCCAAGGCCATCGTGCCGATCGCGGTCATGGGCAATGCGATCATCGTCGGCCGGGGCAGTGCCATCCTCTGCAAGGAGCTGAGCAACTGCTTTCACTTCCGCATGGAAGCTGGTTTTGATTGGCGCGTGGCGCGCACCATGAAGGGCCTGGCCATGGCCAAGGGGGAAGCCGAAGAGATGGTCAAGATCAACACGAGACTCCGAGAGAAGTTCATTGATAAGTGCCTCGGCGAAAACAGTGCAGAATTGAAACACTACAATGCCGTCTTCAACAATGAACGGTATTCCTTGCGGGAGATGGCTGCTGCGATTCTGGCGTACGTGAAGAGCGGCTGGACGGAAAAGGGCTATTTCAAGCGCTGAACGCACCACCCGCGGCCCCGAGGGTCTGAAGGTCGTGAGATTATTTAATGCATTTTCCTGGAGAGCCTAAAGTTGTGAACGGGTTTTACCTGAATGAGACCCTCTATTTTCAGTTAGCATAGGTCATGAGCGACCCAACCGCCCTCCCGCCCTCCGATTTTTCCACGCCCAGCCTTGGGCCTGTGGTGGACGCGCTCTGTTCGGCCAGCGCGACGCTTGTGGCCAACCCCCAGCCTCCCTATGTGCGCCGCGAGTTTCCATCTCGCACGATGATCTATGAGCTGGTCGAGGATCTTCGATCGGTGCTTTTCCCTGGTTTTTTCGGACCTGCTGAATTGACCCAGGAGACGCTGAGATACCACATTGGCGCCACCCTGGATAAGGTCCTGCATGGGCTTCGGGAGCAGATCAAGCGCGGCCTGTGTGTGCCTTGGCCGGAACCGGGGTTGCTGGGCTGCGATAAGTGCGATGATCGCGCCTTCGACCTGGCCCGAGCCTTCATCTTGCGTCTGCCCGAGGTGCGCCGGATCCTAGCCACGGACGTCCGGGCCGCCTACGAGGGGGATCCGGCCTTGACGAATCCGGATGAGGCCATCTTCTGCTATCCAGGCCTGCTGGCGATCACCAGTCAGCGCATCGCCCACGAGCTGGTGAAACTGGGCGTACCGCTGATTCCGCGCATCATCACGGAACACGCGCACAGCCTCACCGGAATCGACATCCATCCCGGCGCCCGGATCGGCGAGAAGTTTTTCATCGATCACGGGACCGGCGTGGTCATCGGAGAAACCTGCATCATCGGCAACAACGTACGAATTTACCAAGGTGTGACCCTTGGCGCCAAGAGCTTCCCTTTGGATGAGCAGGGCAAGCCCATCAAGGGCATCGATCGTCATCCGGTGGTGGAGGACGATGTCATCATCTATTCCAATGCCACCATTCTCGGTCGAGTGACCCTTGGCAAAGGGTCGGTGATTGGCGGCAATGTTTGGCTGACCCATGACATTCCGGCGGGGAGCACCCTCACCCAGGGCCAAGAGAAAGTTTGAAAAGACTGAAAAATCGCGGGGCAAAATCGAAAGGAATGGACAGGGCTGTATATTGAAGTGACTGACTTGTCAGAAGGACGACCTTGCGAACCTTGCTCCGTTTTCTGTTTTCAGCCACGGGCTTGCTGGTGGCTTCGCTGCTTGTTCCGGGTATTCATAGCGGTCCTTTCCTGGAACTGCTGGGTGTGGCCATCCTCCTGGGCGCCTTGAATGCCACCCTGGGCGTGCTGCTGAAATATCTGGCCATGGTGCCCTTGGTCTGTTCTTTCGGCTGCCTAAGTCTCTTCATCAACGGCCTGGTTTTCTGGCTGGCGGGGACGCTCGCCACGAAACTTGGCCTCGGCTTCTCCGTGGACGGCTTCTGGGCAGGGTTCTTCGGTGCCCTGGTCTCCAGCGTTGTGGCGACACTCCTGGAATGGATCCTCATCGGGCGCGAGAATCGCCGCCCTCCCGAAGCCCCCCGGCAGGTGAAGATCATCAACTGAACCCTTGGGGTGCCATGGGTAGGCGACTCCCCGAGCAGTTCCTTGCGGAGATATATTTAAACAGCCAATGCCCGGATAGCCCGGCAGGACCCTTGATCCCGATAATATGAAAGTTCAGGTTCAAGGAGCAGGCCTATGAGCGCCACGCAAGCCGTCGCATTGAATCCCCTGGCGGAAATCGCCAACGAAGCCATCCGGAAGGATTGCCCGGTGGTGTTCGACCTCCTGAGTGAACGCGGTAAGCGGTTCTTCTTCCCCACCAAGGGGATCCTAGCCCAGGGCGCGGAGGCCAAGCAGAAGGCCAAGATCGCCAATGCCACCATCGGAATCGCCACGGAGAACGGGGCGCCCATGTATCTGGAATGCGTGCACAAGTATTTCAGTGGCCTCAGCTCATCGGAGCTGTACGACTACGCGCCGAGTTACGGGATGCCCGGCCTGCGCCAGGCCTGGGCCAAGAAACAGCGCGACGAGACCCCTTCCATGGGCCAGCAACGGGTCTCCAATCCCGTGGTCACCAATGCCCTTACCCATGGCCTGTCCATCGTCGGCGAACTGTTCCTGGACCCCGGCGATGAAGCCCTCTCAAGCGATCTCTTGTGGGAGAACTACAATCTGTCCTGGGAGACGCGCCTCGGCGCGCACATCAGTTATTATCCTTTCTTCAATCAGGGGCTTACGGGCTTCAACCTGGAGGCCTTCTCCCAGGCCTTGATGCAGCGTATCGGCAAGAAGCTGGTGGTCTCCCTCAATTTTCCCAACAATCCTTCGGGCTACACCCCCACCAGGGCTGAAGCCGCTGGCATCGTACGTGCCCTCACGGTGGCCGCCGAAGCCGGGAGCAAGCTGGTGGTGGTCTGTGATGACGCTTATTACGGCATGTTCTACGACGAGGCTTGCGAGCAGGAATCCTTTTTCGGACGCCTGGCCCAGGCCCATCCGAACCTGCTGGCGATCAAAGTGGACGGTGCGACCAAGGAAGAATTCGTCTGGGGCATGCGCGTCGGGTTCGTCACCTTCGGCGTCAAGAACGGCACCGCGGGCGTCTACCAAGCCCTGGAGGACAAGACCGCGGGCCTCATCCGTGCCGTGGTCTCCAGCGTCACCCACCCCGGCCAGACGATTGTCTTGAAGGCCCTGCAGGATCCCGCGTTCCGCAAGCAGCAGGCTGAGAAAGTGGAGATCCTCCGCCAGCGGGCTGAACTCACAGGCGTGGAATGCCGTCGCTCGGAGTATGCGGATTGCTGGGAAGTGTATCCCTACAACAGCGGCTACTTCATGTGCCTGCGCCTCAAGGAGGCGGCTGCCGATAGCGTCCGAATGAAATTGCTGGAGGAGCATGGCGTGGGCACCATCGCCCTCGGGCAAGCCAATCTCCGGGTGGCCTTCTCCTGCCTGACGGAGGCACAAATCCCTGGGGTTTTCGCCGCTATCGCCGCCGCCGTTCGAAGTGTGCGCGGGAATTAGTGTTCAAGGAAAACGGTCGGCACGGGTAAGATCATCGGACCCACTCTTCCAGGGTCACGGTGAATTCATGCCTAGTAACCCCTACAAGGACGAAATCGTCATCTCCTGGCCTGAGCTGCATCGGGACGCGCGCTATCTGTGCACGCTCCTCCATGACCTTGGTGATTGGAAGGGCATCATCGCGATCACGCGGGGTGGACTCGTGCCCGCCGCGCTGGTAGCCCGGGAGCTGGAGATCCGCCTCATCGATACCGTGTGCATCGTCAGTTACGGGGCTACAAATGAAGGCAGCGCTGATAAAGCTCAGGGGAGCTTGCGTTGGCTGAAAGGGGTCGAGGGTGATGGCGACGGCTGGCTGCTGATCGATGATCTGGTGGATACCGGCAAGACCGCCAAGGCCGTGCGCGAAAAGCTGCCGAAAGCCCACTTCGCCACCCTCTACGCCAAACCCATGGGGCGACCCCTCGTCGATACCTTCGTCAAGGAATTCCGCCAGGACAAGTGGATCTACTTCCCCTGGGACATCGACTACCGCTTTGTCTCGCCGATCAAGACCCGGGGTGTGGAACACATCTGACCGCGGCAGGTTCGAGTCTGGGTGGTCGGGGTCAGACCTTCCAGCGCCGGGGGTCTGCCTCTTTGATTCCCAGTTGGTCCAGCACGCGGGTCGCAAAGGCATCCACGAGCTCATCCAGGGTCTTTGGACCGTGATAGAAGCCGGGGGTAAGGGGCATGATCACGGCCCCGGCATCGTGGACCCGGAGCATGTTCTCAAGATGGATGCGGTTCAAAGGCGTCTCCCGGAGGCAGAGCACCAAGGTCCGGCGTTCCTTGAGACACACATCCGCCGCGCGGCAGATCAGATTGTCGCTGGTGCCCGCGGCGATGCGCCCTAAGGTGCCGGCGGAGCAGGGAATGATCACCATGCCGTCGTGGGGGTGGCTCCCGCTGGAAATTCCGGCGCCTAGATCCCGTTCGTTCAGGAGCTGGATCTTGGGGGAGAGCTCCGTGAGAGCTTCTCCCTTGAGCCCGCATTCGTCCGCCAGACAGCGACGCCCCGTGGCGGAGAGCAACAGCTCGATCCCAGCCACCTGCTCGCAGGCCGCGAGCCTCTTCAGAACCGCCACTCCGAAGATGGAACCGGTGGCTCCGGTCAGGGCGAGGACCAGTTGTTTGCCCATATCAAAGGGCCAGGTACTGCGGACCGACGTTGGTGATGGAGCCCGCCCCAAAGGTCATCAGGAGATCTCCTGCAACGGTGAGTTCATCCAGGGCCTTGGGCAGGTCTTCGAGCCGTGGCACATAGTGGGCTTCCCGCTGGCCGTGTGCGAGGATCGCCTCCACCAGCGTCCGTCCCGTAAGGCCTGGGATGGGCGCTTCGCTGGCGGCATAAATATCCGTGATCACCACCACATCCGCGTTGAAGAAGGCTCGGCCGAACTCCTCCAGGAGCGCCTGGGTCCTGGTGTAGCGATGGGGCTGGAAAGCCACTACGATGCGGCGGTTGGGGAAGCCCTTGCGCGCCGCAGCGAGGGTCGCGGCGATTTCCGTGGGGTGATGCCCGTAGTCGTCGATCACCAGGACGCCCTTGCGCTCGCCCTTCTTCTGGAAGCGGCGATCCGCGCCCGTGAAGCTGGACAGACTCGCTTGGATGTTTTCCCGCTCGATGCCCATCTCGAGAGCCACACCGATGGTCGCCAGGGCGTTGAGCACCATATGATCGCCCGGGACCCCGAGTGAGAAGGCGCCCAGGTCCTGGCCGAAGGCGTGGACCTTGAAATGGGTCCGGCAGCCCTCCTGTTGCAGGTCCAGAGCGCGGATGTCCACCTGGGGATTAGTGCCGTAGGTCCGGACCTGGCGCTTGAGTCTCGGCAGGATGGAGGCCACATTGGGGCAGTCGATGCAGGCAAAAACGCTGCCGTAGAAGGGGACCTTATTGCCGAAGGAGACGAAGGCGTCCTTGATCTCTTCCAGATCCCGATAGTGATCCAGGTGCTCGCGATCAATGTTGGTGATGACCGCGATGGTGGGCGTGAGCATCAGGAAACTGCCATCGCTCTCATCGGCCTCGGCCACCAGGAAGGGTCCCTTCCCCAGCTTGGCGTTGCTCCCGATGGTGCCCAGCTTCCCGCCGATGATGATGGTGGGATCGATGCCTCCCTGGCTCAGTACCTGGGCCACCATGCTGGTGGTGGTGGTCTTGCCGTGGGAACCGGCGATGGCGATGCCGTATTTCATGCGCATCAGTTCGGCCAGCATTTCCCCCCGGGGGATGACCGGGATCTTGGCGGCGTGGGCGGCCAGGACTTCGGGATTGTCGTTCTTGACGGCGCTGGAGATCACCAGCACTTGGGCGTCCTCGATGCAGGTGGCGTCGTGGCCGATGTGGATCGTCACCCCCAGGCTCCTCAAGCGCTCGGTGGTGGGACTCTCCTTCAGGTCGGACCCTCCCACCTTGTAGCCCAGATTGACGAGGACCTCGGCAATCCCCGACATGCCGATGCCGCCGATGCCCACGAAATGGATGCGCTGAACTTTACCAAACACGCCAAACCCCCGGAACAAGAGGATCAGTGTAACGGAACGGGCGGCCACTCACACCGCGGAGCACAATCTGGATGTGGGCCAGACCCTGCGGCATCAGCGTTCGAACGCTTGCCCATCGCACATCTCGATGTGTCTGCTTCCCAGTCGGTCAAGACCTGGATTGTGCGTGACCATCACGATGGTGAGTCCCGCGTTCCTGTTCAGATCCTGCAAGATCTCCCCGATCTCTTCCGTCCGCTTGGTATCAAGATTGCCCGTCGGTTCATCCGCCAAGAGGATCTCAGGACGGTTGACCAGGGCCCGGGCGATGGCCACCCGCTGCATCTCTCCACCGGAAATCTGCCCAGGCAGGTGATTCATCCGATGCTCCATGCCCAGCATGCCAAGGAGTCTTTCCACTTCCCCATCCATTCCCGGCTTACGGTAGAACGCGAGCGGGAGTGCCACGTTTTCGCGGACGGTGAGGGTCGGAATCAGGTAAAAATTCTGAAAGACGTAACCGAAAATCTCTCTGCGGATCCGCGTCAGTCCCTGCTCGCCCAGGATCTTGCCGTTGCCGAAGATTTTCCTGCCGGCAAGGTCTAGTTCTCCTGACGATGGATTCTCAAGGCAACCCAGCAGGTTCACCAAGGTCGTCTTGCCGGATCCGGAGGGCCCCATGAAGGAGACGAACTCGCCCTTGCGGATTTGTAGCGATACTCCGTCCAGCGCACGGACTTCCTCGCTGCCGCGGCCGTAAACCCGCGTCAAGTTCCGTGCCTCCAGCGACACTCCGTTCTCGGGTTTCACCCCTCGCTCCGTATGGAATCGAGTGGGCGGACCCTGCCTGCCTTCCACGCCGGGTAAACCCCACTCAGGAGCCCCACGACCACGATGATCAGCAGGGTCAGTAAAGAAAGCTTGGTGTCGATTGCAACCAGCTCTCCTCCGGGTGCATAGGGGAGAATCCTGCGAACCAAAAGATCGGAGATTCGGGCAAAGACAAAGGCCAGCCCGATGCCCACAATGCCGCCGCTGGTGCAGAGTATGAGGGTCTCGGTCCAGATCAGACGAAAGATGTCACCCGGCATGGCGCCCATGGTCTTCAGGATGCCGATCTCGTGCTTGCGCTCCAGAACGGACATGAGAACGGTATTCACGACCCCCACCATGGCAATCAGCAGGGCGATGACCGCGATGGAGAGCACCATGACCCGTGCCGTGGCGATGAGCTTCATGATCGTCTGTTTCACCTGGCTGAAGCTGACCACCTGCATGTCCGGTAGCTGATACAAAGCGGCTTCCAGCTTGGTAGTGTCCGCGTCCTTTTTGACCTTGATGCCTATGGTGGTGATCTTGTCGATGCCGGAGATCCGCTGCAGCGTTCTCAAGGGGACAAAGATCGTTCCGTCATCCTGGGTTCCAGTCCGATCCAGGATGCCCACGACCTTGAGTTGGACATTTTTTTCGGGGACGATGATCATGTCCCCCACGACGCGTTGTTCCAGTTCGGCCGCCTCGTAGCCCATGACCGCCTCATCGGCTGTGGCGCCGCGGAACCAGCCCCCCTGGTAAAATCGCAAGAAAGGCTTCATCCCGGGAAAGGTGGCGACATCCACGCCGTAATACCCGGCAATGCCTCCTCCATCCCCTTTATCAGGATCAAAAAAGGCCTGCATCAGGATCGGAGTGACCTTGTCCACTTCAGGCTTTGTCGCGATGGCATTCACCGTCGACTCATCTATGTAGCGGAGCCCGGCACCCCCTTGCAGCATCATCGTGGCTGCCTCGTAGGGACAACCCTTGGCCATGACCATGATTTGATAGCCCATGTTGTCGATGTCGCGATTCAAGGCATTTTCATAGCCACGGTTGAAGCCTAGCAAGCTCACCAGTACCCAAGTCGAAAGGACGATGCCCACCAGGGTGAGGAAGGTCCGTGCCTTTTTTCGGAGGAGATTCTTGTAGGCAATTTGGAACTTGCTGATCATGGTTTTGTCTTTTCAGCCGAATAGAAGAATTCATCCATCAGAATGAGATTTTTATTCACTGCGCGCAGCAGGCCAAAAAAATCAGTCACTGCCTCGGGGGCTGGATTAACAATTGCGGCTATTTTCCCGGAGCCCTTGCCGTTAATGATGTCATACCGTTCAAAATCCATGAGGGTTAACCCAATAAACTGCTTGCCGAACTTGGCCGAGGTGAACTTGTTCGCCCACTGACCCGCTATTCGCTGGATATAGAACGCCTTGATTCTGCCGTCCATATCCAGAGAGAGGAAGACCTCAAGCACCCCGAACTGTCCCTTCTGGTTCACGCCATGGACATAGCCGATTTTCTCGTTTCCCTTGTAGCACTCATAGAGCGTGTAAGGGACGTTAAGGGGTGCGTAGAGAGCCGAAAACCCCCCGAGACGCGCTTCGACTTTCTTCAGTAGGGGTTCACCGCCTGGAAACGAAAAGGAGAAGCCGGTTGTCTTGAAACTTTTGGATTCTGGGAAGAGCCTGGCTACATCGCTGGCGGGATCGTTCAACGCGCAACTGACAGCAGCTGACAGAGGGGTGACCAGGACGCACAAAAACAGAATTGCCAGCACACAGCTGCGCTGCAAACATAGATAAATCTGCCTGCCGACAGGACCTGTATTCATAGCGTGACCACTCTATATATCAAACAAATAAGCACCGCGGAATAGTGTTTTCCCATCTTTTTCGATGGTGAGTCTGAATTCCCAGTCCCCCGGCATGACAAGCTCCACCGGCATAGGTAGACCCCCTTGGCAGAGATCGCAAAGGTTCTGTTGCCGGCGCTGTGGACTCCTCTCATGGAGGGCATATCCGCATCTCCCTTGAGGACGAACGATCTATCCCGCTGCCCAGCAGGGGTGAATAGTTCCACCCTCATGATGGCATTTCCGAGTTTTGGCTGTTTTTCAAAACCAAAGGTGAAATAGTGGCCAGTAGCGAGAGTTATCTTTCTACCAGCCTTCGGCATGGGCTGGTATACCACTTTTGCAGGTGCAGCGAGTGCAACAGGGGCAACGGGGGCAGCGAAAATAGCCCCTGGAATCGCGACTCCTAAAGAAAAAGTACAGAGCATTCGAAGCATGATTTTGTTCATACATAATTCCTCTCAATACAACTGATTCTACAACAAAAGATATTAGGAAATGCGTCGAACCAGGGTGGGGTCTACCGTTTCCCGCAGCCCTCGCCGGACCGCGCCATTGAAGGCGGTCTTCAGGGCGTCCTGGGTGGGCTCGGTGAGGCGTTGGAGGCCGAAGGGGTGCATGAGCGTGCGCATGCACCCCCTCGGGTAGAGGGTCTGGTCCTTGCGCAACACGGAGGGGATGCAGTCGATCAGTTCGTCGCGGGTGTAGGCGCCCAGGGTGCAAGGGCCAAGGGCGAATGTGCCTGTCCGTATCGCGTTCCGCGATGCGGCGCAGGAGGGCGGCGCGGAGTTGGCTCTAGAGGGTCGACCTGGCGCGAGAGCCCAGGCGCCGATAGCCTAACGTGGCGCAAGCCTTGTGGGAGGCTTCGCTGGGGATTGTAAGGATTTTTGCAGGCTTAATTCTGGCTTCGGGTGTCATTTCCAATACTTACATGGCTATTTTGGGCCTAGCTTGGCAATCTTTCTGGCCCGTGCGAAACCGGCGAAACCTAGTGGTATCGTTGGTTTGCGAATGGTGGTCCTGGCGCGACTTGAACGCACGACCTACCGCTTAGGAGGCGGTTGCTCTATCCACTGAGCTACAGGACCGGAGGCCAACAGAGCTCGATTATAGCCATATCAAGGGATGCGTTGCACGATCGCGGTTATCTCTGCTTAAGTGGATGCAGTCATCCAACCAGGGGTTCCGTCATGCGGGTATTGTTGGTCCAGCCACCATTCTGGGCGGTGAACTCTCCGAGTATCGGGCTCAGCTATCTGCGCGCGGCCCTTCACGATGTCGGTATGGAAGCGGATATTCTTTACAGCAACCTCGACTACGCGAACCTCATCGGCCGAGAGATTTACGGCGTTGTCCAGGCTCAGCTTCCGGTGGACTTGCTTTTCGGGGATCTGGTCTTTGGTCCCGCACTGCAGGCAACGACAGTGCAGCCGGACCTGGTGAGAGACCTGATGGATACCCCACTCTCGACACGTTCCGTGACACGTTCTGTGCCCGAAGGCAGTATTGAACAGTACGCAGCTCTCGCTAAAGCCGCGATCCGTTTCATTGAAGAATTCAAGGAATCCAAGCCTTGGCAAGGATACGACCTGGTGGGTTTCACGACTACCTTCAGCCTGGTGCCTGCCTTGGCCATGGCCCGGGCCATCAAGATGATCCCGAACGCTCCACCCATTGTTTTCGGTGGCTGCCATTGCGATGGTTCCCTGGGTGAAGCACTGATGCGCCACTTCCCCTGGATTGATTTCGTCGCGAGAGGCGATGGAGAAAAACTAATTGTCGCGCTGGCGGAGCACCTGCGAGAGGGTCGGGCCATGTTTCACGGCATCGAGGGCCTTTTGTGGCGGGAAGGGGAGGCTATCGGCGGGACAGACAAACCCAGGGCGCATGCGGAGGACCTGGATGAACTGCCGGAGCCGATGTTCACGGACTGGCTGGCCCGTCTGGAGACATTGGGATGGAAGGATTTGGACACCTTGCGGCTCCCGATCGAAACCTCCCGGGGCTGCTGGTACGGCCAGAGGCAGCAGTGCATCTTCTGCGGTCTGAACGGAGCTAGCCTGGAATTCCGTTCCAAAGGCGCGGACAGGATTCTCAAGGATTACGTTTCACTACTGGAGTATGGAATCCCAGTGATCTATGCCGTTGACAGCGTTCTCGACCCGAGGTTTTTCAAGGATGTGATCCCTCGGCTTGAAGCTCTGCCCCGGAAGGCCATGATGTTTTTCGAGGTACGTGCGACGCATTCCCGTGCCCAGTTGCTGGCCCTGCGGAAGGCAGGCATACGCGTTCTGCAACCAGGCATCGAAAGTCTCAACTCGCGCTTGCTCAAGTTGATGAATAAGGGTACGACGGCATTCCAGAATGTGCGTCTGCTCAGATGGGCCGCAGAACTCTCGATGCCCATTTCATGGAACATCCTCTGCGGTTTGCCAGGAGAGGAAGCTGATGATTACGCCAGCATGTCGGATCTCGTGCGATCCCTGGCGCATCTCCTCCCGCCCGTGACGGAATGCAACCTGATCCACGTGGATCGGTTTAGCCCACTGTTTGAGCAGCATCAGGATGCCATCCAGCCGATCGCCCCTTATGCATTAGCTCTGGGCCTGAATTCAGAGGCGGTGCGAGAACTGGCGTACCACTTCGAGTTCAATGAAGGCTTGCCGATAACGTCTGGAGTGAGCGGGGCAATCCAGCATCTGCGTGAGGCCGTCCTGGATTGGCAAGCAGCTGTCGGATCTGTCGCGTTCGTGAAACTGGAGCGAGAAGGAAAATGCTGGCTCTACGACACTCGCCCAGGGGCTTCCCTTGAAGAGGCCTGCCTGCAGGGAGTCCGAGGCCAAGCCTATCAGATGATGGACGAAGGATGCACCCGTGACGCCATGAAAGCCGAGCTGGGACTCTCTCCCTCAACCTTGGAGGAACTGATTGATGAATTCCAGAGTCACCGTTGGATTGCTGAGTTAGATGGGAAATGTCTAAGCTTGGCAGTATCTGTGGATGAAGAAGTGCCCGAAGCCATACCAGAATTATTACAGGGCAGTGTAGCCACTGCCCTGTATCATCATCGAATGTCCCAACTGTGGAAAACGGTAAAGGTCTAGGATGAAATTATATTAATTATATTCTTTTAATTTGAATCGCTGGACGGTTAAGCGAGGACATAATTAAGAAGGAAGATGCTATGGAAAAACTAGTTCATCCTAATCGTGCAAGTAGGAAAGGAGAGCATTTCAAGGTTATTAGAAGCGTGCTTGGAAGCGGCTTCGAGGGCAGCAACTTGCTGGGAATTGAGGCAATGTTTGCGCGTCAACTCCAAGGTATTGCCATTTCCACTGAACAAATCCGAAAGAGCGCTTTTAAAATTCACGTTACCCTCCATTATAAAGATGACAGCAGGAATGCTGTCATTCGCTTGATAGATGACAAAACATAGGTCATTGTTTGGAAGTTTGCAAGTTTATTTTTAATAGACAAATTTAATAATACCGAATTTATTGCACGTATTTTCAAATTAATCTATTTTAAATTGATAGTAATAAGTATATCTATATTAAATACAAAAAAATGAATTTAAGTTGTTTATAATATTTTTAAACACGGAATGTGCATGCTTCGGATTCTTTGACTGGGTGGTGGATTCACCCCGTAAGTGTTGCGGAATGCAGATCAAATTCATCCGGTTGGATGCGACGGATCTAATGGGCGGCGCCGCAGTTCCTAGGATTTAGACTGCCCAATGGGATCAGCACAGCGAGAAGAGCTCTCCAGAGTTCACCGTCTAGAGACCCCGGCATCCCATGCCTTCGGTAGATTCTTAGTGCTTGTCGAAGCCCGGAGCATGCACTCTGACGTACAAGTTCGGCTCGACAATACCTCGCTCAAACATCCAATTTTCAGCACTTTTCACTAGATCCGTACCGGCCCCTTCGAGTTGCACACCTCTGCACCATCGCATGACATTCGCATGAAGGGGCATGCGGCAATCGTTGTAGGCGATCTCAGCCTTTAATAGCCAATCGATGGATTCAGCTTTTCGGCCCTCAAGGGCAGCTTCCATTCCCTTGAGTTTGAAATAGGTCGTGTTTCCGTAATCCGTTTTTTCTTTCTGGATGGCTCGCATGGTGGTGTGCGCAACCTTCATTGCCGTGCGGCGTTCCTGGCATTCCTGGGGGCAAGCTTTCGCATAGGACATCGCTGTTCTAGCTCTGTGCTCCATACATGCGATGTTTATCAACTGGACGTTCAAGAGTCTGGATTCGCGAAGCGCAGGCCACTGAGCGATGAGATTATTCCAGGCGATTTCAGGGTGCCCAGTGTACTGATCAATGGTTCCCTGAAGAATCAGCGCCTGCCAATGCTGAAAATGGAATTCAGTGGTGGACCAGATCTCCAAGGCCTTGGTCACGTGTTTTTGTGCGCACTCCGGATCGTTTTGGGCGAGATAGTAGAACATGGAATAGCTTGTTTTCAGATTGGCTTCTGCGAGGAGGTCCCCCCTTTCTTCCGCATCCAGGATCAATGCAGGAAGGCGTTCTTGGAATCCTCGGAACTGCCCCATCACAAATTGGGCATGCATTTGTTGGTGATTTGCTTGGTGCAGCTCATAGGTCACTCCAACGCATCGCTGCGAGTAGACCGTTTTGGCCTGCTCAAGCAAATCTATAGCTGCAGACCATCGCCCCAGTCGGAGCGCTGCGATCCCGCTCGCTAAGTAGGCATACCCTAACAACTTCGGGTCATTGTACTTTTCTGCGAGGCCTAGGGTGATCGATTGGTACTGCTGGATTTCACGCGAGGCCCGGTTCCCTCGAATGGATTCATGGATGATCTGGTGCGCCAGGGCGCGGATGACGCGGGAGGGTTCACCCACTTTTAGTGCAAGCAGAAGGTGCCGAACCTGCAAGTCCATCCCGCGCATGATCGCGCCCGTGCCCATGCCCTGGACTGCGGTCCAGACGATGTCCACATGCTCTAGTTCTTCCTGGGGTATTGCGTCCGCCTTCCGTTCAATGAAACCGAGTCCACGGAGGCGGAGTCGCATTGCGTAGTACACCGCTGAAATTCTGGCCCAGAAAGGGCTTGGAGCCAGTTTCACGCCGATGGAGGCCAGCACGGGTTCCAGGGTTTTCACTCCTTGTTCGAAATGACCGCTACGGAAGTACTCTTCCGCCGCGCGGCGCTGGAGGCGGAGGCTGTCGGAGCTTTCCAGGATCGCTGCGAGCGAACGATAGGTGTCGGCAGCTTCTTTCCCCAGCCCCGCGGTAGACAGAACATCTCCCAATCGAAGGAATAGGTCCGGAATCTCTGGATCGTCCGGGGGTCGCATTTCCAGCGATTTCTTGTACAAGTCAGCTGCGCCTTTGAACGCTAGTGTCGCAGCGGCGTGATCTCCGGCTCTGCCCAGGTAGTCGGCCGCCTTCCTGGTTTCTCCCGCCAGGATGTAATGTTTTGCGAGGGTCTCGGGTTCCGCCTCGCCGCAGGTTTCGAGGATTTCCGCCAGACGCAGGTGCCCGGCGCGGAGGTGTGTTCCTCCC
>JANYIU010000210.1 GCA_025361955.1 Holophagaceae bacterium
CCAAGGGCCTTGGCGGTCTTCCCGAGGGCCCCGTCGGCGCCGATGAGATAACGACCCAGCGAGGGACCGACAGGGGTGTCCACGCTCCAATGCTCCGACTGCCAGTGGCAGCCCGTGGCTTCCGTGGCATCGCGCAGTTCAGCTCCCAGCGCAACCGCCTGGTCCACGATGAGCTGATCAAAGAGCTCCCGGCGGACCATCCACAAGGGTATGCATGTGCCGAGCTCCGCTTCCAGGGGCGAACCCATCGCCCAGGTGAAGCGCAGGCGAGCGATCGTGGTGGAGATGGCTGGCTTCAGATCGAACGGGAGCCACTGCGCTACCTGGGGCGAGACGCCACCCCCGCAAGGTTTCAAACGTGGGAGCTTCGCTTTCTCCAGTAGCAGGACTTTGCGTCCCAATCTGGCGAGATGGTAGGCAGCGGTAGCGCCCCCAGGCCCTCCACCGATCACGATGCAATCGTAGCTGCCGCTCATGGATTCAGCCGCGACGGCGATCAATGACGGAGGAGAGGACGAAGGCCGTGTTCGTGTCCGCCACCCCCGGCAGATTCGACAGGTGCGACCAGATGGCGTTCACTCGATCCTGGGATTCCGCTTCGATATGGATGATCAGATCGGAATCCCCGCTCACCACGTAGCAGTACGTGACCTCAGGAATCTTAGCGATGGCGTCGGTGACTTCCGTGCCGTGCATCCGGTCCTTGCGATAGACGCGGATGATGGCGCGGGTCGTGTGTTTCTTGGCTGAGCCCTCGCCAAGTTGGATCGTATAACCGGCGATCACCTTCAGGGCCTCGAGCCGGTCGATGCGATGGCGCACGGCGTGTCGCGAGAGGTGCACGCGCTGGGCGAGGGTCGCGACCGGGATTCGCGCATCCACGAGGAGTTCCTCGAGGATCTTCCGGTCAATGGCATCCAGTGCGACAGGGCTCATGGCTCCCATAGGGATCCTTCTGGGCGAACGATATTCGAACATTTTGACAGGATTACCCGCCATAGTGGCCAGGATCCCCCCCAAGTTTGAGCCTTCTGGCAGGTCATACCGCGCGAGTGGACGGCTAAACTGATTCCTTCCTCGAATCCGCGAGAGGTCACCGTCATGCAGAACATCAGTACCCGAGGTGGTTGTTCCCCGGTGCCTTTCTCCCAGACCTTGCTGGGTGGGCTCGCCCCGGATGGGGGCCTCTTCCTGCCGGAATCCTACCCTCAGGTCTCGCGTGAGGAACTGACCCAATGGCGCTCCCTGACCTATCCGGAGCTCGCCTTCGAGATCGTGCGCCGATTCGCTACGGATCTTCCCGATGGCGATCTTCGGACCTTGATTTTCAAAACGTACACTGCGGAGACCTTCGGCAGCGGCGAGATCACGCCGGTCAAAACGCTGGAGCCGGGAGTTCACCTCCTGGGGTTGTCCAATGGTCCGACCCTGGCCTTCAAGGACATCGCCCTGCAACTGTTGGGCAACCTGTTCGAGTACGCCCTGAGCAAGACCGGGGCGGAACTTAATATCCTGGGCGCCACCTCAGGGGATACGGGCTCCGCAGCCGAGTACGCCATGCGGGGCAAGCAGGGGATTCGGGTCTTCATGCTCTCACCCCATGGCCGCATGAGCACCTTCCAGCGGGCCCAAATGTACAGCCTGGCCGACCCGAACATCTTCAATCTCGCCATTGAGAGCATGTTCGACGATTGCCAGAACATCGTGAAGGCAGTGTCCAACGACCGCGCCTTCAAAGAGAAGTACCGGATCGGAACGGTGAACTCCATCAACTGGTCGCGGATCATGGCCCAGGTGGTTTACTACTTCAAGGGTTACTTTGCCGTGACGCGCTCCAATGATCAGCAGGTGTCCTTCGCGGTGCCCTCAGGCAATTTCGGAAACATCTGCGCGGGTCATGTCGCCCGCTGCATGGGCCTGCCCATCAAGCGGCTCATCCTCGCCACCAACGAGAACGATGTCCTGGACGAGTTCTTCCGCACCGGCGTATACGCACCGAGGCCTGTTGCCGACACCCAGACAACGTCCAGCCCCTCCATGGACATCTCAAGAGCATCCAACTTCGAGCGCTTCGTGTTCGATCTGGTGGGCCGCGATCCCCAAAAGGTGAAAGAGCTCTGGACCAGGGTGGAGGCAGGAGCTTCCTTCGATTTATCGAAAACCGAGCACTTCGCGCGGATAGCCGAATTCGGTTTCGTCTCCGGCAAGAGCACCCACGGCGATCGCCTCGAAACCATTCGCCGGGTCTGGGAGCGCTACGGCGTGGAGATCGACACCCACACAGCTGATGGGATCAAGGTCGGACTCCAGAACCGCGAACGGGGCGTCCCGTTGGTGTGTCTGGAGACGGCGCTGCCGATCAAATTCGAAGCGACCATCCTCGAGGCCCTTGGCCGCAAGCCCAGTTGCCCAGCCCAGTTCCTGGGCCTGGAGGACCAACCTCAGCACGTCACCGTCATGCCTCCCGATGTGGATCGAGTGAAGGCGTTCATTGAGGCTCATGTCTGATTCCGGATGAACCAATGCACAAAATAGTGCAACCGCGAATGAACACGAATGGAAACACGACAAAATCAGCCTTTGCAGAGGTTTTATTCGCGCAAGTGCGAAGCGCTTGTTCGTGTCATTCGCGGTTCCAGAGGCAGTTCTCTTTTTGAGGTCCCACCATGAAATACGTGATCATTCTTCCCGATGGCGCTTCTGATGAACCCCTGCCCCAACTAGGCGGCAAGACTCCCCTGGAGGCCGCCCGCATCCCCCACATGGATTCGGTGGCGCGACAGGGCTGCCTGGGCCGGGTCGTGACGATTCCCGCTGGCTTCACCGCTGGCACGGATGCCGGCACCCTGACCCTCATGGGCTATGATCCGCGCCGGTACCACACCGGGCGCGCACCCATGGAAGCCCTGGCCAAGCAGTTGAGTGCGGCCCCGGATCAGCTCATCTTCCGCTGCAACTTCGTGAACATCACCGATGGAAAGATGAAGGACTTCACCGCTGGGCACATCGCCCAGCCCGATGCCAACGCGCTGATCGCGGCGCTGAATGAGGTTGATTTCCCCGGTGAGACCTGCGCCTTCCACGCCGGGGTTTCGTACCGCAACCTTTTGCTGGTTTCGAACGCCTCGGACATGAAGTTGGAGACCCAGCCCCCCCACGACATCACCGACCAGTCCGTGGATACCTACTGGCCCATGGGCGAAGGGCAGGCGCGCGTAAGAGGGATCATGAATCGTGCCGCCGCGGTGTTGACCGATCACCCCGTCAATCAGCGGCGCAGGGCCCGGGGCGAGGATTGGGCCACGAATATATGGCTGTGGGGGCAGGGCACGCCCATGAAACTGGAGACCTTGGAATCTCGGTTTGGCCTGAAGGGCACCGTGATCACCGCCGTGGACATCATTCGCGGTATCGCCGTGGGCATGGGCATGGATCTCATCGAAGTGACCGGGGCCACGGGTTACATTGATACGGATTACGACGCGAAGGGGCGCGCGGCGGTGGCGGCCCTGGACCATTACGATCTGGTGATCGTGCACGTGGAAGCCCCGGACGAGGCCGCGCACCAGGGCCTGGCAGAGGAGAAGATGAAGTCCCTGGAACGCATTGATGAAGCCATCGTTGGGCCCCTGCTGGAGAAGCTGCGCTCCCTGGGTGACTACCGCATTCTCATCGCTCCCGATCACGCCACCCTGGTGCGCACCAAGGGCCACCACCCAGCACCGCCTCCCTTCTGCTATGCCGGAACGGGCATTGAAGCGGGCACTGGGCGGGGCTTCAATGAGCGGGAGGCGGTGGCTTCAGGTCTGTTATTGGATCCCGGCTATACGCTGCTCGAAGCATTCCTGCATTCCTGAGGCGCTGCTCGTGCCCTCCGGGCTCAACTGTGGAGGGCTTCCACCACGAGTTCAGCGGTGCGTGCGCTGGAGGGCGGATTCTGGCCGGTGACGAAGTTCCCGTCCCGCAGGGCATGCACGCTGAAATCAGCGGCGGTGATCACGGTGGCGCCCAGCTCCTTTAATCGGCTTTCCAGCAAGAAGGGGACCGCCTTGTCCAAACCCACGGCGCGTTCTTCCTGATCCGTGAAGGTTGCAAGGGTGCGGCCCGCCACGAGGGGCTTGCCATCGGCGCGGATGGGTCCCACAAAACCCGAAGGACCATGGCAGACCGCGGAAACGATTTTGCCGCGGGCATCGAAATCCACGAGCAGCTTGCCGAGCAGCGCATTCCCGGGAAGGTCAAACACGGTGCCATGCCCACCGGGCAGGAAGATGGCGTCGAAGTCCTCGGCCTTTATGGTTCCATCCAGGCGCTGGGTGTGCTGCAACCGTTCGGCGGCCTCGGCCCATTCGGGGTGCGTGAGGCTTTCTTGCCCGCTGCGAGGGTCGATGGGGGTTTCGCCGCCCTTGAGGCTCGCGACCAGCATTTCGTACCCGGCTTTTTGGAAGACACGGTAGGGCACGGCGAATTCTTCGAGCCAGAGACCCGTGGCCTCGCCGTTGGACATGCGGTCGGCGCTGGTGACGACGATGAGAATCTTTTTAGACATGAGAGACTCCATGAAAGGGCACTGAAGGGTGGTTGTCAAAGGACGTCGTTTATTAGAACGGACTCCTGCGCACCCCGCGCAGGATCACGATTGGGCCATGCGGACCACAAGTTTGCCAAAGTTACGGCCTTCCAAAAGGCCAAGGAAGGCTAGGGGGGCCTTTTCCAGACCCTCCACCACATCTTCCCTGACCTTGATACGACCTGCTCGCAGCCACTCCGGCATGATCTGGAGGAATTCCTCCAGGCGGTGTCCATAGTCCTGGAAGATGATGAAGCCCTGCATGCGAATCCGCTTGGTGAGTAGGGTCCGCATGAGCAGCGGCGTGCGGTCGGGCCCGGTCGGCAATGCCTCTGCGTTGTATTGGGAAATGAGCCCGCACACTGGAACTCGGGCACCGGTGTTGAGCAGAGGAAGCACCGCATCGAACACCCGACCGCCCACATTTTCAAAGTAGACGTCGATGCCAGTGGGACACGCCTCAGCCAGGCGACTAGCCAAGTCCGGGTCATGGTGATCCACGCAGGCGTCGAAGCCCAACTCCTGCACCGCGTAGCGACACTTCTCCGCTCCTCCCGCGATACCCACCACACGACAGCCCTGGATCCGTGCGATCTGGCCAACCACCGAACCCACCGCCCCCGTGGCGGCCGCTACCACCACGGTCTCCCCCGGCTTGGGCTGGCCGATGTCGAGCAAACCCATGTAGGCCGTGAACCCAGGCATGCCAAGCACGCCCAGGGCCTGAGAGGGCTGGGGCATGGCAGGATCCAAGCGGGTCAGGCCTTGGCCCTGGGAGATGGCGTAGCTCTGCCACCCTGTGGAGCCCACAACGAATTCACCGACTTTAAAATCTGGGTGCCGGGATACCGCGACCCTGCTCACGGTTCCGCCCTCCATGACCTCGTTGAGGGCCACCGGCGGAGCGTAGGAGGGGCCGTCGCTCATGCGACCTCGCATATACGGATCCAGAGAAAGGTAGAGCGTCTGGAGCAGCATTTGCCCCTCGATCAGTTCGGGCAAGGGGCTCTCCTCAAGCCTGAAGTCTTCCAGGACAGGAGCGCCCTTGGGGCGGCGGGCCAGGACAATGCGGTGGTTCAGGGTGGCTGTCATGCTGGGCTCTCCAAAAATTAGACGACCGGTCGTCTACAAATGTGACGAAATAATTATCACGGATTCGCGCAGTCGGAGCCAAGCCACGTCTGGGTTGTCTTAATGGCCAGAGCGAAGGCGGTCAAGTCCCGCCGCACTTTAGCCAGGAGACTGGCGCCCAGCCAATATTGATAGAGGGCTTGAGAGGTGGACTCAGGATCCAACTGGGCGGGCAGGGAACCATCCGCGATGCCTTCAGCCATGCAGGCCGACAGGCGTGCCAGGATCGCATCCGTGCCGCGCCGGAGCGCTTGACGCATGGGCTCGGAAAGATCCGAAACTTCAGCGCTCAGCTTCACCACCAAACATTGCTGAGTAGGCGACTCCTGCCCCTGAACTTCAATCCAGCGCAGCCAGTAGCGCATCAAGCGTTCCCGGGCCGAGCTGCCGTCCGCCTTGAGGAGAGCCTCCAACCGGCGGAGGTAATCCAGGAAGTAGGCATCCAGAAGGGCTTCTCCAAACTGCTCCTTGGAGTCGAAGTAGTAATAGAAGCTCCCCTTAGGAACCCCGGCCTTGGCAAGGATTTCCGAAAGTCCGACGGCGGAAAACCCCTTGCCCGAAATGATCGCTTCCCCGGTGTTCAGGATGTGCTGGCGGGTGTCAGGGTGTTCCTGTCGCATACCCGTAGGATGCCACAAATAGACCGGTCGTCTACTTCCCCCCACATCTTTTTCGGATTTGTCGGCTAGGCAAGCCAAACTTCATTCCATCGTGTCGAAGTCGACGATCCGGCCTCCGGTGATCCGAGCGAGTTGTGCAAGCGTCGTCGGAACGCCGGTCGCATCCGTACCCGCCGCCGGGTAGACGGTGCCGAGAGGCCCCAGGGCCTGATCCAGCAAGACCTCAACGCCCTCAAGGCCGAACGGGCAGACGCCACCAGGCCGGAAACCTGTGACGCGCTCGGTCTCGTCGGCATCGGTCATGGAGACCTTGGAGCCGATGATCCGCTTCAGTACCCCTGAGGAGAGCCGTTTGTCACCCGGGCAGACCACCAGATGGTAGCTACCCTCCTTGCTCTTGAAGAGCAGGGACTTCGCGATGCGGGCAGTTGCCACGCCCAGGCGCCGCGCGGCCATCTCCGCGGTAGGCGTGCTGCCGGGCTCGAATTCGAGGGCGCTCAGTCCATGGGCTTCGAGCACCTGCTGAACTTTGTCAGGGATCATGGCGTTTCCAGGAATGCAGACGTACTCATTCTCCCGCGTGGGGAGAATAGTCCTGGACCATGGCTTCCATGGCGGCCCAGATCTGGGAGACATCGTTGGCCATGACGATCAGATCGCGTTTTACCCCGCTGATGTCCTTGACGTGGCGGGGCAGAACGGCTTCTTTCTGGAAGCCCAGCTTCTCAAAGGTCCGGCGGGTGCCGAGCTGGTTCTCGACCATGTTCACGATAATCTTCTCGATGCCAATGTCAGTGGCGAGCTTCACCAGGGTGCTGGCCATGGCGATGCCCAGCCCCTGCCTGCGGTGAGAGCGCGCGGTGGTGAGCCTGATTTCGCCCACATGCTTGGTCCAGCCGTGCATGCTGCGGTAGAGGGAACCCTCGCCCACGACCTTGTCCCCGTCCTTGCCCACGAGGCAGATCACTTCCTTGGTGGCGACCTTGCGCAGGAAACGGTCGGCCCATTCCTTGGTGGTCACGTCGTCCTTCAGGACCTGGCGGTCCTGCTCAGGCAAGGTTCGGTAGAACTCGACTAGACCTAGGCAGTCGGAGACTTCCAATAGCAAAAGTTCGATGGTTCTTCCATCGTGGAGCGTGAGGGTCCTGGGAAGGGTGGTGAGGCCCATGGTTCACTCCTATTTAGCCATTGTCGCAGAAAATATAACACGTCAAGTGAGTGGGGATGGCATCAGGGGCCGCACGGGAATGGCCAGGACGTGAAGGGTGATTCCGAAACGACCCTCTAAAGTTGAGCAGCGTGCGCTTGACCGTAATCGTAACCCATCTTGAGCGCCTTGAGGTTGAGATCCTCGGTGCCCTTGGGGACGGAAGACTTGACCGCCTTCTCGATGGATTCCCAGGAGACGAGGTGGGTAGCGCCCGCGAAGAAGCCGACCATGACGATGTTTAGCACCAAGCGGCGGCCCAGTTCCTCGGCGAAGCGCGTGGCTGG
>JANYIU010000282.1 GCA_025361955.1 Holophagaceae bacterium
ATCCCGAAGCCCGTGGCCTTGCCCTTGACGAGCCTCGCCGTGCAGACGGCCGTGTGGCAGCCGCAGAAGGTCGCCGCGCCGCCCGAGGCCTTGCAGTCCTGGGCGAACTGGTCGCCGGGCCCGAAGATCTCGGTGCAGACCTGGTCTCCCCGCATCGGCTTGCAGGACTTCTCCTTGCCGTTGGAAGAGCCCAGCCAGTACTTGCCGGGATCCAGGCCGGCTTCCTGCATGGCCTGGAGGGCGCCGGTCATCATTTCGTCGTTCTGGACGTAGGCGCCGTCGAAGCCGTCGGGCCCGAGGCTGGTGATGGCATCCTGCATGGCCTTCTTGGCCGGATCGGCGAACCAGCCGCCCGAAGCCCAGAACACAACCTGCAGGCCTTTGCCCCCTGCCCCCTTCACACCGACGTTCTGAAGCAGGTTACCGATATCCTTCCCGGCAGCCTTGTAGGACTGGAGGAAGCCCTGGGTCTGACCGGACGCAGTGCCCTGGCCCAGCTTGCCCTCGATCATCACGATCCGCGTGGCATTGCGCTTAATTGCCGACTTGCCCGCGATTTCGCCGATAGTAACCCAATCGAAACCCGCAAACCCGGTGAGGCCAGGCTCGTTGGGCGGGTTATGCGTGAGATGGAACTCGGGAATCCCTGCCGCCTTGGCCAGCTTGAGGCACTCGGACGTGGTCTGTGGGGAGTTCTGGACAACGACGAGGGCGTCGACTTTCTGGGTAATGAAATTCTCTACGGCCGCCAGCTGATCAGGCGCCGTACCTTGCCCGACGATGTCGAGGACTTTCCAACCCTCGCGCGTGGCGAGAGTCGTGAAAACCTGGAAGCCGGCCTTGTAGAAGTCATCCGAATTGTCCATGTAGTAGCCGATGACCTTCTGCTTCTGGGCGAAGCCCATCGTCGCAAACATCGCGAGTACTGCAGCCAACTTTACGAGTCGTTTCATACTGTCCCTCCTCCTTTGTGATGGTGTGAACCTATGCCCCAAGTTGTGACTGAAAGGTTCGGTAAGTTCGCTCCGGTAGATGATTGATGACGGGTCGTCAAGGGGGGCGGCGGGCGGCGGGTGGAGCCCGACCGGAGCCTCCCTCCTGCTCGTTTTCAGGTGTTTCGGTGGGCATGATCACGAGGCCGCCTCTCCCCTGCCCCTGTATGCGAGGACAGAGATCTAAGGGCATCCACAGCCAGCTAGCTCCGACCCAAGTTTTGTGCTGTTCCGTCAGCGGAGCCCCGCAGACATATCCATTTCGATTCCGATTGAGCCGTGGCAAATTCCTCGCGTTCCAAGCTGTGCCAAAAGGCGCCTCGACCTCATTCAATGCCTGTGCCCCTTCGTCTCGGCTCAGGTTGAACCCAGGAAATTGGCTTAAACGACCTTTTCTCAGCTCGCAATTCGAAGTCACCTTCCGTTCCATTCACACCTCCTTAGCGGCAATGGTTCTTCGCGCCTGCGCCTGTTCCTTCCTCCTCGCCACAAATTCGGAGACCTTGGATGAAACGTCGCCGGCGGAAACTGCGATGATCACCACCAAACCCTTCGCCACGAACTGCACTTCCGACGGCATGCGGAGCATGTTCATGGCGTTGCCTATCGAACCCAGAAAAAATACCCCGATCAAGGTCCCCAGCATGCTGCCTTTTCCTCCACGCAACGCCGTCCCACCAATGACCACCATCGCGATCGTATCGATCTCCAAGTTCTGCCCGAGCGTGATGATCCCCGTATTGATCCGTGACAGCAGCAGGACCGAGCCGATTCCGACCAGGAAGCCCATGATGACGTAGACGGAGAGTTTAAAGTTCTTGACATTGATGCCCGCAAGGTAGGCGGCATGGGGGTTGGTGCCCACCGCATAGATCCTCCGGCCGTATTTTGTAAATGTCAGGACCAGCCCAGCCACCAGAATTATGAAGAAAAAAATCAGGACGTAGGGAGGGATGATCAAGTTGAGTCCCGTCACCGGATCCTTGGCTCCCGCTATCAGGTTCGCTTTGAAGAAGTTCAGCTCGCCGTTGAGGATCACCTCGCGCGAATTGCAGACCAATAGCGCTATTCCTTGGAAGGTGATCATCCCCCCCAGCGTGATGATGAAGGGTTCCACTTTGGTGCGCGAGATGATGAAACCCATCAGGGTCTCGAGCACGACCGCCGTCATGATCCCCGCCGCGATGGAACCGGGCACGCCAAGACCCCAATTCGTGATCCCCGAAGCGACGACTATCGAGACTAACGAGGCCAGCATGCCGACCGACAGATCAATCCCCCCAGAGAGCATCACCAGTGTCATACCGACCGCGATGATCCCCGGCACCGCCACCTGTTGCATGATGTTCAGGAGGTTCACTGGGCTGATGAAAGTCGGATACTTGGATATCCCTTGGGTGGCCAGTTGCAGGACCACGATGATCAGGATGAACCCAACGAAGATCGACAAAGGCGCCAAGTTCTCGTACCGACTGAAGAGCGAACCCTTGGCAGCCATTTTCCGTTCCTTCGCTTCCGCGCGGCTCATATGACGCTATCTCCAATTGAGTGGATCAATATGTTCTCTTCCGTGATCTGGTCACCGCTCAACTCGGCCACCGTCTCCCCGTTCTTCATCACCAGAACCCGGTCGCTCATCGATATCACCTCGGGCATGTCCGAGCTAACCATGATGATCGCCTTGCCCTGCCGAAGCAGGTCCACCATGATCTGGTAGATCTCCTGTTTCGACCCCACGTCAATCCCGTGCGTGGGCTCGTCAAATATGAATATTTCTCCGTTCGTATTGAACCACTTCGCCAACACCACCTTTTGCTGATTTCCCCCTGACAGGTTTACTACTCGCGTGCGCGAATCGGAAGTCTTGATGTTCAGGCGCTGCACATACTCGTCGCCCCTGCGCACGTCAGCAGCTGGCAACACCATGAACTCCCGCACGTTCACTAGGTTCGCCACCGCCACGTTCTGAGCGATCGTCTGCGGCAGGAACAAGCCTGTGTTCTGCCGATCCTCCGTGAGGAAGCACATCTTGTTCCTGATCGCTGACTTCGGACTCGCGTGCCTCACGGCCTTCCCGTCGATCAGGATCTCCCCAAACTCTAGCCGCGCGCTCCCGAATAACACGTTCATCAGCTCCGATCGCCCTGAGCCTGCCATGCCCGAGATCCCGAGTATTTCCCCGCGGCGCAGCACGAACGAGACGTTCTTCACGCCCTTTCCGCTTACGTTCCGCGCTTCGAAGATCGACTCCCCGATCGCCACTTTTTCCCTCTGATAGAACGTCGACGGATCCCG
>JANYIU010000008.1 GCA_025361955.1 Holophagaceae bacterium
GCGGGCGCCACCAAGGAAGAGATGGAAGCCTTGGTCAAGGGTGATCCCACCGTGAAGATGATCTATCTGGAATCTCCTGCCAATCCGACGATGCAGATGGCGGATATCGGTGCCGCCCGCGAGATCGCCGACACCTATTCGGACGACCAGCGAAAGATCCTCGTGGTGATGGACAACACCTTCATGGGCCCCATCTTCTCAACCCCGATCCAGCAAGGCGCAGACATCATCCTCTACTCCGCCACCAAGTTCTTCGGTGGGCACTCGGATCTGGTGGCGGGTCTCGCCATGGGCCGCAAGGATCTCGTCGGCCAGATCAAGGTCATGCGCACGATCCTGGGCTCCAACTCCGATCCCGACACCGCCTGGCTCATCCACCGCTCCCTGGGCACCCTGCAGATCCGGATGGAAAAGCAGCAGGAAAACGCCGTCAAAATTGTGGAGTTTCTCCGCAAACATTCCAAGATCGAGCGCGTTGCCTATCCGGGCCTGCCCGAAATGGGCGAGCGTCAGGTGGCGCTATGGAAGAAACAATGCACCGGCACTGGCAGCATCATCTCGTTCCTAGTGAAGGGCGGCGAAGCGGAAGCCTTCAAAGTCCTGGACGCAGTGAAGCACATGAAGCTGGCGGTAAGCCTTGGCGGCATCGAAACCCTCATTGAGCATCCCGGCACCATGACCCACTCGGACATGACCCCAGCCGAGAAAATCCACGCCGGCATCATGGAAAACATGATCCGCGTTTCCGTGGGCCTCGAGGATCCCGAGGACCTCATCGCCGATCTAGCGCAAGCGCTGGCTAGGGCCTGACCGATTGCACGAAGGAACCGCTGCGCTGCCATAGGGCGGAAACCCTATGGCAGCTTTTCGCAGATCCCCATGCGCACTAAACTGAGATTTCGCCTCTTGCTGAGCGGAGAAAGAAGCATCATGGAGAAGACCCAACTCCTCGCACTGCACGATCAGCAGCAGCGCATCGAGATCGAAGATCGCAGCATGCGGCGGGAGGTCACACCGGAAGTGATTCGGCACGTCAGCGTGAATCACGGCGAAGGCATGGTTATTTATTCCCGGTTGAATACGGAGAATGCCAACCGCGTGATCCAGGAACAGATCCACTACTTCCGGACGATCGGCCAGGACTTCGAGTGGAAGGCCTATGGCCACGACACGCCCAGCGATCTCAGGGCCCGCCTGGCGGCCCATGGCCTTGTGGCGGAAGCGCCCGAAGCCCTGCTGGTGCTTGAGATCGAAGCAGCCCCAGCTTGCCTGCTGCAGCCGATCGCGCATGATATCCGGCGCATCACGGAGCCCTCCCGGCTGGCAGAAATCGACCGGATCCAGGCAGCCGTCTGGGGGGAATCCGATCCGGATCGCATTGCGGCTCTCCGGGACGATTTGAGTCAGGATCCAGGGCATGTGAGCATCTATATCGCCTATGCGGACGCTGTACCGGTCGCCTACGCTCGCATCACCTACCACGACCACAGCCAGTTCGCAGGCTTGTGGGGAGGGTCTACCCTGAAGGAGCATCGGGGACGGGGCTTCTATACCGGCCTGTTGGCCATCCGCCTGCAGGAAGCGCGCCGTCGCAGGGTCCGCTTTCTCACCATCGATGCGAGTCCCATGAGCCAGCCGATCGTGGAAAAGCATGGCTTCCAGTTCTTGACGTTGACACAGCCCTTCAAGGGGCGCGTGCCGCCACAGTGAAGGCGGCTATTTCACCCGCGCGGCCTTCAGCCTCCGCAGGACCGGCTTCGACAGGAAGCTGTGCTCGTCGATGGAGCAGAGGCGCTCGAACATGGGCCGAGTCACCGTGAAGGCCAGCTTGTCCGGCGGGAGCTGGTCGCGCATGGTGATGTCCGTGGCGCCGATGATGGCCTGGGCAATCGCTAGATCCTGGAACAAGGGTGCCATTTCCATGCATCCTGCGCCGAAGGGCGCGATCACTGGGGGCGGGTCTGCGGGGGAGGCGTGGTAGTTCGCCCCCAGCAGGAGGATGCCAAGCTGGTCCGGATTCACAAAGAAGGTCACCGTGCGCAGGAATGCGTGCAGGTGTTCCTTCAGGGGGCCGATGAAAAGATGCGAATGCATGGGTTGATAGGGTGTGCCGTGATCCAGCCACGCCTCCATGAGGGCATGGGTGGCCTTGAGCCCTTCGTCATCCGCCAGGAACTTGATGAAGGCCTCCCTGGATCTTGTCTCCTGGCCGAACATCCAGTACCCAGCCCCGCCGCAGCCGCAGTTCTCCCGTGTGAGGTGGAGGGTCTGCCCCGCCATCCAAGCCTTGTGGAACGCAAAAACGCAGGCGCGGGTCATGGGTTTGGGCTCGACGATCGGATCGAACGCTGACGGCTCGGGGGCATCGTAGAACCCGATGAGCGGCCAGTCTAGTTCCAGATGTCGCAAAAGCAGAGAGGGATCAGGTAGCATGGCGCCAACTCACTTCTCCAGCGAGAACTCCATGAAATCAAACCAATGCCCATGACCGGCAAGGGCGTCAATTTCCGCCTGCACGATGGCCAGGTGACCGTTCTCGATCTCCAGGAACCGTTCAAACAGACCGCGGTGCTTGGGTTCCAGCTTGGCCACCAGCTCGGCGTAGAAGGCGCTGGTCTTCCGCTCCAGTTCCAGGGCTTCCTTCAGGAAATCGATCTCGGCCTGGGCTACCCCTTGGGCCCCATTCACGCGGTTGGCGAGTTTCTTGGCCTCTGCCAGGACCCAGGCAAGCGGCGGCAGCAGCGTGGGCAGTTCGGCCGCAATCACGGACCCATCGGCCTGCCACTCAGCCAAGCGGGTTTCCAGGTACTCCACATGGCTCTGCTCCTCCCGGGCCAGGATGGCGAACACCCGCTGCCCCTTGGCATCAGCGATCTGCTTGGCGCAGCCTGCATAGTAGTCGCGGATCTCGTGTTCGTATTTGATGGCGCCGCTGAGGGCTTCCTGCAGATCCATGCTTTCCTCCTCGCACTGAAATTGACCTGAGCCAAGCATAGCCACATTGACGTTCGTGCTCTCAATTCTGCCCCGGGATGCCGCCAGGCTGCGCAGGGTTCCCTCAAGATCGCCCGTTCAGGTCGAAGGAGGGCGGCGGTGGTTGGTCTGAAAATACAATCAACCAAGCAATAGGTCGTTTGCCGTCTTCCCAAAATTGCCGGAACAGTCTTTCAGCCCTTCCCCCCAGCCACAGGAGTGCTGGGTCGGCGCATGGAACCGAAAAATATTCCATTCAGGGCCCATTCGGGTCAATTCAGCGGAATATTCAACATGCGATGAAATAAGCCTTGCTCCCGAATTTCCGCGTGCGCATCCTACATGGTGGACGTAGTTGCTTCCAGAAGATTCCCGTTAGAATCGCTTGGCTGGGTCTTTCAATTCTTGAGGAGTGGTGATGTTTCGTTTTCCCATGATTCCCGCCTTGCTGGTCTGCCCCGCCCTGTTGGCCCAAGCCCCCACGAATGTCAAGTCGTTATCTCTGCAGGAGGCTATCAAGATCTCCCTGGAGAATAACCTCCAGGTAGAGATCGCCAAGGAATCTCGCGCCGCCACCGTCGCCAGCATTTTCATCACGCAAGGCGCCTTCGACTGGACCTTGCTTGGAAATGCCAGCACCAGTCGCCAGGTAAGCGCGACCACGCAATTTTCCTCAAACACCGGCATCTTGCAGAGAACTGAAGCCACCTCCTGGAAGCGCAATCTCACGGTGGGAGTGCAAAAACCCTTCGAATGGGGCGGTACTTTGCAAGTGAATTATAACCCTGTGTATAGCTACTCGCATGGCACGTTGATCAGCCCCTCGACCGGTGCCGAGATTGGGACATTCAACACACCCTATCCCTATACCGGCACCGTTTCGGCAACTTACACGCAGAGCTTACTGAAGGGCTTCGGGCGCGATGCCACCGCAGTCAACGTCATCGTGGCCAAGAAAAATTCCGAGGCGGCCAACTACCAGTACCAGATCGCGATCATCAACCTGGTGGCCTCCACGGAATCCCAGTATTGGGATCTGGTCTTCGCCGAGCGCAATCTGGATAACGCCAAGGTGGCCTTGGTCCTTGCCCAGAAGCAACTCAACGAGAACAAGATCCGGGTGGAGGTGGGCACCCTCGCCCCCATCGAAGTGACCAGCGCCGAAGCCGCTGTGGCCCAGCAGGAACAGATCATTATTGCCGCCGAGGCCCAGCTCCAGAACGCCAACGATGCCTTGATCCGGGCCCTTTATCCCAATGCCGGACGCCCGGACCGCCTCGAACCCATCGACGCGCCAACCCTCAGCCATATCCAGGTGGACGAGTCCAGCGCCGAAAAGATGGCAATAGACAGGCGGGTGGAACTCAAGGTGGCGAAACTCTCCAAAGAATCCGCCTCCGCTCTCCGAGTGGCCGCCGAGAACCGCACGAAGCCCCAGTTGGACGCCTTTGTCGCCTATAACGGCCTAGCCGATAACTATGCGGGCCTTGGGTCTGTCAACAGCGATCTCTCCGGTTCGCGCTTCCCGGGCTATTCAGTGGGGCTCGCATTTTCCTTTCCCATTCCCAACCGCACCGCCAGGGGCGTCTTGGCCCAAGCCCATGCCAATGAGCGCAGCAGCGAACTCTCCCTGAAGGACCAGGAACTGGGCATCCTCCTGCAGGTGCGCCAAGCCTTCCGCAATGTGGACGCATCCGAAAAGGGCGTAGAGGCGGCCCGGAAGACCCGTGAATTCCGCGAGAAGGATCTTGACGCGGAGCAGAAGAAGTTTGAAAACGGCATGAGCACCAACTTCCTGGTGCTATCCAAGCAGAAGGATCTGGACACTGCCAGATCCGCGGAACTCCAAGCCCAGATCACCTACGCCAAGTCCGTCACCGCCCAGGAGCAGGCTGTGGGTAATCTCATGGAAGCCCGTGGCTTCGAGTATCCGCAGTAGCCGTGAGGTTCATTCAGGGATCAGAGCGAGCAGTTCTTCCAAGGGATAGGGCTTGAAGAGCGCCCCGGCGAACCAAGGCTTGTCGGACAACGACAGTGCTGATCTGAAGACCGTCGACAGGACCGCCTGCCGGAACTGACGCGCCCTCCAGAGGTCAGCGAACCATACCTGCAGATCTCCCGCCGAGTCGGAGCCTTCGGAAATCAGCAGATCCGCGGGCATCGCCCGCATCAAAGCCTCAGCTTCAGTGCGATCCCGAGCCTCCCGAACGCGACGCCCTTGCAAGGCACCCAGGATCCGCTTCCTAGAGAAGCTGCTGGGATCCAGGACGAGAATCTCTTGGAAGGGCAAGGGCTCCGAAAGTCGGTGCTCTGGATACCCCAGCCGCTGCAGGGCCTCGGCACAGACCCGGCGGAGGGTGGACTGGGGGGCGCACCGCTGTAAGAGGTCCACCAGCGGAGCCATGAAATCGGAGCCCTGAACCTGCCCAGCCATCCGACAGAGGGATTCCAGGCTCCCCTCATCGACACCAGGGCGCATCAGCTCAGAACCGATCAAGGCCTCCAGTTCCACCCGGGCCTCGAGGCCCAGGAACATCCCTGGCTGCTCCAAGGCGTTGACCATCATCTGGAGGCTCCTGCCGCCAACCGGATCGCTAGGCGCGTAGGCCAGGACCAGTTCCCGGATCTGGGTGCCCCTGGAAACCAGCTCCCCCAGCTCCTTTCGCCTTCGCTGCAGTTCGCGGACCACACCCGCAGCCATCTGCTGCTGATCGCGATCCCAGGTGGAGCGTTTGCTCTGTTCCGCGATCAACCCGGAGATGCGGCTCTCCAATCGCTCGTACAGCCCTGCTTCCAGTGTCCAGAGATTGCGGCTGACCTCGATCGCCTGGATGCGAAAACCCATCCCTTCGCTGAAACAGGCTTCCAGGAGCTGTTCCACCAGCGTTCCTTCATCCGCAGTGAGAGCATGATGAAAATCCGGTCGGACCTGGGCGATACCCGCTACTGCCAGCAGTTGGATCTCGGGATTGCGCAGTTCGGTTGCTTTCTGGAGTAGCTTCCGGGCCGCCTTGATGGACTTCAATTCCACTAATCCCTCGGCCAGGGCCCTAATGAGGCGCGGGGATTGCCCAAATCGCAGCAGATCCGTGAAGGCCTCCCGTGCTGGCTGGTAGTTCAGCACCCCGAGGCATCGGATCACGCCGATCATCAAATCTTCGCGTTCAGCATGCTCCAGGTATTCCACCAGGAAAGGCCCAGCCGAGGTCATGGCATTGAGCGAGAAGATGTCGAGGGCACGCTCGATCTGGTCCGCCTTCCCGGATCGGAACAAGCCCAGTGCGATCTCGTAGGACCCGGGTAGCTTCCCCAGATACCGAATGGCCAGCTGGGCGTTGTCCACGATCGGGTCAGCCATGGCCTTCAGAAAGAAAGGCAGCAGCTCGGGGTGTTCTCGTTCGCCCAGGATCTTGATCCCTGCCTCCCTCCAGTGATGATTGGAAGCCTGCAGGATGAGCTCCATCTGGACCCGATCGCCCTCGTCCAAGATCATCGCGAAGGATTGTCCAAACCCGTCCCCGCCTACGCCGCCTTGGTAAGCTCTGAGGAAAAGGGGAAGCACCTCTGCCTTCTTCAATACCCCTTGGCGGGCGAACTTCGCCAGTCCCTCGGCACAGGCGTCCAGGTGCGACTGCAGCCGATGCGTACGCTGTCGGAGTTCCTCCAGGGACTCCGGCATCAGGTTAGCCAACCGGACGGAACGGCCCAGAGCCAAATCCGCGAGACAGTCCACCAGCCGGAGCTCCCGGAGCCCCTGGATGCTCACCCGCAAGTGTTGGACGAGGGTCAAGGCGTCGGCGGCGGGATCGTCGAGGGTTGTGTCGATCTCCGCTAGGGTCCCGGTATGAGGCTCGGCGCCTGGGCAGGCTCGAAGCATCTCCAGCACCACCGTCTTCACCGACTGGGCGGGCGCTCGCCGAATCTGCTCCTGCATGCCCCGGAGCTGATTGTCCAGGAGCAGTGCAGCGCAGACCTCGCCGAACCGTTCCAACAGGAAATGGCCCGCCTGGGGCCGGCGGATCGCTGCGACGACCTTCAGGGCCAGCAGAGACGCCATGGTGTTCGGGTGATCGCAGGCCGTCTGGAGCTCCCCCAGATGATCCAGCGGCGCCATGGCGGCGAGGTGCAAGGCCGCCTGCTGGGACAGGTGTGGGTTCTGGCCTCCAAGCAGCAGATCCCTGAAGTGGTAGTCGAAGGGCTGCTGGGGTTCCAGCCAGGCCAAGTTCCTGGCAACAGTGGCCTGCAGCGCGGGTTCTTGGCGCTGCCAGGCGATCTGCCTCAGGGCATCAGTCTCCGCCGTGCCTCCGATCTGGACCAGAGCATGGCAGCCCTCTTCGAAGAGTGCAGCGTCCGTCTCGTGCAACAGGGCTCGAAGAAGGATCGGTGTCCAGGCAGGGTCTGGGAAGTGCTCCGGACTCGCCAGGATCAAATGTTTGAGCCCCCAGGAGGTGGATGGCCGGACCAGGCGATCGCTCAACTCCGGCAGGGCCTCTGCCAGGATCTGTCCCAGCAGTTGTTGAAAGGAGCTCACATCGCGCTCGTCCTTCTCGTCGAAAGCGTTGAGCAGCGCCACCAGTTCCTTCATCGCCGCAGTTCTCACAGCCGATCGATCCACGCATCACTCCGCACAATCCAGTATGCCGGGCAGGCCCAGCGCTTTCATATCTTCGATGCTTGCTTATTCGGTGCGTTCGGGGATCCTGGTTAGTTCTAGCTCTGAAACTCAGACTTGAGCTGCAGGTGCTCATCGAAGTGGTCGGCAGGGTGAAAGGCGATGGGCTGGATCCGATCCAGGGTGGAGAGCCGCTGGCGGAAGCCTTCCAGCATCTTGACCCGCTGTTCTTTAGTGGCATGGGCGGGTGAAAAAGCGATGTGCGGCGGCAGTACCTCGAATCCACAGAAATAGAGGATTCCATGTTGGATCGGGAACAGGATCTGCTCGATATCGCCGTTGCGCCCCAGGGGGGAATAGGTGAAGTCCGGGCCACCCGTGGTGATGGATAGCATGGCCTTCCGGCCCTTCATACCCCCCGTGTCGTACGACTGCCCTCTGCCGTAGGCGAACCCCATGGACATGACCCGGTCCACCCAGCCTTTCAGGATGGCGGGCATGCTGAACCACCAAAGGGGGAATTGCAGCATGAGCAGGTCGCATTCCCGCAGTTTCCGCTGCTCTTCCATGATGTCGTGGGCCAGAGTTCCAAGCTCCCCAGCGGCCTGTTCTTCAATCTGGCGCTTGAGGCAGTGCTTGTCCCGCCGCTCGAGGAAGTCCTCCCCATCGGCCACAGCCTTGAACTTCATCCGGTACAGGTCCGAGACAAGCACCTTGTGACCCCCTTCCTCGAAGGTCCGGATGGCCGTGTTCTTCAACGCTCCGTTGAAGGAATTGGGTTCTTCGTGCGCATACACGATGAGCACCTTCATGATCATCTCCTCGGGAGTTGGTCCTACTTTGCCCATAAACCAGGAGGCTTGCAATCTCAGGGCTTCCATGGGAACGTCAAATATCCGATGGAGGAGCGATCCCCATTAGTACCACTGGCGAGGGCGATGAACCCGATGACCCGATGGGAAAGGGGAGGATCGCCGAAGGGGTAGCGTTTCATCACCGCAACCCTTGGACGCCTGGGTTAAATCCCAGCGGCTGCCACACCGAATACCCGGTGTGGAGTGCCATGGAAGAGTGGTCCGGGATTCCCCCAGGTCGCGCTCCCACCAGGCACCGTCGTCATCACGAGGTAGCCGATGGAACCCGCCCCCACCGAAAGCACACGAGACTGGCTCAGCCGCTGGCTGATGGGTCTATGTGCCCAGACCGCCACCTCCGAATTGAAGTTCTCTGAACCCCCGGACCGCTACCCTTCCATTCCCGGTTTTGCGCATGCCCCTATGCCGTGCGGATCGGATACGCCTCAGCTGCAGGCGCTTATCCCGGACCGCACCGCAGTGCTGGCGGGTCCAGGCTCCATCCTGGTGGCCCACGGCCCCGATGAAGGCATCTCGCTTTCAGAACGGGAAGCGGGAGTGGAACTCAATCGTTTTCTCGCCCTTCATTTCCTGGGTGGGGCGGATCCAGAGCCAAGGAAGCCGAAACCTTAGGGGCCGTTGAAAAATGCCCTGCGCAATTCAGGGAATTTTGCAACGGCCCCTTATGCCGGTCCATACAGCTTAGCCGGTGGACCCCGCTGGATCCGCTGGCGAGTTCGTCCTTCCGGTACCTTTCCTTCCTACCCGAATCTGAGGAGTCGTCCACATGCATGGAATCGTGATGAAGTTCGGCGGCAGTTCTATTGCTAATGCCGCCTGCATGCGCCAGGTGGCGGCACTCGTGCGAGCCGCCGCCCAGCGCCCACCCCTGGTCGTCCTGTCCGCCATGGGCAAGAGTACCAACGGGCTCTTCGCCGCGGCCCAGGCCGCCGAAAGCGGTAATCTTGAGGCCGCCATCGAGAGCATGCAGGCCGTGCAGGCCACGCATCTCAAGGCGGCCATGGAACTGTTCTCAGGCTCGTTGCCAGAATCATTGGAAGCCGGCCTCACCGCACGTTTCAGCGAATTGGAATTGATCCTGCGGGGAGTGGCCCTGCTCCGGGAACTCAGCCCGCGCAGTATGGATGCCATCGCCTCCTTTGGCGAACGTCTGTCCACGTTGCTGTTCTCCGCCTTTATCGATGCCCCCCTGGTGGATGCGCGAAAGATCATGCGCACCGATGACACCTTCGGCGAAGGTCAGCCGCGCTTCGCGCTGCTGCCGGAACTGGCGGCCCAGCACTTCGCGCACCTGCTCATTCCAGGGCAGCCCGTGGTGACCCAAGGGTATATCGGAGCCACAGAGGACGGCCTGACCACGACCCTTGGCCGGGGCGGCAGCGACTACTCGGCGGCTCTCTTCGGAGCGGCGCTGGGTGTGGAAGAAGTGCAGATCTGGACCGATGTTCAGGGGGTTCTCACGTGCGACCCGCGCGTGGTTCCCGAGGCCCAAAGCATAGACCAGCTCACCTTCGCCGAGGCTGCGGAACTGGCCGCCTTCGGCGCCAAGGTGCTCCATCCCGCCACCATCCAGCCTGCGGTGGAAGCTGGGATTCCAGTGACTGTCCGGGACACCCAGCATCCATCCGGCCGCTTCACCACCATCTCCCCGAATACCCGTTCCGGCCGCGCAGTAACCGCCCTGGCCAGCCGAGGTCCGGTCACCGTGCTGACGGTGAATTCCAGCCGGATGCTGAACCACAGTGGCTTCCTTGCCAAGCTCTTCGATGTGTTCCGCCGGCATGGGGTCAGCGTCGACCTGATCGCCACCGCCGAAGTGAGCGTCTCGCTCACCGTGGAGGCGGACGCCCCCTTGGCGGCCTTGATGGCTGACCTTACAGCCTTTGCCACGGCCGTGGCGGTGGAGGATCGCGCCATCATCGCCGTGGTGGGCGAGCGCATCAAGCAGACCCCTGGCATAGCGGGCCGGGTGTTCACGGCCCTGGGCGATATCAATATCGAACTCATCAGCATGGGCGCCAACGAGATCAATCTGAGCCTTGTGGTGCCCCAGGCCGCGGCCGTGGAAGCCCTTCGCCGTCTCCATCGCGTGCTCATCGAGGAGGCGGTATGCGCATAGGTCTATTCGGCCGGGGGCGTCTGGGCACCGCCATCCTGGCCGCTGCCCAGTGCCAGGAAGACCTTCAGATCACCTGGATCGTGGATCAGGGTGAGCTGCCCTCCGGTGCCGTGGACGTGGCCATCGACGCTTCCGTGGCGGCAGCCGTGGAAGGCCATCTTGCCTGGGCTCTCGACACGGGGACTAATTTGGTCGTCGGCGCCACGGGTTGGGCAATCGCGGATCTGCAGGCTCGCGTGAACGAACGCATTGGGGTCCTCACCGCCGCCAATTTCTCACTCACCGTCGCCTTCATGGCCCAAATGGCCATCGTGATGGGCCGCTACGCTCAGCTCGATCCTGCGCGGGATCCCTACGTTTTCGAGCATCACCATCGGCTCAAGGCCGACGCACCCTCCGGCACCGCCAAGACCCTGGCGGCTGCAGTGCTGGAAGGTTGCCCTCGAAAAACCGAATGGACTTTGGGTCCAACCCAAGTGGCTATCCAACCCTATCAACTGAATATCGGTGTGCTCCGGGCCGGGAGCGAATTCGGGTTGCATACCGTGGGCATCGACTCCCCGTCCGAGACCCTCGAAATCACTCACCGCGCGCGTTCGAGGGCAGCCTTCGCGGACGGCGCGCTCGCCGCCGCCCGGTGGCTTCAGGGCCGGAAGGGCCTCTTCACCATGGAACAACTGGCCGCAGCCATTCTTCATCCCCTTTTCACCCTTGGAGCGAACCCATGACACCCATGTTCTCCGGCCTTTCCGTGGCCCTCGCCACGCCCTTTCTCGACGACTTCAGCCTGGACCTCGACGGTTTTCGGCGACTCACCCGGCATGTGGTGGATGGAGGCACCGATACACTCATCGTGCTGGGCACTACTGGGGAATCACCCACCCTCAGTGATTCCGAGCGGGATGCGCTCATCGAGGCCTGCCTGGAGGAAGCCCAGGGTCGCACCGTAGTGGTGGGCACAGGTTCCAATGACACCCAGAGAGCCGCTGCCCACACCCGGCGGGCCCAAGTCCTCGGCGCACATGGCGTCTTGGTCGTGACACCCTACTACAACAAGCCCACTCCCAAGGGCCTGGTGGCTCACTTTGCGGCGGTAGCCAGCGCCGCGCCGGGTCTGCCCATCATCGTCTACAACGTGCCCGGACGCACCGGCCTGAACATCACACCCGCTGTGCTGGCCCAACTCTGGGAGAATCCGCAGGTGGTGGCGATCAAGGAATCCACGGCCAATCTCGCCCAGATGAGTGAGATCGCCCGGACCCTGCCCGCCGGCAAGACCCTGCTCTCCGGCGACGACAACATGGCTCTGCCCGCTATCGCCGTGGGGGCCTCGGGCCTGGTGTCAGTGTTGGGCAATCTACTCCCCGCGGAAACCAAGGCCTTGGTGACAGCCGCGCGCCGAGGTGATCTCCTTGAGGCCCAGCGTCTGCATTATAAGCTGCTTCCCCTCATGGACGCCCTCTTCCTGGAGAGCAACCCCATCCCCTTGAAGGCCGGTCTGAAGCTCCTGGGGATCGCCGGAGATACCCTGCGCTTGCCGATGGTCAGTGCTGAACCCGCCACCGTCGCCCGCATGGCTGAAACCCTCCGACAAGCAGGTGTAGCAAACCTCACAGGAGTCGTGAGATGAAGGTCCTGACAATGAGTGCCCCTGAGTTGCAGCGGTTCTTTGAGCGCAGCCCCGAAGAGGTGTTATCCGATCCCAAGGCGCCCCTGGCGCACGAAGCCTTGCTGGCAGCGTTGGAAGCGGGCCAGGTGCGCGCAGCGGAGCGTGGAGAGGATGGCGTGTGGCGCGCGAACGCCTGGGTGAAGCGGGCCATCCTGGCTGGTTTTCGGCGCACGGGCCTCATCCAGATGGAGGGACCTGGGTTCCCCATGTTCGACAAGTCCGCGTACCCGCCCCGGCAGTTCACGCTCGCAGACAACGTGCGGCTCGTGCCCGGTGGGAACGCCGTGCGGCGGGGTGCCTACATCGCCAAGGGGGTGGTGGTGATGCCCCCCGCCTACATCAATGTGGGCGCCTACGTGGACACTGGCACGATGGTCGACAGTCATGCCTTGGTGGGCAGCTGCGCCCAGATCGGCGCCCGGGTGCATCTCTCGGCGGGAGCCCAGATCGGCGGCGTACTGGAACCTGCCGGGGCCGTGCCCGTGGTGGTGGAGGATGACACCTTCGTGGGCGGCCTCGTGGGCCTCTTCGAAGGCATCGTGGTGCGCCGCCGGGCCGTGCTCGCCTCCGGGGTCATCATCACCGGTTCCACTGTGATCTATGATCTCGTCAACAGCCGGGAACTCCGCAAGGAGGTGCCTGAGGGCGCCGTCGTGGTCCCCGGTTCCCGTCCGGCCAGCGGCGGTTTCGCCAACAAGCGCGGCCTAAACCTGGCGGCCCCCATGATCGTCAAGTACCGGGACGAGCGCACCGACGCCGCGACCTGTCTCGAAGACGCGTTGAGATAAAAAGAACCCGCAAAAGACGCGAAAATACGCGCAATGGATGCAACTATTAACTCGTCTTTTTTGGCCTCTTTCGCGTTTTTGGCGATTCCTATCTACTTTGGTTGAGAGAAACCCATGAATCCAGCTACCCGAGTCAACGCCATCGGTCTGAGCCCCATCAGGGTGTTCAGCCAGGGAGCGCCCGCCGATGCGATCCCGATGGGCCTGGGCGAACCCACCTGGGCATTGCCGGAACCCGCCCGCAAGGCCCTAGCGGCGGAAAAAGGTCCATGCGGGTACGGCCCCAATGCGGGTCTGCCTGAACTCCGCCAGGCTGTGGCCCAGTGGCACGGCGCGGATGCGGAAGAGGTCCTGATCACCAGCGGCTCCGAAGGAGCGCTGTTCAGCCTCCTGATGGCTTGGCTCGGGCCTGGAGACGAGCTCCTGGTTCCAGATCCAGGCTTCGCCGCCTATCCCATCCTGGCCCAGTTAACGGGCGCCTTAGCGGTAACCTATCCGCTCTGCCGGAGCGAGCGCTTCCGCCTTGATGCGAAGGCCTTCGTGGCCTGTCTGGAGGCCCACCCCAAAGTCAAAGCCGCCATCCTCAACCACCCCGGTAATCCCACGGGCGGCGGCGCTTCCCTGGAGGATCTGTGCGCGGTCGCCGAGGCCTGCCGCCAACGGGGCATCCTGCTCATTTCCGACGAGGTCTACCGGGAGCTCCACTTCGGCACCCGCCCCGCCAGCCTGCGCGATGCGAATTCCTACGGGATCGTCCTGGGCTCCATGAGCAAGGGTTGGGCAGCTCCAGGGCTGCGGGTGGGTTGGGCGGTGGGCGATCCCCAGTGGCTCACCCCAGCGCGCAGCATCCACGCCTTCGCGGTGACTGCCGCCGCAGCCCCCTGTCAGCGGGCTGCACTGGCCCTGCTGGAAGCCTCCGACGAGGTGCTGCCGCAAGGACGGCGGGAGATCGCCACGCGCTGGGCGGCCCTTGCCTCCGCCTGGCAAGAGTATTTCGGCGCGATCCTCACTCCGCCGGCTGGCACCTTCTACCACTGGCTGCCCTTGCCGGTGGCAAGGGACCCCATGGCCTTCTGCCTCAGGCTCCGGGATGAGGCCAAGGTGGTGCTGGTGCCCGGTACGGCCTTTGGCGAAGGAGGACGGGCCTTTGCCAGGCTGAGCTTCGCCGCTCGGCCGGAGCAGATCCGAGAGGGAGTGCGACGTATGGCAACTTTATGGGGGAATCCGTGAACTGGGCTTTCCTTGATCGGAATGCCTTGCCCTTGCCCAAACCCATGGCACGCCTCTCTTTGCCTACCGGGGCTCGGTAGCGAGTTCCTGTTACAGATCCCGCGGGCCGCGCTGCCGGATCGGGTGCGCATCG
>JANYIU010000009.1 GCA_025361955.1 Holophagaceae bacterium
CTGTCGTGCCCCAGCCCATGACCCTGGAAGCTTGCATGGGCCAGGGCGCTGCCCTCGTGGAGGCCGCCACCGCAAGGGTTTGCCGCCTGGTGAGGGTAGGCATGACCCTCCGCCCGATGGACCGTCCAGCACTTTAGACCGTCGGGACAGGTGCGATCACGGGGAACCAGGGCGGCCTGCCCCTGGGAAGGAGAGGAATTCCCTAGCCTGACTTCTGCACTCGCCATCTGAATCGGCGTCTTTTTCTGGATGTGCACGGCGTGGCTGTCGACACGCTCAATCACGACCGCTTCTACCGGAACCTGGACAAGCCGCATGGCCAGCGGTTGCAGATCGAGCAGGGCGAGCGCGAGAAAGCTCTGTTCAAGCTGCAGGACACGCTGATTCTCTGCGACCTCACCCACACCTACTTCGAGGGTGCGGTGCGCCAGACGCCCAAGGCGAAACGTGGCCACAGCACGGATCGCATCGCCTTCATCGATACCGTGAAACACACTGTGGTGGCCCAAGTAAGCGTAGCGAAGCCCCATACAATTTCGGTTCGTCCGGATGGCAAGGTGGCGTACGTGGCATCCCAGGTGCCGGACCATTTCGCACTGGTCGTCATCGATCTTGCCAAGGTCGTCGTGCAGCCGAGCAGCGGTAATGTGAGTATATTGATTTCTAATTTTGCTTGCACACCTGCAACGGTCTCCATCGCTGCTGGCATGACCGTCATGTGGAGAAACGACGACGGTGCCCCCCACGCGTTCGCGTTCAAGGAGGGGTCCCAAGTCTCAGGCACCCTCCTGCCCGGGGATGCCTTTCGCCGGAGCTTCAATCAACCAGGGACCTACGAGTATTTTTGCTCAATCCACAGCTCCGGCGGGGAAGAAGGTGTTATCGCATCGTCTCGGTCACTGCTTCGTTGCCCATCAGTTCCTGGATCAGATCATGATTCTTGGCGATGGCGTCCTCGGCCGCCATCCGGCCCACTTTGATCAGGTCGACAGCGGTTGCCAAGTTCCAGCGGCTACTCTGCCCAACGTGACTCTCGATGTGGATATCCGCTGCTTTGACCGACTCAGCCAGGCGTTCCTGGTTGGCGATGTTGAGTGTGCGCAAGGCGACATCGAACAGATTGCGCGGCTCGTCGCGAGCCACCTTGAAATCGGCGGCGATCACGAACTCCGCACCGCGTTCGCGCAATTCGCGGGTCGGCAAGGGAACCAACATGCCGCCGTCGACCAGCAGGCGCTCACCATCACGTACCGGAACGTACACCAGCGGCAGACTGCAGGAGGCTCGCACCGGCAGAGCGATGGTCTGGGAGGGCCGCTCCGGATAGATCACCTTCCGTTCAGTCACCAGGTCGACTACGGTCACCAGCAGTTCGGGGCCGAGGTCAGCGAAGCGGCGGCCCTTGCCGAGCAGTTCCTCCACCAGATCCTGAATCGGCTTGGAGGACGCCAGTCCTTTGAACAGGAAATGGGCGCCCATCAGCTTGCTCCACTTGATGGATTTGACGATATGTTCGATCCGATCCAATTTGATACCGGAGGCGTACAGCGCACCGATCAGCGCTCCACCAGAGGTTCCGGCCACCATATCCGGCTTGATTCCGGCCTTTTCCAGGGCTTGGAACACGCCAATGTGGGTCATGCAGTAGCCGACACCGCCAGCTAGCGCGACTCCGATCTTTTTTTTATTGGCCATGGCATTCCTCGATTCAGCTTACTTTGCAATAAGCCATGGCCATCATGCAACAACTGATGCACACGATGGTTTCCTGATTGAACCGCTCCTGGATAGCACAGCCCAAGCCAGTGCGAAGCCCCAGTCCACATACAAGGGCTTGCGCCCCAACGGCTCTGACAGTTCTCACTTATTCTGAGTCAAATAATAGTTATTCATGCTCCGCACCATCCTCAGGTCGGAGCTTCCCAAGTCTTTGTTCCTGACTCTACCGCTTGATACATACCTTCAAGCGGTAGGGTTGGCCTGCACCCGCTGCTCCCTCGCGCTCAGAGGACCGAGAGCTTGTCGATGGCAGCGGCCAGTTTGCGGTCTCGATCCGTTACGCCACCCTTGTCATGGCTCGTCAGGGTGATCCGAAGATATCCCCAGCCGAATTCCAGATCCGGGTGATGATTGGCTTTCTCCGCCAGCTTCCCGACTTCGTTGACCAAGGCCAAGGCCGAGGCGAAGTCCTTGGTCTTGATCTCCAAGTGCAAGGCATTCTCACGTTCTATCCAGTCCATGGCATTCTCCGCTGCTTGGATGTCAGGAAGTGCCCGTTATCTCGATCGGCTCGGAATACTTGACGCCCTTGCCGGTGCCTCTATCCTTGGGCCCATGAGCCCTTTGAATATCACGGCCATCATCACGACGCATCGGCGCCCAGAGCTGCTGGTCAGAGCCCTGAAGAGTCTGGCCGCCGAACGCCGCAGGCCCGATGAGATCCTGGTGGTGGAAGATGGGGAAGACCGCTCCACGGCCACCCTCCTCAGGGCGACGAAGATTCCTTGCCGCCTGGTGCAGCGCACCCTCTTCAGCGTGTCCAAGGCCAGGAATCTGGGGCTGCAGGAGGCCCAGGGCGATTGGGTGATCTACCTGGATGATGACGATATCGTCTATCCCAATCGCCTGGAGGAACTCGAGGCGGCAGCGATCCGGTCGGGTGCGACCTTGGTCTTCGGCAGCACTCTCAAGGTCACGCCCCAGAATCGTTTCCCGGTGCCCACGAAGCACCCCGGACAGGAAGGGGCCTCAGGCTTTGCTGACATTCTCCGGTGCATGCCGCACACCAATAGCACTTTGATCTCCAGGAAGGACCTCCTGGCCTGCGGCGGTTCAGTGGAAGCCTCCACCTATTTCAGCGACTGGTGCGCCTTTCTGCACCTGCTGGATCGTTCTCCCCTGGCCTGGCGGATCCCTCCCCTCCTGGCGGAATTTGAAGCCGTTGCCGCGGGCATGACCCATGCGGTGGCCCAAGGCAATGGCATGCAGGCCAAGGTCCTGGAAGCCTTTGATCTCCTCCATCTGCAGCGGGAAGAGAACCTTCGGCTCCTGCAGAAGGTCCGCCAGGCCGTGGCGCAGGCCGAACCCTTCTCGAGTTACGATGCCTACGTCGAGCTGGCCAATCGCGCACTATCGGAAGAGGCCGATGCTCCAGCCTTCACGCCTTTGGAATCGCCATCAGGACGCACCTGAGCGCTTGTTGACGCCTGGAATCGCGATTCATGATTCAGCGAGAGTCGTGGCTTTGATCCAAGCGATCTCCAACCGAAATGGGCCGCCCTGTCTATCGGAGATCAGCAAGCCAACAGAAATGACCGTAACCGGATCAAGGGGCGGTTCGCTGGGCAGCGCGCGACCCCTGAAGGTCGCCGCGAAACGGTCAAACGGCAGGACGTGTTCCTCCCAAGCCCCTTGCTTCGTTGTGAACCCGCACTGATGAATCGCTCGGTCAAAACGCTGATCCGTGCGGGCGGTGAATTTGTAGCGGCGTCCGTCGCCGCGCACGCGAACCACGAAGGTGTCGCAGCCGCCCAGATCGAGGTGTGCAGGTAGCAAGCGGACAGAGGCGAAACCGCCATTGTTCTCCAGGGACACTTCGCCTTGGAACACCGCCATGCCATCGCTCAGAAGAAAGCTGCTGGTGGACCTGCCACCCATCACGTCGTCGTTGCTGACCTGCCAGGCAGCTGCGCTCGCGGATTGGCCATCAAAGAGGATTCTAGCGGAGTTTGCAGGCATCGGCTGAGACGATACAGCAGGTCGGTGCAGGCTCCAAGCGAAAGATCAGTGGTTCCGAAACTGGGTCGCGTGCAAAAATGCTGAAAACGGAATGGACAGGATTTATTTGCCGACGGCGTCTTTTCGGCTCAGGGTTGCCAGGCAGCTCCCCTTCTCGTTTCCTGTTGACTTTGTTAAATCCTGCAAGAGGATGAGGGGGATCGGTTGGAATACCATGGCCATGTCTTCGACAAGAACGGTGCTGGTCACCGGCGCGACCGGCTACATCGGTGGGCGCCTGGTGGCCCGTCTCCTGGAGGCTGGCCTTAAGGTCCGCTGCCTAGTGCGGGATCCCGCCCGGTTGCAGGGGCGTCCATGGCTCGGACAAGTCGAGGTGGTCGTGGGGGATTGCCTGAGCGCGGACACGCTCGCGACCGTCATGCTGGGTATCGAGACCGCCTTCTACCTGGTCCATAGCATGGCCGGAGGTCATGATTTTGAGCAGCGCGATGTGCTGGCGGCCCGCAACTTCGCCACCTCCGCCCGGACCGCGGGGGTGGGACGCATCATCTACCTGGGCGGCTTGGGCGATCCCGATAGCGCGCTATCCAGCCACTTGCGCTCCCGACAGGAGACTGGAGCCGTCCTGAGCGAAACGGGAGTGCCGGTGACCGAATTCCGGGCGGCTGTGATTGTAGGTTCCGGCAGCCTTTCGTTTGAAATCATCCGTTATTTGACCGAGCGCTTGCCGGTGATGATTTGTCCGCGCTGGCTTTATACCCGCGCCCAGCCCATCGCCATCCGGAACGTGCTCGACTACCTGGTCGCCGCGCTCGAAACGGAGGCCAGCGTGGGCCACATCATCGAGATTGGGGGAGCCGAGGTGCTTACCTACGGCGACATGTTGCGTGGTTACGCCCGCGCCCGTGGGCTGAAACGTTGGTTGGTGCCAGTGCCCGTCCTCACGCCCCGATTGTCCTCCTACTGGGTGCATCTGGTCACGCCGATACCGTCGGTTATCGCGCGTCCACTCGTTCAAGGCTTGCGCAATGACGTGGTGGTGCGTGACACCTCTGCCCGCGAGATCTTCCCGCAAATCCAACCCTGCGACTACGCCACAGCCGTCCGTCTCGCGCTCGCGAACCTCGACACGGACCAGGTCGAGACCAGGTGGACCGACGCCATGGCCAGCAGCCAGGGGGACACTGCACCCGTGGTCCTCACAACCCAGGAAGGCATCATGCTTGAACGCCGTCAGCGGGTGGTGCGGGCTTCCCCGGAGGCGACCTTTCGCTCGTTCGAACGGCTGGGTGGGGGCACTGGCTGGCTGTACCTGAATTGGGCCTGGCGGGTCCGCGGCTTCCTTGACCGGCTACTCGGCGGCGTCGGCCTGCGCCGCGGGCGACGCGATCCGCAGGAGGTGCGCGTGGGCGACGCGGTGGATTTTTGGCGGGTTGAGGCGGTGACGCCGAACCACATGTTGCGCCTGCGCGCCGAAATGAAAATGCCAGGACGCGCTTGGCTGGAGTTCCAGGTCGAACCCATCGATGCCGCCTCATCGCGCCTCATTCAGACCGCCTACTTCGCGCCCCATGGGCTGTCTGGACTGCTCTACTGGTATCTGCTCTATCCAGCTCACGGGGTCATTTTCAGCGGTCTGGCAAAACAGATCGGGCGCTGCGCCGAGGAGTGGGAGATCAGGCGCAACCAAGGATCCTTGGCTCAGCCGCGCGATCCCTAGCGGCAGGTCGCCTGCAGGCAACGACCCGCCCTGGTTGCAGGATCGGCTGGAGATCGAAGGCCCGCTTGATTTCCCATGGGAAGTCCAGCTTTGCAGACCGGGTTTTTTTAGGCACCCGTCCTAAGGGCGGGTGGCGGCTTCGAGGAGGTAGAGAATGCTTCGATAGATCTCTCCCGTGGCTCGGGTCATGCCCACTTCGCAGGTCCGACTGCTGGAGAAATGGCCGTCGAAGGTTTCCTGGCGGACTTCCCTTGCTTCGTGCTGAGTGGCGGCAGCGGTCAGTTCCGGGTGGCTGAAGCCGCGGTCTCCCGCGAAGCCGCAGCAGCCAGCATCCCGAGGGATGACCACCCGCTCGGCGCAGGCCTGGGCTAGGGCTTCCAGCTTGGGCGTGAGGGCCATCTTGGTGATTGAACAGACGGGATGAAGAGCCACGGACCCGACTTTGCGCGCGACGCAGAGGCGCGGCAGGAGCTCGTCATGGGCGAAGGCCACGGCATCGAGGATCCTCAGGCGATCGAACCGGAGCTGGTTCTTCGGGGTGAGATAGGCCCGACACGCGTGCAATCCGAACGTGCATGGGCTGGTGTCGACCACCACAGGCAGATGCCCTTCCCCAGACCACTTCCAGAATTGCTCGATCGCATGATTCACGGTGTAGCGGTGGGCCTGGTCGTATCCCTTGGAGGAGAAAGGCACCCCACAACAAGTTCCCACCACATCCTCAGGGATGTGGAGGGGCACTCCGGCCCGTTTTGCGACCAGGACAAAGGCCTCCGCAAGGCTCAGGTCCGTGGGTTCCCCGGGGAGATGGCCCATGGTCCGCGAAATGCAGGCTGGAAAGTAGATGGCCCGGGCCCCCTGCAGCGTCGTGCCAGGTAGCATGGCCTTGGCCGCCTTCGGCATCTCTGGACTCCACTGGTGGGAGACGCCCACCCTCTTCAGGATGCGGGTGAAGCCCGGCAGGAGGTTCGGACCGAAACAGTTCTGAACCAGATGACCGGATCGCAACGCTAGACGCACGGCGGGCTCCAAGGCCGAGAAATGGCGCGCGAGTCCAAGGGCGACCCTTTGCGCCAGCCTGGAATGGCTCAGGCGGCGGAACCGCTTGGTGAGCTGCCCGGTATCGATACCCACCGGACAGGCCGTGGCGCACAGACCATCCACCGCACAGGTTGCCACGGCCATGTATGGGAACGAGTCCTCCAGCGACCGGAGCCATTCCGGATTCTCGCGGGTAGCCCTCAGGCGAGCGATCTCGCGGTGCACGACGATCCGTTGCCGGGGGGTGAGGGTGAGCTCACGACTCGGACACTTCGGTTCGCAGTAGCCGCACTCAATGCACTTGTCGACTTCCTCTTCCACACCGGGCATGGGCTTGAGGTCGGCCAGATGGCACCTAGGATCTGCATTCAGAATCACGCCAGGGTTGAGCAAGTGTTCCGGATCCACCAGCGCCTTCAGACGGACCATGATGGCCTTGGCTTCGGGCCCCCACTCCGCTTCCACGAACGGCGCCATGTTGCGGCCCGTTCCGTGTTCAGCCTTCAGGGCGCCATCATACTTCTTCACCACCAGTTCCACGACCTCATCGATGAAGTGGGCATAGCGGTCGATGGCGGCCTGGTCGTTGAAGGACTGGGTGATGACGAAGTGCAGGTTGCCATCCTTGGCATGGCCGAAGATGATGGCTTCGTCATAGCCATGTTTCGCGAACAGCCGCGTCAGGTCGGTGGCGGCATCCGCCAGGCGCTCCACCGGAAAGGCTACATCTTCGATGATGACGGTGGTGCCGCGCTTGCGCACAGCGCCCACGGAGGGGAACGTGCCCGAGCGGATCTTCCAGTAGAGGGCCTGCTCGACTGGATCATGGGTGAAGTGGGCTGGCTCCAGAAGCACGAGCCCTTCCATGGCTGCCATAGCCAGGCGTTCCAGTTCCAGGCGAACCGATTCGTCCGCCCCCTGAAACTCCACCAGCAGGGCGGCGGCACCCTCCTGAAGGGTCTTTATGGACGGCGGGATTCCCGCCTGGTCCTGCACCGAACGCAGGGACGCGCGATCCAGCAGCTCGAGCGCCGCGGCGCCCGCATCCCGGAGCGTGGGGATGGCCGCACAGGCAGCATGGAGGTCGGGGAAGAGCAGGAAGCCCGTCACCTTGACGGGGAGATCAGGAACGGACCGGAGCACAGCTTCCGCGATGAAGGCCAGGGTGCCTTCGGAACCCACCAGCAAGTGGCGAAAGATGTCCAGGGGTCGGTCGAAATCGAGAAAGGCGTTCAGGGAATAGCCCGTGGTGTTCTTCGTCCGGTACTTGGCCCGGATGCGGTCGGCCAGGGGACGATTCGCTAGAATCTCCGCCTTGAGTTGCCCAAGGCCTGACGCCAGCGCGGGTTCCAGGGTCCGGAACCGCTCGTCGGCAGCCGCTTCCGCTGTATTGAAGACATTCCCAGATGGCAGCACGAAGGTCAGGGATTCCAGAGTGTGGAAAGCATTCTGTGCCACCCCGCAGCACATGCCGCTGGAGTTGTTGGAGAGGATCCCGCCCACGGTGCAGGTGTTGATGGAAGCCGGATCAGGTCCCATCTTCGCGCGGAAGGGGCGGAGGGCATGATTGACATGGGCGCCGATGACACCCGGCCCGAGCTTGATGCGGGCGCCGCTGTCGAGCACCTGGATCGCACGCCAATGGCGAGCCACCTCCACCAGGATCCCGTCAGAAACGGCCTGGCCAGAAAGGCTGGTCCCCGCAGCCCGAAAGGTCATCGGGAGGTGTCTTTCCCGGCTGAGGCTGAAGAGGGCGCGCACCTCCTCGGTGTCTTGCGCGAAGACCACGGCCTTCGGGATCAGCCGGTAGAAGCTGGCATCGGACGCAAAAGCGATCCGCTCCACGGGACGATCCAACACCCTGGCCGGCCCCACGATTGACACCAGGGCATCCCGCAATTGGATGGCGCTAGTTTGTCCCATTGCGGCACCCCACAGCGATCGGTTCCTTGGATGCCAGGCGATGGAAGGAGACCTGCCGGCGGATGGTCCTATCTTCGTACACCTGAGTCCATTTCATGAAACCTCCTGGGGTCTCGGAAAGGATGAATGGAAAAAAGAACACGTAAGAGAGTTAAGAAATAAATTCGCACAGGTAGGGTGGTCGGACCATCAGATCATTTGACCATTCCCAAAATATAACAACAGAAAATCAAATATTATTTTTTTATATTAATTTTTCGAACCCTGGCACCCGCAATGGGTAGTCAGACGTGTCGGGAACCTGCTCTTCTTGGAGGAACTCCCCGCTCATCCAGTGGTTCCGCTTGGACGTGCTGCATCCCCTGCAGACGGCTCTAACCGAACCATGCAAGGGATAATAATATTTATAATTTATTTTTAATGTTTCCACTGGGATATTCACAACCGGCGTTCACAGTGCCCGCAGCCGCCCTGCCAGACAGGAGTTATCAGTGAGGGAAGTGCAGTCTGATAGGATCGGAAGCATCCGATCGAGGTACAGGTGGCGATGGAGTTCACACCGGTCAAAACCAGAAGGATCTACGAAGACATCGTCGAGCAGATCAAGCAGTTCATCACCGGCGGGGAACTCAAGCCTGGCGATAAATTACTGGCTGAGCGCGAGATGGCCGAACGGCTTCAGGTCAGCCGGGTTTCGGTCCGGGAAGCGATCAAGGCCCTGGAGATGCTTGGCTTTGTGGACATCCGACCCGGGGATGGAACCTTCGTTCGGGATACCAACACCGATGACATCATCCGGCCCCTGGCGATGTTCCTGGCCGTCGAACGCAATTCCCTCCTGGACATGTTCGAAGTCCGGCGGATCTTCGAAACCGCCACCGCCGGTCTGGCCGCCGACCGGGCTGATAGCGAGGAAGTGGAAGAGATCCGGACCCTTCTGGAAAAAATGAAGGAGGGCCTCAATCTGCAGGATTCGGAAAAGGGCGAGGAATTTGATACGGCTTTCCACTATGCGGTAGCCGAAGCAACCCACAACAGCCTGCTCACCAAGCTGTTCCGGACCGTCTCGGAAGAATTTGCCAAGGCCATCTCCACCGCCCGGCGGCAACTCTTTCTGGACAGCCCTGACAACGCCCAGAAGATCATCGATCAGCACACGCGCATCTACAAAGCCATCAAGGCGCGGGATTCGAGCGGCGCCTCAGCAGCCATGCTGGAGCACCTCACTTACGCGGAGCTGGAACTACGCAAGCGGCTGTCATAGCGACCCGAAATGATTGGCAGCCGGTGCAGCGGCGGCAACTGAGGGTGTCCCAGGTCAGCTCTCGTGATAATGGGCGAGGACGAGGTAGCAGGGGCCATTGGCGATGACCTTCAAACCCAGTGTCTCCGCCTTCCGGATTGCCGCTGCACTCTCCGCGCCAGGCTGCATCCAGACAAATTCAGCGCCCGCCGCCGCAGCCTCCTCCACCACCCGCTCCGTGCTGGCCGGGGGCGTGATGATGGAGACGCCCCGCACCTTCACGGGCACGGCCCCCAGGCTCGGATAGACTTTTAGCCCCTCGATGATGTCGGCACGCGGGTTGATGGGGTAGACCTCCTGCCCTTGCTGCTGGTAGGCCCGCAGCACCTTGTTGCCGTACTTGTCGCGGTCTGAGCTGGCACCCACGACCGCGTAGGGTCCGCTCGACAGGAAGTCATGGATCACAGCATCGATAGCGGACATGGCAATCTCCTCAGAACTTGGATTCTCCCATCGCCGCAACCGTGACGGACAACGGTGACGGCAGGCCCACCCCGTGAGTTGCAGCCTCTGGCGTGATTGCATTTGCAGTTCCCCGCGCAGGGTTGGCGGCTCCGGCATCCAAAACAATGGCGGAGTCACGAGGAGCGAAATGGTCATGGGAGGCTGGCGACAATGTGTGGGGGCTCTGCTCTGCTTCACCTGTCTGGGCCTGCGCAGCCAGGCCAACCGGATTGACAGCTTCCGTTCCACCCTGCTCAATCGCACGGTGAAGCTGGCGCTGCATATCCCGGAGCCTGCCGCAGTGGCGAGCTTCCAGCTGACCCATCCCGGCGAACGGCCTACCCTGGTGCTCTTCCTTCCTGGGCTCTGGGACGGACCCGCAAACTTGCTGGATCGGGGCATTTTCGCGGAGCTCTCCCGCCGAGAGGCTGCGGGCGCCCGCCCCGCCCTGTGGGTCGCCGTGCGCAACTTCCACGGCTGGTACGCGGACCGAAAAAAGGGGAACTTCCCCTATGCCCGCTTTCTCATGGAGGAACTGGTGCCCGG
>JANYIU010000042.1 GCA_025361955.1 Holophagaceae bacterium
TCTTGAGGCGAGTACCAGCCCCAGCCCCCATTGCCCTGCTGGTAGCCGTAGACCCGGAACACGCCGTCGCGGATGTTGCGGTCCAGGTTCACCAGGTTCTTCCAATCGATGGGCGGCATGAGGCCCTGCTTCACGAGATCCGCCACCAGCAGGTTGGGAACGAAGCTGGAAAGGGTCTGCTCCACGCAGCCGTAGGGATACCCGATCAGGTAAGGCAAAGACGGCGCCGCCAGATTTTCCAGGCTGCCTACCGGGGTGAGCACCAGGGCCGCCCCACCCTTGGCCTGCGGGGGAACAGGAATAGCCAGGGTTTGCGCACGGCCCTGAGGGAAGATATAGCCGCTCACGGAGGCCGGTAGCAGTTGGTCCAGCACCGTCACGCTGCGCCGTTCGGCATCCTTCAAGCCAGCCCCTTCCACGGAGGCCGTAACCGTGAGCGAGCCAGTCTGATCGGAGAGAAGGGGCAGCACCAGGCGGTATTCGCCCTGGTCCGCGAGGGAGAACGTGGCCTCCGGGTTGCCGGACAATTTACCGTTGCTCACGGCGAGGCGGACCTTGCCCGAGATCGGTTTACCGGAGAGATTTCGCACTTGCGCGATGGCTCGGGCCGCCTCGCCCACGGACAGGGTTCGGGGCAGCGTGAGGCTAACCTGCAGCGGCTTGGAAGCCGGCTTGGCGTTCCGGCCCACGCCCACTTTCGTATCGCTGGTGACCGCAATGGCCGTGGCCCGCCAGGCAGTCAGATTGTCCGGGAGCAGCAGTTCCGTGGCGGCCTTCCCGTCGCTACCCACGGCGAGGAAAGGTACCCAGGCGGCAGTGTCCTTGAAGTTCTGGCGGATCTTGTCGGCGTCGTCGTTCTTGAACTCGCCGCGCTTGGTCTGCTTCAGGCTCCAGACCGGCCGCTGCCGGTGCAGCACGTCAAAGAAACTCCACTCGGTGCTGCCGCTGCGGATGACGCTATGGCGGCGGGTCGGGTGGAAGAAGCGCACGGGATCGGGATGCAGTTCCGCCGAGAGCGCGTAAATGGCTTCGTCCACCACCCCCACGCTGAGGTCCGCAGCCACGGGTTGGCCCTTGTGATCCTTCACGCGCACGGCCAGCTTCATGGTCTGGCCGGGTTGGTAGCGGTCCTTGTCCATGGTCACCTCCACCTGGAGACGGCGGTCCAGCTTGGGTACCCGGATGGACACCTCGGCGAGCTGGCGACGGCCGTCGGCCACGATCTCGAAAACCGCCCAAATGTTGGCCTGCATGTCCGCGGTGACCGGAAGCTCCAGGATCGTGGTCGTCCCCGGCACGGTGCGTGACTGTCGCTGGCCCAGGTGCTCATTCTCCAAGGACCAGTGGAGGGTCAACCTGGGACGGGGCAGTTGGACCAGGATCCGTGCGGTTTCGCCCGGTTGGTACTCGCGTTTGTCGGCGCTGGCGCGGAGGTCCCGCACCGCCGGGAGCGGCGTGCCTTCAGCGGCCACAGTAATCAGGCGCTGCGCGACGATCGAGCGGCCCTTGCTATCCCGCGCCTCGGCGAGCACCAGGAACAATCCGCCTTCGGGCAGAGTGAGCTGAGCCTTGGGGCCGGGAGCGCTGGCCAGGACTTCGCCGGGCTTCAGCGCCGTAGGCTGCATCCACCAATAATCATTCTTCTTTTGGGCGATGATGCGAGTGGCCTTCAGCGTGATCGGGACACCCTTCAACTCGTTGCCATCCAGATCCAGGGCCCGCCCCGTGGCCTGGAAAGGCTGCCCGGGGGCGGCCACGCTCCGGTCGGTGCCCACCAGCAACACCATGTCGCCCTTGGAGGCCCGAACCTGCGCAGAACCCGAGTTCTGCTGGCCGCTGCCGTCGCTGATCTTCACCACCAGGCGCCAAAGGCCCTCCTCGCTGGCAGTAAACGCCTCAGTCGCTGCCTGGCCCTCCTCATCCAGATCCAGCTGACCGCTCTCCATGAGCTCCGGCGCAGGGCCTTCGTCTTCGTCTTCAGAGTACCAGCCATAGCTGCTCTGCTTGGGTGCCACCTTGTAGAGGAACCAGTCCGCCTTGGCATTGCGCAAGGCAGCGCCATAGAAATAGGTCGCCTTGATCGCGAAAGACAGCTTGTCGCCAATCCCCACCTTGGCCTTTGCCGTGCTCACGGTTACGGAATAGGCGGGTTTCACGAAGTGTTCCACCTTGAATTCCGCCTGGCCCGGTCCCTGGGGCCCCTGAAAGACCACCCGGAACAGGCCGAGACGGCCTTCTCCGGGAAGTTGGACCGTGGCCCCGAAGGTGCCTGTTGCCGCGCTCAGCAGCTTCGCCTTGCCTGCAGCCACCTGGGTATCCTCGGAATCCAGAATGGTGTACGGCAGTTCCGCGACGCCCTTCACTACCGCGTTTGCGCCGCTCTCGACCGTGCGCAGGATGGCCTTGATATTCACTTCCTGGCCAGGACGATACAGGGGGCGCTCGGTGAAGGCATACAGGCGCTGCCGCACCGCCGCACTGCCCTGTCCCTCAATGGCCAGCAGTGCGTAATTGGCTCCGGCCTTGGCCAGCACTATACGCCGGACGCCAGGGCTGGCGTCGTTTTCCGCGAGACTACTTGAGCCGAATTCGAGCGTCTTAACTTGGCCACCTTCGAAGATCTGACCGCTGACCCCCGTGCGCACGGAGCCATCCAGCGCGTTGAGGGCCTGTACCCGCATCCGGGCGCCGTCCTGCTCCGCCAGTAACGCCAGATCCGTCACCAGCCAGGGCACGTAGGCGGCTTGCTCGCCCTTCAGGATCTCGAGCAGGTAAACGCCCGCCTTCTGGGCCGGCAACTCCACCCGGCTGAGGTGCCCGGAGGAGCCGGTTTCATCTTCGTTGGAATCCGCCGTCTCAGGTTTATGCTTCGTGCCTGTGATCTCCTCCGTCACCTTGGGCACCAGCTCCGTGATGAAGGTGAGGCCCGGCTGGCTTGCCAAGGGCAGGGCATCCCCCTCACGGGGGGCCGTGGCTTCGAGCCTGGGCGCGCCCAGCCGGTCGCTCTCCTTGGCTAGGTCCCGCAGGGTGCGGGTGGCCGTGCGGTGGACCGTCGCGAAGGCCCGCCGGCCGCCCCAGAGGAAGGCCTCCCGCAAGGTGTCCAGGGGATCCCGTCCCCCTCCTGTTCCCGCATAGGGCGCTTCGCCTCCGCCCTTGGTCAGGAGCTTCTTCAGGAAACTGTCCGCATCGTCGAGGCGATACAGCCGCACCCGCACGCTGGTGGGAATGGGACCGGCAGCCTCGAGATAGGCGGTCCTGCCCGGCAGCGTGGGCCGTGGCACCGCGAAGGCACCCACCCAGCCGCCCTCGCGCCAGGGGGCTTCGATCGCTTTCGGCGCCGAGCTACTCGTGATGGGCAGCAGCAGGGCCACGGGCAGGAGCAGGGACAGAAGGAAGCGGAAGCGGATCATGGCAGACTCGGAATGGCAGGGTCGGAGAGGGCAGCGAGTTCAAGCCCGTTGCAAAGGACTTTCCAGCGGTAGAGCCCCAGGAAGGCAGGATTTTCCGGCAGGGGCCGGAATTCGGCGTCGGGGTGGTGCAGCAGGTCGTCCAGCCGCACGCGCCGGAGCTCGCCGGCCTTGCGCGTGAGCCCGGTGCCTTCTGGACCGGTGTGGTAGAGAAGCATCGGCTGGCCGTCGACAGCCGGCCGCACGAAGGCCATGGCGTGATCTGGCTCGGGCTGGGCGCCCCCCCTGGCGAAAAAGATCAGGTCGCCGGGTTTGGCTTCTGAGAGCTCCCTGCCCATAGCTACGCAGCTGTAGGAGCGCAGCCAGGCCCCTTTGGCAAAGGGCTGCCAACCCTCGGGGGTCGGGAACGCTCGGCGCCACGGCCCCGCCATGGCAGGACTCGGATCCACCGCCACGGGAAAGGCCGGGAAACCCGTGTGTTCCCTCCAGGCTTCTGTGTGCGGCCCCCAGGCCTCCCGGAAGGCGAACCGGAGCAATCCCGCACAGTCGCGCTGGGCGGGCTCCCAGGCGGGACTGACCCGGTCCAACTGCTGTTCGAGGAGGGCTACGAACCAGGTGCGGAAGGCCTCCCGGTCGCCTTGCCCCAGCAGGACGCTGGACGCCTGCGCCGGAATGGGCGTCAGGGCGAAGGACTGTTTGAATCCGGGCCAGGCCCTCAGCACGATCTCAACAGGGTGCTGGGGCGACAGGAAGTAGCCGTCTCGGGCCCCGCCCCAATAGTCCGCCCCCTCCAGCCGCCCCTGCCAAGCAGTCCGGCGGAGACCCACCAGGCTGCGACTCTCCAGAACGACGCGTTGGACCGGATTGCCCTCCGAGCGCTCGAGCCAACCGCGCTGGCGCACAGGCACCAGGGCTGCAGCCAGAGCGAGCAAGGCCGTGCCTAGCCAAAGGCTTGACGACTTCATTTGGGTCGAGCCTCCAGCCCGGCGGAGGTCCATTCCAGGGCCAGGGTCTGGGTACCCAAGGCCCGCACAGCACCCAGGAAAGGTCCGAAGGTGGAGGCCACTTCCGCAGTCGCCTCATCATCCATGGGTGCGGGCTCGCCGAACCAGCCGTTGCGGCCGCCCTGATCGACCCGCAAGTAGGCCAGGAGCAGCGTCTCCAGGTCCCGGGCAGCGGCAGCGCCATTGATTTGCGCCACGCCGTAGGTCTTGCTTTGGAAATCCGCCACCGTCGTGGTCTGCCCAAGCAGGCCGCTCACTACCGTCTGCACCGCCGAGTCGTCGCTGCCCAGCACTAGCGTGTCATTCACAATGGCGTAACAGGGTGCGAGGGCCTGCTGCGTGCGGGTACGGTGCAGTAGGATCCCTTGCGCGTACTCGTGGTGCTCGAGCTTACCCACAAACAGGCGCGGCCACACTGTCTTGATGGACGCAGCCAGGGCAGCACCCTTCCCCGTTTGGATCGGCAGCGCCAAGGCAACGCTCGGTGCCAGGCCTGGTTCACCGAAACCGCCGTAGAACTTCACCTTGCCCTGGCTCTGCAGCCGCCAAGCCTGGGTGGAACTCTCCTTCTGCAACTTAAGAAATTCCGCCATAGCGGCCTTCTCGGCGGTGGATAGCGGGGGCGGAAGGACCCAGCCCTTCCAGAACAGGGCCGCGCCTCTCAGATCCAGGAGAGCCAGCAGAGCGCTGGCTTCGTCCCGCATGGCCTTGCGAGCCTCGCGGCGGGACTTGGCCAGCTGGAGGTCGGCAAGGTAGGCCTGCTTCTGCTCGGGCGTGAGGTTCTGGCCGCCGTTCGCAATCTCCGGCAACTGCGGGTCGTCGATCGAGGCTTCGTGGTCCTTGCGCAGGATGGCGTTGATCAGGATCTCGGTGGGCCCTGCCCCCAAGGCGATCGAGAGGGTTCCCGAACGCGGCGCGGCCTTGGCGATGGAGGGGTTGTTCCAGTTGTTCTGCTGACTACCCAGCAGTCGCCGACGGCTGGCCGCCCGCTCAAAGGCGGCTCCGGCGCCCCGTCTTGGCAGCAGCCAGAGCGAGACTTCCGTCTGCGCCCGCATGCCCGCCAGGGCCACCTTGCACCATTCCGCCCGCTCGGCCAAGAGCACCTCCGCCACTGGAAAGAGCAGGCTGCGTAGGGGCGCCTCGCGATCGCTGATCCAGGTCCCCTCGGCCGCGGCATGGACGTGCAGCACGCCACCGGAGCCGCGCACCTGCGTCACCTCCGCCTGGCCGCCGTACTGCCCGGTCCAGGTGCTGCTGCGGGAGCGGGGCCCCAGTTGGGTCGGATTCAGTTTCAGGAGTTGCAGAGCCAACTTGGTGCGCGTGGGCAGTGCTCCCGGAAGGAAGATCAGCGTACCCTCGGAGGGACCGCGCTCGCCACGCGACAGGCCGTAGTGAAGTACCCAGGCTTCGCGGGAGGCCAAGGGTTCCAGGGCTATGGAAGACTGCTTCAGCCAGACCTCCAGATGGCGCATGAAGAACCCCACGCGGCTGCCGCGGGCTAGGGCTGGGACCATGCCCTCGGCACCGCCCGCGAGGGTCTGGAGTCGAGCCAGCCCAGGCCGCAGCTGTTTCAGATGCACCAGCACGGTCGGCTCGGCGGCTTGTTCCAGGGCCTTGGGAAGCGCGCCAGTCGCGTCCATTCTGGGCAACAGCGCCGGGTTCGGGATCCACTGGAAGCGCCATGCGTTCGGCCCATCCAGGTGCAACCCGAGACCTTGGGTCCAGGGCCGGTCCACGCGCGATGAGGGCTCCAGGTAGAGGAAGGGGTCCGGGTCGGAGTATCGATAACCCTTGGCATACAGGAACTGCGCCACTTCATCACGAGCATCGGCCTTGCCAAGAGCCGCCCGGGCCCATTGGTCCAGCGGGCGTTCGCCCAGGAGGATCAGCGCCGCCCGCCGGGGTAAGTCGCCGCCGCTCAGGCGCTCTAATAGTTGCTCCGTCTGCTCGGTGTAGTTGAGTGTGAGGAATTTCCGGTTATCCCAGAGCACCTGACCGCGAGCGTCCTTCTTGGCAAAGGTCCAGCTTTTGACCTGATCCCAGGCCCAATGCCTGGCTGCCATGGACCCCAGATTGCCCTGCGCCATGCCTCCCTGCACCGCCAGCAGGCATAGCGCCCAGGCGAAGCCCCGACTCCAAACCGACTCCTGCCGCACTGGAACCTCCAGAATGAATGGATGGTATCAGAGCGAGCCCGCGAATTCGCTCCTGCCCTGAATCCCCTAGGCCCTCGAAGTCCACGGCCACGAACAAATGCAGGCACAATCGAGGCATGGAACAGCGCGCCCTCCTTACCAACCTCCGGGGAATCGTCACCCCTGATCCCGCCCGTGCCTGGGCCGTGGACTATATCGAGAACGGCGCCATCGCCCTCGAAAACGGGCGCGTGGCATGGCTTGGCCCCAGCAAGGAGCTGCCCAGCGAATGGCAGAACGCGAATAAGCTGGACGGCAAAGGGCGCTGGGCCTCCCCGGGTTTTGTTGATCCCCACACGCACCTGCTGTTCGGAGGGGACCGCAGTCAGGAATTCAACCGGCGGCTCCAGGGCGTCACCTATGCCCAGATTGCCGCCGAAGGTGGCGGTATTCGTGAGACGGTGCGTGCCACCCGCAAGGCGAGTCTGGAGGAACTGGTTGCCCTGGGTGAGGAGCGGTTGGGGAAACTGGCGCGTAAAGGCGTCGTCCATCTGGAAGCCAAGACCGGCTATGGCCTTTCCCTGGAATCGGAACTGCGGCTCTTGGAGGCCTATGGCGAACTTCAGCGCCGGGGTTGGAGTCTCGACGTCACCCTCATGCCCGCCCACGATATCCCCCAGGAATTCCAGGGTGATCCCGCCGGCTACGCGAAGGTCGTAGCGGAACAATGGCAGCCTGAGCTGGTCAAACGACAGCCTGGGGTCGCACGGTTCTGCGATGTGTTCGTGGAAAAGGGGGTGTTCACTCCCGAACAGGGTCGCCAGGTGCTGGCATCCGGCAAGGCGCTTGGGTTGATCCCGAGGATCCATGCCGATGAATTCGGGCCTACGGGCGGGGCCGAACTCGCCGCGGAGCTTGGCGCGGCCAGCGCCGATCACCTGATGTTCGCTTCCGACGCGGGCATCAAGGCCATGGCCGAGGCGGACGTGACGCCGACGCTGCTGCCCGGTACCACCCTGTTCCTCGGGATGCGGGACTGGGCCCCAGCTCGGAAGATGATCGCAGCCGGGTGCCGCGTGGCTCTGGCTTCGGATTTCAACCCAGGCTCCTGCGCCTGCCTGGATCCACTGCTGATCCTCCGGCTCGGCTGCCTGCAACTGCGCATGACCTTCGAAGAGGCGCTCACCGCCGTGACCCTGCATCCAGCGCGGAGCCTGAGGCGGAAAGACCTCGGCCACTTGCAGGTCGGAGCCCTGGGGAAGGTGCTGCTCTGGGAGGTGAAGCATCCCTTGGAACTTGTGTATTGGCTGGGCGAGACGTATGTACCCGAGACGATCGGGTAAGTCGAAATACCTTTCAACCTCGAGCAGCCCTTAGCGATGCTCGAGGTTGAAAAACGGACCTGCCGCGGTCGCCCGGGGCAGAACTGTCCGGGATCTGTCCTGATCCCTACTGGTTGCGGCCCTTTGAGTGCTCTTCCACGATGCGGTAGATCCGCTCTTTGGCGCGCAGCTTCGCCTTCTTGAGTTCAACCTCTTCAATGGACTCTTGCGCTGAGAGACGAAGTTTGTTTTGAAGATAATGCAGGCGCTCGTCCGCAGCCTTGTGTTCTTCCATCAGTTTGCGAAATTCGAAGTGCTCCTTCATCAAGTGGTCCTGGACATCGGGCTTGAGAAAATCCATGCACCCTCCGGAATGGTCCCCTTGGTAGGGGGGAGTTCAACGTGTCAAACAGCTAACCTGCCCCAAAGGGTACTCCCCGGTTAGCCCCCGTCAAGAGAAGGCTCGTTGCCTCTTTTATGTCAAAGGCAAATAATGCCTATTTCCCAACTCCGCATTGAGAACAAAGGAGTTTTCAGGCCAGGGTGTGCTGTTCCGTGTCGCCATCGAGTTTGAGAAATTGGATCTCATGGCGAATTTCTGAATCCTCGCGCCAGAAGAGCGAGGTGAGCCTCAGGAACCAGCCCAGAAGCCAGGCGTTCAGGGCGGCGACCCCAATCTGCAAGGCGAGGAATATCCAAACTCGAAAACTGCTGCCTCCCCCAATCTTCCAAGCGAAGAGGAACACCAGGAAGTGAAGCCCTACCCGGACCAGCACACCGCCCAGGATGAAGGCTGCCCAGTGCATGGGATAGGACCAGAGACGCTGAAAACTGTGCACCAGGTGTGTCAGCAACCGCTCCGGCGAACCCAGATACCAGTTCTTCTGATTCAGCCCAGCCCGGTCGATCCGACAGAGCCACCACTGAACCATGACCGTGGAGACACAGGAGAGGCGAAACAGGGTTCCCCCAACCAGATTCAACCAACCCAGACCTTGGATGCCACTCCCCGCGACCCCCTCCAGGACCCAGGACACGCCGTAGCCAAGAATGATCACGGGGAGTCCGATGATCATGGACTCCGCCAAGCCACAAAGCCATGGCCCCAGCCGCGCGGGCAGATCCACGGCCTTGGTCTGGACCCGCCAGCCCGCCCAGAAAACCCAGACCAAAGCCAGGAAGCCGATCATGGGGGCCCAGGCCCCTAGCGGATCCTGCTTGAGCCCTCCATTCTCCAGGAGTTCCCAGACATCTCGAGCGGTCAGCAACTCCCCCCAATAATTGGGCAGCGCACTCCATTGGGCCAGCCCCTTCAGGTGCAAGGCCCAAGCGGTCCCGGACAGGGCGTCAAAAGCGACCCAGGCCAGGATGAGGTGGAGCCCCCAGCGGGAGAAGCCTCCGGAGACGGCTGCCTTCCCAAAACGCCAAAGCCCGGTAGGCTTCGAGGTGTTCAGGGCGGGAGGATCTCGCATCGTTTCCATATCCAGGACCTCCCTTACTCGAACACC
>JANYIU010000100.1 GCA_025361955.1 Holophagaceae bacterium
CGTCCTACACGCAACACTCGGTACCGGCTGCTGACCCGCTTTGCCGGGCGGGGTATCATTCCCGCTGTATCCCACTGCGAGGTTTCAGTCTGTCTATGTCATCCATCCCCCTCGCCCAAGCTTCGCTTGGCGCACCTAACCCGCCGTTCAACCCGGACGCTGTCTATACTGGCAGTTCGCATCTTCCACCGCTTTGATTCCCCGTCTAATTCCTCCCGTTCTGCCGTCGGTAGCACTGGTCAACTCAATCGTTAGACGTTCCATGGCCACACCGATGTATCCCATCATTGAGAAGCGAGTCTCTGATACAATAGAGGCTCTTATCGCTTCACAAGTAACACCCTGGGTCTTTCTGACTGCTGGCCCGCTATTCCATGTAAAGCAATTTGATATGCCTTGCATTAAGCATCACAGCAGCGCCACTTTCCGGAAATATGCTGCGAAGGTTTTATCGACCAACCGAGTAGCCTATCCCTTCGTTCAACTCGGACCCAACCGGCACTGCCCACTTCCATGTTTCACGGATCTGACTCCATTTCTCCGCTCAACATTTTGTCGCCGGTCGGGCCGGTTAGCTTCCTTCGTTAGGCCGCTCCCTCATCCACAGGCTTTACCGTTATGAAAACCGCCACAGACATCGGACGGCGCTTGAATTTAGAAACGCTCGAATGGCCTGATTCGTGGAAGTGCGATCGAACGGATGTACCCACTGGGCAGGCTATTTTGAAGGCCGTCACTCCATTTCTTCAACAGCTCGTGGATTCAAGCCTAGCCGCAGGCACACTCCGTCGTCACTTTTCCAACATATGGTTGCTGGGTGGTGAAATCATCAAAGAAGTGAACAAAGATTCTGAACTTCGGTCTCTTTCAATTCAGGATCTCGTTTTGCATTTCATCAACGAAGACGGTGGCCCTTTGTCACAACACCTTTCCACCGAAACAGAGCAGCGATCCTTCGATTCAAGTTGCCGCAAGCTCTATCATTTCTTATGCATACACGTTTCGAAACGCAAATGACAAGCACACCTCGCAGCCTAACTCGCCGGTCAATCAGGAGGCTGTCTATACTGGCAGTTCGCACCTTCCACCGCTTTGATTCCCCGTCCACTTTCTCCCGTTCTGGCTTCGGCAGCGCCGGTTAAACTGATCGTTAGGCGCCCCCACCCTTCCAATGTCTGGCAACCCCATCGCCGCCCTGATCTTCGCTGCCGCTCTCGTTGTTATTGGCGGGATCATGGCACTATTCCCCAACAATCCCGTTCTCCAAATCAAAGACTTTGGCCGAAGATTCGGTAATGTCCGCTCCAACACGAGGTCTCTTGGGATTGTGCTATTCCTGTTTGGCCTCATGCTCATCAGCTTGGTGCGATTTGTAAATCACTAAGTCACTGTCACTTAATAACCTTGTCGTCCCGGTGGCGAGAGCGGCATAATGAGCTGTAGCAAAACAACCACAAAAACAGTGGTTATTCCGTAACGGCTCCTAAGCTCATTTCCCGCTAACCTATCGTGCAACCCGGACGCTGCCTCCAACGACAACTTCCTCCTCCAGTCGTTTGAATTTCTCGTCTCCTTCCTTTGCGCCGCAATCGGCACCGTTGGTTAGCCTTCTTCCGTTAGGCCCCACATGCCACCAATTGTCCCGATCGCCATAGAACATGTTTCAGGGTTTCGCGAAGTTCTTGGTGCCGTTGCACGCGAAAGAAGTTATTTGGCCCAAATTGATACTCCTCCTATGGCCTGGACAACGGATTTTGTCGTCAACAACATCAAAAACGGCTATGCCCAATTCGTCGCGCTGGAGGAAGGCAATGTCATCGGGTTTTGTGACATCACGCCCTGTAATCGTCCCGGTTTCGGGCACAGTGGCTCTGTTGGAATGGGGGTCCTGCAGGAGTGGCGGCAACAAGGGCTCGGCAGAATGCTTTTGGAAGCGTGCATCCAGAAATCAATCGAAAACGGCCTCACTCGCATTGAACTGGAGGTTTACGCCAGCAATACGATCGCAATTGCTCTATATCGCCGCCTTGGCTTCGTTGAAGAAGGGCTGAAACGTCGAGCTCGATTTCTCGATGGCAAATACCAAGACCTTCTTATCATGGCTTTGCTGTGCGATCCTGCCTCTTAAGAAACCCTTTCTCACGTGACAGATTTTCAAGGTGTCCTGATTGGCGTTCATAGTTGACCAATGTCCATGTTGAAACCTATGACAAGACTGGCGCGCAGGCATAATACACCGTAGCAATATCGGTATTTCGCGGCACTGAATTCAACCTGGCCACAACGCTGCCTCCACTGGCAACGTCCTCCGTCTTTCGTCTCGATTTCTCGACGTTTTTGATCATTGCCCGCAAGGTCACAAAAGGTATTACATGAAAAAAATCTTCTCGTTTCAACGCAACACCCGACTCACCTGAAAATCTTCACGCTACCGGTTCAATTGCATTCACTAAGCGCCAGCAAGTCCGAAATCACCCCATAGGCTGTGGTGGACAGGTCCGGTCCGTCCTCGGCGATGATGAGGCGGCCGAGCAGGTCGGTGTGGATCCGCAGGACAGAACCTGCTCCTTCTGCGCGGGCGAAGGGATGGTCCAGGGGCAGTTCCTGCACCGTAACGCTGCCCTGGATGCCGGCGTCGGTCCGGAAGGCTTCGCAGATCATCTTGATTCGACGGCCCCGGCTCTGGGCTACAGCAAGATCCTGCGGAGTCAGTTGCGCGATGCCCTGGCGCCATATCTGCTCTGGTTTGATATCGGCATCCATGAGCACGTTGGTTAGGGCCGTGAGTTTCACCGCCGCGTCCCAGCCTTCCAGATCCGCGCTGGGATCTGCTTCGGCGATGCCCATGGCCTGGGCCTTGGCCACGGCTGCTGCCAGGCTGAGGCCCCGCTCCATTGCCCCGAGTACCATGTTGGAAGTGGAATTCAGGATGCCTTCGAGGCGCAGGATCGTATTGCCTCGGAGGCAGTGTCTTTGCAGGTTGAAGACGGGCGCACCGTCCATCACCGTCGCTTCGTGGAGGAAACGGACACCCCTCGCCCGGGCGAGGGTGCTGAGTTCGCGGTAGGCCCACGCGACCGGGCCCTTGTTGCCACTGACCACATGGCGACCTCTGCTCAGGGCTTCACGCACATGGGCGATCGCGGGCTCGCCCCGGCCTGCGATGCTGAGGGGCGAGAGCTCCACGAGCACGTCGAAGTCCAGGGTGCGGACGGCATCCAAGGTGGTGCGCGAGTCCGGAAAGCCTCCGCGGGTGCGATACGTCTCCAGGATGGTTGCCGGGGCCAAGCCTGCTGGATTCACCCAGGCGCCATGCTGTCCCGTGGTGACCGCCACAATGGCCACCTCGAGCTCGCTGAGACCTGGATAAGACTTGCGATCAGCGAGGATCTCCACGAACCGGCGACCGACGTTCCCAAAGCCCGCCAGCAGCAGGCGCAGTTTGGCCATGGGGTCAGCCCTGCGCGAGGGCAGCAATGCCGTCGAGCAGGCGCTGGACTTCTGCCTCCGTGGTGTACATGGATATCCCAGCTCGGACGACGCCACCCTTGGCTTCGAGGCCCAGCACCTCCAGGGCCCTGACCGCATAGAAATGGCCATCCCAGACCAGCACACCTTGCTCGCCCAGGCGCCGTGCCACCTCTTCTGGATGGACGCCCTGCACGGTGATGGACACGGTGGGCGCCCGCTGGCGGGTGCTGAAATTCGGCCCCCAGACGGTGACGCCAGGAATCGCCCGCACCCGGTCGTGATAGCTCTTAGCCAGGGTGTGCTCGCGTTCGGCGAGGGCGGTCATCGTACGAACGAGCCGTTCGCGCAACGTGGCACCCTCGGAGAAGCCTGCTAGAAAGTGGACTGCGGCCCGCACTCCGGCCAGGGCCGCGTGATTCTGGGTGCCGGTCTCGATGCGGAAGGGAGCCTCGGATTCCTGGGTGCGCAGCCGGTCCGTGTGCAGCTGCTCCAGCAGGCCCGGCCGAGCGTAGAGGATGCCCACATGGGGACCGTAGAATTTGTACGCTGAACAGAGCAGGAAATCAGCATCCAGGGCCACCACGTCCAAGGGGAAGTGTGGCGCCGCATGGACAGCGTCGATAAGGAGCCAGGCTCCCACGGCCTTGGAGAGCTTGCGGGTGAGGGCCAGGTCATTCACGGTGCCCAGAGCGTTGGAGGAGTAGCCGATGGCCACCAGCCGCGTGCGAGGAGTGATCTGGCGGGCCAGGTCCTCGGGGTCAAGGGTGCCATCGGGGCGCAGGGCCACTTCCTTCACCACGGCGCCGCGCTCGGCCAGGGTGAGCCAAGGGCCTCGGTTGGCTTCGTGATCCAGCTGGGTAATGACCACCTCGTCGCCGGGTTTCAGTTCCCGGGCCAGGGCCCGACTGAGACTGAAGGCCAGACTGGTCATATTGGCACCCAGCGAGATCTCCCGCCAGGAGGGTGCCCCCAGGAAGGTCGCGAGGGTCTCTCGGGTCTCCTGCAGAATCTGATCTGAATCCTGAGACGTCACAAACTGGCCGTGGCTGTTGGCGTTGCAAAAACGGTAGTAGTCCGAGACCGCATCGATCACCGGTTGGGGCACCTGGGTTCCGCCGGGGCCGTCGAAGTAGGCCAGGGGCTTGCCGTTGAGGGTGCGGAGCAGGGCGGGGAAGGCGGTGCGGCAGGCCGGGAACGCTTCGGTGGTGGGGGGCATGGCTTTCTCCCAAAGGGTTCAAAAAGTATTGCAGGGTTATGATATGGCTGTGAGATATTGTTGATATACCAAAAAAACGACCACCAGTTCGTGCTTATGGTCCCACAGGAGAGGTTATTCATGAGCGTGCATTTCAACCTCCTCGGGCTCCTTTGCTTGGATGGGGAAGTGGCTGTGTTACCTGCTGCCGCTGCCGGCATCGGTCGAGATAGCGCCGAACGCCTGGCCGAAGCGGGTGCCGCGGTCCGTCCCCGCCCTTGCGTGGGCACTGCCGAGGATGGGACCAATGCCGAGGTTTTCCTGGCCTGCGGGCTGTCTTCCTGGAGCACCGGCACGCATGGGGTGATGGATGGCAGCGGCCTCGCCTGAAGCATCGATACGGAGAACCCATGACCGAACGACAAGCCCATCCTTATATTCCCAATTCCGTGCCGAGCGTGAAGGCGGAGATGCTTGCCCAGCTCGGCGCCAAGAGTGTCGACGAGCTCTACGCCGACATTCCGGAAGCCCTGCGTTTTCGCGGGAAGCTGGCCATCCCCGAGGCCATCGAAGCCGAATCCCTGCTGAAGCAGCATGTGGAGAGGATCCTG
>JANYIU010000107.1 GCA_025361955.1 Holophagaceae bacterium
CAGGAATCCCCGCTGCTGGAGGAGTGGCTCACGGCCCAACGGCACGACCTCGGTCTCACCGAGCGCAGCACCCCACCGCCCGGGACCAGTCTGGAACCCCTGATGGTGGCCGATGAGGTCTGCGTTCTCCCCGAGGGTCACCCCCTGCTGGCTAAGGAACTTTTGCGGCCCGAGGACTTCGCGGGCGAGCGGTTCGTGAGTCTCGCCCCCAGCGATGCCTACCGCAAGCAGGTCGACGAAATCTGCCGACACCACGGAGTGGCCCGCAACATGGTCCTGGAGACCCACAGCGCGGTCTCCGTGTGTTCGATGGTCCAGGCTGGCATCGGCATCGCCGTGGTCAACCCCTTCACGGCCCAGGCCTTCGCGGGCAAGGGCCTGGAGATGCGCCGCTTCTCTGTCTCCATCCCCTTCCACGTGAACATTGTGCGCCCCGAGCATCGCCCGTCCTCACTCCAGACGGATCGTTTCATCGCTGCCCTGAAGGCCGAAGCGTCGGAGTTGCTCGCCACCCTCCCGCATTGATTCAGAACCGTCGCTAAGCAAGTCTCCAGCAGGTCAGCCATCGCTACTTCGCCGCCAAGCGGGTGGCCTCTGGATTCCTGGGGGCCAGCGCCAGGACCTCACGAAGATCGGCCTGGGCCTCTTTCCGCCTGCCCAACCGCTCGCGCAGCAATGCGCGTCTCAGGAAACCCCACGGATTGCGCGGTTCCCTCCGAATGATCTCCAGGTACTCGGCCTCGGCCTCGGCAAAGTGCCCAGCTTCCTCGGCAACCTCCCCGCACAGCAGGTTCGTCACGGCGCAAAAACCCAGCCACTTCTTCTGCTCCGCGAATTCGGCTGGGGTATAGCCTGCGGTGGTTCTGGAGCCCGACTTTTCCAGGTAGCGCAGGGCTTTCTCCGTATGGGCATCGACGCGGGCGAAGACCTCAACATCCCCACTCCTGCGAAAAAAATCCCGCTCAATGCGACCCTCGGCAACGTACTTCGAAAACAGACCGGTCCCGGGGTAGACCGCAAGGGGTGCCACCTGGATATCGTGGGGACGCGTTTCCCGAACGAAGGCTGCGCTGGCTTCCACATCCGACCACTCCTCGCCCGGTATTCCAGTGATGAGGTAGATGCCCAGGTTGAGCCCCACTTTCCGAGCCAGAGCAAGGGCCCTGCGGGCTTGGGCAGGGTTCGTGCCCTTGTCCAGAAGCTTCAGGATCCGCTCGCTGGCATGCTCCACGCCGAACTGGATGAACTCGCAGCCGGCGCGTTTCATGGCCACCAGCCGCTCCTCATCCACCAAATTCACCCTCGATTGGCAGTTCCAGAGTGGGTGCAGGCCTGAGGCCTGGATGCCTTCCATGAGGGCCAGGGTCCGCGCCTTCTTCGCGGTGAAGGTGTCGTCCCGGAAACTGAAATAGATGAGGCCATGGCGTTCTCTTAAAAAGGCCATCTCGCTTAGTACCGAGCCAGGGCTGCGGAACCGGATGGAAGCGCCCCAGAATTCAGGGGTGTTGCAGAAATTGCAGGTGGCCGGACAACCTCGGCTGGTGCTCAAGTACGCCAGCTGACTGGGATCGTCCAGGAAATCCGCGGCGAAAAGCTCGGCGGGAAAACCAAGGGAATCCAGATCCTCGATGGGGGGTTGCGACTCCGTTTCCCGGTCCCGAAGGATGAGACCCGGTGTGCTTTTCCATAAATCAGACCCGGGTTCGGAAGCGAGCCGCTCCACCAGTCCCACCAAGGGCAACTCCCCCTCGCCTTTCACGATGGCATCCAAAGCAGGACACTCCTCGAACACCTCTTTCGCTAGATGCGTCGGATGCGGACCCCCCGCCACCAGGACCGCGCCAGGGTGAGCTGCCCGCGCCAAAGCCAAGAGTTCGAAGCTCCGCTTGCGGTTGAAGGTGAACATGGACACGCCGATGACATCGACCCCCTGTCCTCCCAGGTAGGCCAGGATCTCCTTCCGGGACTTCCCACTGAGATTCGCCAGCCGGCAGGGATAGCCCTTCCGCTTGAGCGCCGATTGGAGATAGCCCAAGCCGATGGGCAGGAAGGTCATCCATTCGTCCCCGCTGCCACTCCTTGGGGCGCTATAGAGGATCAGCGTGTGCGGAGTCATGGACCCTCAGACCTCGGCTGATGCCGACGCAGGATCCCCTGCACGAGCCGGAGGAAAAAGGCGCCGGACTTGGCACCCAGATCATAGACTGCCGCGGCCTTGTGCTCGTTGCCGAGTTCGAACAGCACACTGTTCTCCACCTGGGTGCCCAGCAGGACGAAGGGAACCTTGCCAGCCAGGACTTCCACCAGCATCTTCAGTCGCCTGCGTCCATCCAGCCCGGCGTCCGGCACATGGAAGAACACCAGCGTGGGCCCGGTGGCCACGGCTTCCTTGATCGCTTGCATCGAAGCGCCTACGCGCTTCAGGGGCGGCAGCCCGGCCAGCAATCCCATGAGATTGTCCTCCACCTCCTGGGAGGAAGAGATCAGCACCATCCCGGGCGTTTTCCCCACCTGCGGTGCGGGATCCACAAAAAGGGAGCCCACCCGATCCTTGTCCTCCTCCCGCCGCTGGAAGATCCAGCGGGAGAGGGGGGTCAGCACTTCCGAATCCAGAGTGGGCAGGAATTCCACCCCCAAGGTCTTGCCCTGAACCCACCGCACGATGGCGCGGTTGTTGATCAGGATCCCATCGGCCAAGGGAATGGAAACCGCGATGGGGTCGTCGGTCTTTAGAAGGGCTTCCAGGGGCTCCTGGCTATAAAACAACTGGGCCCCCTTGGTGCTGATGTTCACCAGCCTTCCGGACTTCAGGTCGAACCTGGGCGTGCTGAAGGTGACCAGCCCCTTGCCCACCCGCTCCACCCGGTAGGCGCGCCGCTGCTCGTCATCCTGCAGGGTCTTGGGGATGGCGAGGCGCAGGGTCCGGCGCCCCTCCATGAGCCCGTACCCTAGCAACCGCGTGTGCCCCTCAAGGAACCGAGTAACACTGGGGAAGCGGAAATGCAGATCCGGCGACTGGAGTCCATAAATGGCCTCCTCCGCGGACATGGTGATCCGCGCCTGGATCGCGGCAGAATCCAGGGCCAGGAAATGGGTCTCAAAGCGCAGGTAGGGGGTCACGAGAATCATCAATTCCCGACTGCCGCAGGCCGTCTCCAGGATCTTGTGGAGCTCAGCTTCGCCCGTGATCATCGATGCGCCCATATCCTCCCCGAGGAGTGCAGTTTCCACCATACTCGGAGCAGTTGCTAAACCAAACCGCAAGGGCTGTTCGATAAGCTGGGAGCTGGAGGCACCGTTGGCCACGACCATCAAGAAACCCGAGGAGATCCTCGACATCCTGAAGAAGGCATGCGGCCGCAGGGAACTGCTGATCCTGGCCACCCCCTATCTGAGGTTTGAGTCCAGCTTCGTGGCGGTTGAGGCGGAAGAGCTGCACGTGCTGGCGACCATGAGCCGGGAGGATGCGATCTACGGTCTCCGGACCCCCGATCTGAAGATCCGCTTTCCCCACGGACTTGGGTTCTACGAGGCTGCCGTCACCAGCATCGGACTCGGACTGCATGAGGGCCGGCGCACCGTCCGGGTCTCCATTCCCAAGGTGATCAAGGAGAATGATCAGCGAGTGGCCTACCGAGTGGAGCGGGTCGGTCGGGTGCCGGTCACCTTCGGGACTCCCAAGGCCAACCTCCACGTGGCGGGTCTCGTGGATATCAGCACCTCCGGCGCCCAGTTCCATGCCCAGCGAGAGGTGCCCGCCGAAGAGGTGGGGCCGGGGGACCAGATCGTCCTGGACATACCCCTTTCCGACCAGATCAAGATCCACTCTGGAGCCATCGTCCGGCATCTATCCGGCCAGAGGATCGGCGTTCAGTTCACCCCGAAGCTGCCCCCCGATATTGAAGCACCCCTCTCCCGTTGGGTCTTCCTGGGCCGCGAGGAGGAACGGGAACGAGCCGCGAGGCGCTTGGAGGAGGCGAACGCCCCGGAATTACGCATGGGCACGCTGTTACCAGAAATGAGCATTGTCCTGGTGAGCCTTGACGCCTCACTGGAAGCGACCCTCCGCGAGGTGCTCCAGAACATCCGACCCCTGATTCGGCTGGCCCCCGCGGTCCAGGAGCTGAAAGAAGCCCTCCAGGGAAAACCGTCCCTGGTCCTGTTTCACATCAATGGCACCGGTCTGGACGAACGGCGCCGGATGAAGACCCTCACGGAGATCGCCCAGCGCAAGGTCCCCATCCTGCTGCTGGGGACCCGAGTGGATGGGGCCACCCTCTTCGAGCTTTCCGGGGAATGGAAGGCCTCCAGTGCCATGGTCTGGAACCCCGAGCGGGCCACCTTCCTCCAGCGGCTGGTCCAGGGCATCCTGCGCCGCCATGAAGCGGGAGGAGACAGCCCCATGGCCCCCAGGGAGGACCAATCATGAACCAATCGAAGGCTAACAGCCTAGCTGGCGTGCTTTCGTCACCAGGAACACGGCGAGATCCACCGGATCGAGCGCCATCAGCGGCAGGCCCGCCAGGAATCCTGGGCGGGTGATGCGATCGTCCAGGGCGACCTCAGGCTCCAGCGCTCGCAACCGGGCGATCAAGGCCATCAGATTGCCGAAGGTCGAGGGCTGAAGGTCCAAGCCCAAGCACTGGTAGTTGAGACGCCGCTCGTAGAGCATGATGTCTGGACGCCCGTCCCGGCGCTGGATCAGCACGAACG
>JANYIU010000136.1 GCA_025361955.1 Holophagaceae bacterium
ACGACCAGCCAACGCCGGACGATGATTTCCCGGATTTTGTCGTGCCTTTGGCCCGTGCCGTCGCTTGCGATGAGGTGGACCGCGGTGTGGCCATCTGCGGCAGCGGTGTCGGAGCGTGCGTAGTCGCCAATAAAGTGCCAGGCGTGCGGGCCTGCCTGATCCATGAAACGTATTCAGCGCATCAAGGGGTCGAGGATGACAACCTGAATGTGATCTGCCTGGGCGGTCTGGTGATCGGTCGTGGGCTTGCCTGGGAACTTGTCAAAACATTCCTGGCCGCGCGGTTCAATGGCGCCGAGCGATATCGTCGCCGCCTGGCCAAAATTGCGAGACTGGAGAGCCGCGAGACTCCCTAATGGAGGACATCTCAGCCTGCCCACTGATAGGGCAGAACAAGTCCGAGATAGCGTGGATTTGTATGGATCTGCACAACGGCGCGATCGGCAGTTTGTTGCTGCCAGGCTGAACGTTGACGGTGGAAAGCACGATCGGCAAGCCACAAGTGACGGTCGCGCTCGACGCTCGGACGATATGGCTGCGCGGACGCTAGCGCTCCATCGAAGCGATGGCGTTCACCTATAGTGGCTGGTAATCGATGGTGAAGGCCGCATTCTGCGGTGTGCGCAGAGGTGACGGGTGCAGGAACAATTACCCTTCAAACCTCTACCGGGGTGACGAAGTACTTGCCCTTCTCGTCGCGGCTGACCGTGCCCGCTGGGATATCCGGGTCATGTTCGAAGACCACCACTGTGCCGCTTCCGGTGATTTCATCCAGGAGCTTAAGGCGCTCGCTGACACAGGTCACCACGTCCAGGTCATAGCCCATGACCCAGGCGGGCTGGATGTGGCGGGAGGTGGGGATGAGATCGGCGGGATAGACGAGCTTGCGGCCTCCGCCCTTGACGAGGATGATCTGGAGTCCCGGCATGTGACCGGGAGCCAGGCGGACGGAAAGGCCGGGCAGCAGTTCTGCGGAACCATCCAAGGTGTCCAGGAGCCCAGCAGTTTCGAGGGGTTCCCAGTTCCAGGGAAAGTAGCTGGCCTTCACCCGGAGGTTCGGGCGCCGGGCATCCTCCAGCTCTTGCTTCTGCACCATGACCCGGGCCTTGGGGAAGCGAGGCACCGCGGCGCCACTGGCATCCAAGCGCGTGGCGCCTCCCGCATGATCGAAATGGAGATGGGTGAGCACCAGCAGGGTCACGTCCTCAGGCTGCACCCCGTGCTTTGCGAGGCTCGCCTCCAGGACCCCAGGTCCCTCGATCTGGAAGCGACCCCGGAAGGCTTCATCCTCCTTGTCGCCATTCCCGGTGTCCACGAGCACCACATGCTTGCGGCCCGATAGCTCGCTGCGCAACAGGAGGCAGTTGGTAGTCATGCAGATGCGGTTTTCCTCGTCCGCGGGCATGAGCTTGTTCCAGATCACTTTCGGTACGGTCCCGAACATCGCGCCACCATCCAGCCGGAAGGTGCCGCCGCTCACGATCTGGATATCCCAATCCCCGATGCGCATGGCTCAGCCCTCGGAGAGATAGTCGTTGATGGGGCCGTAGAGATGCAGAAAGCCCAATTGCAGGACCCGATTGACGTCCTCGGCGCAGGCAGCGACTCCCTGCTCCACCAACTTCAGCGCGGTCCTTCGATCCGCTTGAAGGTGCCGGATGGCCAAGTCCACAGCCAGCGTAGACCCCTGCTTGAACCCTTGGAAATAGGCCGCCAGCTTGGCTTGCCGCTGCGGGTCCCGGTTGAGGTTCTTCCAGGAAAGAGTCGGATCGGGGTGCTCGCCCAGGCGCTCCGTAATCGCCCAGGCCCAGGGCTGGTCCAGGGGGGTGTAGTCATCAGCTTCAGGGTTGCAGACGGCGACAGGATGCGTCTTTTCGTAACGGAAGAAGCCATCCTTCTGAGCGCCAGAAAGGGTGACTCCCCCCTTGCTGCCCTTCCTCACGAACCGGTCGATGAGGTCGCAGTGGAGGTCCTCCGAAAGGTGCTGGTTCATCACGTTGAGGATCAACTGGAAGACGTCGAGACCTACGAAGTCCATGAGCTGGAAGATGCCCAGGGGCCTCAGGAGCCAGTCCCGGGAGACCCGGTCAACTAGGTAGAGAGCCTGGTGGAAACCAAACTCCGGGGCCAGGCGTTCCACCTCCGCAATGGCATGGAGCCCGTCGCGCATGAGGTAGCCGTTGCCGATGAATCCCGCAATATCGTTGGCGGGAACGACGGTCTTGCCGAGAAACTTGGCAAGCTCCAGGGAGAGTTCCTTCAGCTCGCTGCTGCAGTCCTGCGGCGTGATCAGCTCAATCAGTTGCTGGACTGCGGCAGGGTTGTAGAAGTGGAAGCCCACGAGCCGGCCCTGGATGCCACTGGCTTCGCTCAGAACATGCAGGGGGATTGAGGAGGTGTTGGAGCAGAAGTAGGTCTCCCGGGGGCAAAGGTGGGCGAGGTCCCGGTAGATGCCGGTCTTGAGGGCCTCGTTCTCGAAGCAGGCCTCGAACACCAGCAACGACTCCCTGGCCAGAGACAGGGCAGTCCCGGTCCGGACGTGGCGCAGCAGCTCGTGGACAAAGGCCTGGACCACCTCGTCATCGCCGAGACCCCTGAAGAGCTGCCGGAGACGGGGGAGCTGCTTTTCTGCTTCGCGCTCCCCGTGCTCTTGGAGATAGCCGAGGAGACCTTCCAGGGCGACCTCTTTAACGTCGATCAAGTTCAAGACATAACTTCCGGCCTGGTCTTCGATGGCCCGGAACGCCATCTCCCGGGCCAGGAGCAGGGCAATCCCACTGCCCATCTTGCCGGCAGCGCCGATCACCGATACGTTTCGGAACCTCGCATTCAAATCCATCCGACCGTCTCCTTCCCAGGGACTCGCGCTCAGCTCCCGGTGAAAAAGGCTGTGCGCTTTTCGATGAAGGCCTCCATGCCTTCCTTCCTGTCCGCGGTGGCGAAGGTGCGGGCAAAGAGGTCCGCTTCGTAGTTCAATCCTTTAGCGAGGGTGGTCTCGCCGCCCAGATCCACTGCCTGTTTGCACAAGGCCACGGCGACCGGTGCCTTGGAGGCGATCGCCTTGGCGATCTCCAGGCAGCGATTCATCAGGTTTTCCGGCGCTACCACCTCGTCGAAAAGCCCCAGCTGAAGGGCCCGGTCCGCGGCCACGATCTCCCCCGTGAAGAGCAGGTATTTCGCTGCGGATCGTCCTAGCAGGCGGGCGAGACGCTGGGTGCCCCCGAAGCCCGGAATCACCCCCAGTCCCACTTCTGGCTGCCCGGCCCGAGCCGTTTCGCTGGCGATCCGGAGATCGCAGGCCAGCGCAAGCTCGCAGCCGCCCCCGAGGGCGAAGCCGTTAATGGCGGCGATTACCGGCCGGGGGAATTCCGCGATCATCTTGAACACCTGCTGCCCATGCAGGGCGAAGGCGCGCGCCTGGTCCGGATCGAAACCCGCCATGACCTTGATATCCCCCCCCGCTACGAAGGCCTTGCCAGCTCCGGTGAGGATCACAGCCCGGATCGATGGATCTTGTCCCAGGGTGCTGAAAGCCTCCTCGAGCGCGTCCAGCATCTCCGCGCTGAGGGCGTTCAGCGCCTCCGGGCGGTCCACCGTGACCTTGGCGATGCCTTCCAAGATGGCTACATGGATCTTCCCGCTGGACATGGGACCTCCCGTCAGAGCAGTTTGGCGATGGTGAGGAGTTGCATGAAGGTGGTGCCTTCATAGATCTTTCCGACCTTGGAATCGCGGAAATACTTCTCGGCTGGGTAGTCCTTGGTGAAGCCATACCCGCCGAAGAGTTCCAGGGCTTCGCTGGCCACCCATTCCGCCACCTGGCTCGTGAAGTACTTGGCCATGGCCGCGGCCTTGACGAAGGACTGGCCCGCGTCCTTGAGCCTAGCAGCGTTGTAGGTCATAAGGCGGGCCGCCTCGATGCGGCTGGCCATCTCCGCCAGTCGCATCTGGACGGCCTGGAAATGGAAGATGGGCTCCCCGAATTGGCTGCGCTCCTTGGTGTAGGCCAGGGCGCAGGCGAAGGCGCCTTCCGCCAGGCCGAGCATCTGGGCGGCGATGCCAATGCGCCCTTCGTCGAGGGTCTCGATGGCCACCTTGTAGCCCTTGCCCACCTCGCCAAGCACCCGGTCTCCCGCCAACTGCACATCCGCAAAAGAAAGCTCACAGGTTGAACTGGCGCGGATACCCAGCTTGTTCTCCTTCCTGCCCACGGTGAAGCCCGGCGCTCCCCGCTCCACCAGGAAGGCCGTGATCCCCTTGTGGCCGAGGCTGGGATCGACGGTCGCAAAGACGATGAAGATGTCCGCCTCCTGGGCGTTGGTGGTCCACAGCTTGTTCCCGTTGAGGAGGTAGCCGCCCTCGGTGGGCGTCGCCCGGCACTTCAGGGCAAAGGCGTCGGAACCGGAACCGGACTCCGACAGAGAGTAAGCACCCACGCTGTTCTTGCAGAGCCGGGGCAGGTACGTGGCCTTCTGGGCCTCACTACCCCAGCGCAGGAGGCAGTTGTTCACCAAGGTGTTTTGCACGTCCACCAGAACGCCCACCGAGGGATCGACCCGGGACAGTTCCTCCACCACGAGGATCGTGTTGAAGAAGCTGGAACCCGCGCCCCCATAGCGTTCCGGCACCTCGATGCCCATGAGGTCCAGGTCGAAAAATTTCCTCACCAGCTCCGGGAGCAGCTCCTGGGTTGCGTCCATGGCCTGCACGTGCGGCCCGATCTCGTTCCTGGCGAAATCGGCCACCACCTCCCGCAAGGCCGATTCCTCTTCGCTCAACTGGGTCAAAGGTTCGCTCATAACGCTTTCCTGTGTGGGGTGTGCGGTCTACATGGCACGGCGGTACTTCCCTCCCAGGTCGTAGAGGGTGGACGTGATCTGGCCTAGGCTCGCCACCCGGACGACCGCCATCAGGACTTCGAACAGATTGCCGCCGGACTGGCCCTGGGCTCGAAGGCGAGCAAGAGCAGGCCCGACCTCCACGGCATGGCGAACCTGGAACTCACGCAGACTCTGGATGCGGGCAAGCTTCTCCGCATGGGTCGTCCGACTGAGCTGGCGCGTGGGTGGCTCCGGCTCTTCTTCGCGGAGGAAGGTATTCACGCCGACGATGGGGAGCTCCCCGGAATGCTTCTTCAGCTCGTACAGCAGCGACTGTTCCTGGATCCTGAAGCGCTGGTACTGCGTCTCCATGGCTGCGAGGACGCCACCCCGGGCATTGATCCGGAGGAACTCCTCCAACACGGCCTCCTCCACATCCTCTGTGAGCCGGGCATAGAAGTAAGAACCCTGCAGGGGATTTTCGTTCCGGTACGGCCCAAACTCCCGCGTGAGGATGAGCTGGATAGCCATGGCCAGGCGCACGGATTCCTCGGTGGGGGTGGTCAGTGCTTCGTCATAGGCATTCGTGTGGAGGGAGTTGCAGTTGTCGGTGAGCGCGGTGAGGGCCTGCAGCGTCGTACGAATATTGTTGAACTTCATTTCCTTCAGGTGCAGCGACCGCCCCGAAGTTTGGACGTGATACTTGAGCCTGCAGCCCGGCACCGAGGCTCCGTAGCGTTCCCGCAGGGCGATGGCCCAGATGCGGCGCGCCACCCGACCGATCACGCTGTACTCGGGGTCCAGTCCCGAGCTGAAGAAGAACGACAGATTCGGGGTGATCTCGTCGATGGACATGCCCCGGCTGAGGTAGTACTCCACCAGGGTGAAGCCGTTGGCCAGGGTGAAGGCCAACTGGGTGACGGGGTTCGCCCCAGCCTCGGCGATGTGATAGCCCGAGACGCTGGCCGAGTAGTAGTTCCGGACCTTGTTGCGGACGAAGAATGCCTGGACATCGCCCATGAGGCGGAGGGCGAATTCCACGGAGAAGAGGCAGGTATTCTGGGCCTGGTCCTCCTTGAGAATGTCGGCCTGCACGGTGCCCCGCACCTGCTGGAGCGTCTCTGCCCGGATCCGGGCGGCCACATCGGCCGGGATGTCCGTCACGCCTTCCTGTTCCCGGTAGCGATCCAGCTTCTGGTCGATGGCGGTGTTGAAAAACATGGCCAGGAGCACTGGCGCAGGCCCATTGATGGTCATGGAGACCGAGGTGCCGGGAGCGCAGAGATCGAAGCCCCGATAAAGGGTCTTCATGTCCTCCAGGGTGGCGATGCTGACGCCACTTTCGCCGACCTTCCCGAAGATGTCCATGCGCTCGTCCGGATCCTCCCCGTAAAGCGTCACCGAATCGAAGGCCGTGGAGAGCCGATGGCTCTTCTCGCCCTCGCACAGGAAGTGAAAACGGTGGTTGGTGCGCTCGGGCCCACCCTCCCCCGCGAACTGGCGCTTGGGTTCCTCGTCTTGGCGACGGAACGGAAAGACCCCCGCTGTGAACGGAAAACGCCCAGGCACATTCTCCAGGCGCAGAAAGCGGACAATCTCTCCCCAGCGGTCCGTATCCGGCAGTTCCACCCTCCGGATGGAGGTGCCTGACAGGCTCTCCGCGGTCAGGGGAAGGGTCCGCTCCTGACCGCGGACCTGAAAGGTGAACGTCGCGCCGGAATAGCTTTCACGCAGCTGTTCCCATTCGGCCAGGAGGGACTGACCGAATGGGCCGAGGCCCTTCCAGGCCTCCTCTGCCTTTTCCCGCACCGTTCCAAGTCCCTCCAATTCCCGACTGGCCTGATTCAGGATCTGGGCCCGCTCAGCCTCCTGGACCAAGGTCCGGGTTCGGGCTTTGTAGTCCCTGAGTGTCTGGACAATTTCCTGCAGATAGCGGTTCCGTTCGAAGGGTATTAAAGAAGGAGTGCGATTCGCGGATAACGCGCGGTCGCCGGGGTCCGGGATGTGCGATTTCAGCGCGAAGCCATAGCGCTCGCGCAGAAGCTTGACCAGCGCCAGATAGAAGCTATCGACGCCGGCATCGTTGAAGTGTCCGGCCGAAGTCCCATAAACCGGCAGATCCTCGTCTGGCACCGAGGCCGAGATCTTCTGGTTGCGGCGGACTTGACGGCGAACAGCCTGGAGCGCGTCTTCCGCGCGCTTGTCCTCGAACTTATTGACCACGATCAGCTGGGCGAAATCCAGCATGTTGATTTTCTCCAGCTGAGTCCCGGCCCCGAATTCGCTGGTCATGACATAAATGGGCAGGTCGGCCATCTCGACAATGTCGGTGTCGGCCTGGCCGATGCCCGTGGTCTCCACCAGAATCAGACTCGCCCCCGCTAGGCGCAAGAGTGCCGTGCCGCGGCCAATGGCAGCCACGAGTCCGCGGTTGTCCTCGGCGGCGATGCTGCGGAAGAAGACGCGCTCATCCCCCACCGAGTTCAGGCGCAGTCGGTCGCCCAGCAGCGCTCCCCCTGAACGCTTGCGGCTGGGATCGATGGAAAGGACCGCGATGCGCAGGCTGGGACTATCCGCAAGCAATCGGCGGATCAATTCATCCAGCAAGGAACTCTTTCCGGCACCGCCCGTGCCCGTGAGCCCGATGATGGGAGCCTGCCCCTCGGTAGGAACCGCTGCAGGGACGAGGATTTGGCCATCCAGGACCTGGGTCAGCCAGCGGGCTAACTCCCGGCGCTCCTGCCAGGACGGCAGGCCCTCGAGCATAGGCAAAGACGAGGTGTTTTCGACTTCAGCCCGCACCCGGGCCACCAGGTCCGTCACCATACCCTCGATCCCAAGCCGCATCCCGTCATCAGGGGTATAGATCTTGGCGACCCCCAGACGCTCCAGTGCCACAGCCTCCTCTGGCAGGATCACTCCCCCTCCCCCACCGAAGACCAACACGTGTCCCAGCCGCATGGACCGCAGACAATCCAGGAGATATGCGAAGTATTCCATGTGCCCGCCCTGGTAGGACGAAACGCACACAGCGTTGACATCTTCCTCCAGGGCGGTCTTCACGATTTCCGAGACGCTTCGATTGTGCCCCAGATGCACCACCTGGACGCCCTGGGCCACCAGGAGCCGCCGCACCAGATTGATGGCGGAATCATGGCCATCGAAGAGTGAGGCAGCCGTGGCGATTCGGAGCGGTGATCGGTCCCTTGCACCCATGGTTAGGTCTCTAATGGTTAATTATTCATCATTATTTCCGTCGCGCTTCAGCAAAATAAGGTTTCGTTTCAGGAACTGCATCACCATACCGTTCAAATCAACCGTTTGGATGTCTGAATCCCCATTCCTGTGCCCGCCCAAGCGCAGACTGCGGAGATTGCAAGCACGATCCCCCCATGAGTACCGCTCTGCGCAACCCCAACCTGATTTCCTGCAGCGTGGCAGTCTTCATCATCCCAATGCAGACAATCCATATGCTGTGGAATTTTCCCAACCATGAGGCTATCCATCACCTGCTGGACCTGTGTCGGGCTCAGGTTGAGCTGACAATGGGTGTACATTCTATAAATCGCAGCGAAGGGGAGTTCCTCGCTGGTATGAAATTCTTGTTGCACAGTATTAATAAACCAAACACCCATCTCACTTTTATCGGGGAAATCTGTATTATTCTGTGATCAGGAGCTGAACTGATGGAAATTATCAAATCCTTGATCAATGCCTGTCGCGTCCTCGACACCCACAAAAGCTCACTGCAAACTCAGTAGTTGACGGACCAGTGCATGCATCGCCTTGGGCCTCCCGTCCTCTATCACATCACTCCAAACTGTTGAGCCATGACTGGTGGTCCATGCCACTCACCAACCGTAGCAACGGGGTTGAACTCATTGCCGCAACCACCCCCGATTCCGAAATGGATACCACTCCCCGCGCCGTCAGCGACTCCCGCCCTGAGTGGCACGATTGCGTCAGTCCACGAGAGTTAAGATGATGCATTCATCGGAACGCGCCTCCTCAACCAATGCGATGGAACCAGATCCGCTGTGGTACAAGGATGCCATCGTCTACGAGTTGCAAATCAAGACTTTCTTCGATAGTAATGGCGATGGCATAGGCGATTTTTCCGGCCTGATCTCCAAATTGGGCTACTTGCAAGAGCTTGGCGTGAACACGCTATGG
>JANYIU010000179.1 GCA_025361955.1 Holophagaceae bacterium
GGCCACCCGCAAGTAGGTCTCCGTGCGCCCCGCGCCCAGGGTCGAGGCCATTTCCAGCAGCCGCTTGTCCACACCGGCCAGGGCTGCCACGAAGGGTTGGAGGAAGAACGGAATAGTGAGCACCACCGAGGCCACCACGAGCCCGCTGAAGGAGAACACGAGAGCCTGGCCCGTGAGGAATTCCCAGAGGTGCCCCACCGGGCTCCGGGGTCCCAGGGCCACGAGCAGGTAGAAACCCAGAACTGTGGGAGGCAGAACGAGCGGGAGCGAGACCACGGCATCGAGGATGACCTTCCCCCGGAACCGCGCGAAGGCCAGGAACCACGCCAGCACCAGGCCCAGCGGCAGCAGGAGCACCACCACCCAAAGGGCCAGGCGCAAGCTGAGGAGAATGGCGGTCCAGTCCATGGCTCAGGGCTTTCCAAAACCGTTTCGAGCCAGGATGGCCTGACCGTTCGGACTCAAGAGATAATCCAGGAACGCCCGGGCCTCGTTCGGGTAGGTGCTCCGCGCTAACACCACGGCACCCTGTTGCAGCGGCGCATAGAACTCCTGAGGCACCGGCCAGACCCACCCGGCAGCCTTCAGGGTCGGTTGCCGGGCCTGGGATCTGGAGATCAGGCCGGCCTCCGCTGCCCCGGTCCAGAGATACTGGGCCGCCTGGGCCACGTTCTCGGCGAATACCAAACGGGCCTGCACCGCGCCGTAGCATCCGGATTTCCGCAAAGCCTCCGCCCCTGCCCGGCCGTACGGTGCCAACCGGGGATTGGCCAGGGCGATCCGTTTGATGGCCGGGTTCGTCAGTACCTGCAGGCCCTCTTTCCCGGCCACTTCCTTGCGCACCCACAACACCAACTCGCCCGTGGCAAAGCCCGAAACGCCTTCCTGGGTCGCCAATCCCGCCTGGACCAGCCGCTTTGGATAGCCCATATCCGCGGACAGGAAGATATCAAAGGGGGCTCCCTGCTCGATCTGGGCCGTTAGGCCACCCGAGGCGCCATAACTCACCTGGACGAGGACGGCCGGGTGCGTTTTTCGGAAGGCCTCCGCGAGCTCCTCCAGACTCCCCCGCAGATCGGCGGCCGCCGCGATGGCGAGGGGGATGGCCACTGCGGGCGGCGCGGCCCAGAGGCTCGCCCCAAGGAGCAGCAGGGCGGCAAGGCCTCGACGGATGCGCATATTGCAGTACTTTCAGTTGCAGACTCAACCTGGGGATGCACAGGAGAGCCCCGCCACCCCTCGATGTCCTTTATCGCATACATCGCCCCTTGCGAGATAGATTGTTTGACGGGCTCAGCGCCACAACCACAGTTGAGCGAAATTCCCCTGCTCCGCCTGCTGGGATAAAGAATTATTTACACTTTATAAGAAAACCCAAATTAGCGCGCCAGGAGCCTCTGGAAGGCCTCCAGATCCTCGGCGATGGCCGTTTCGGCGCGGGCCTGCATCGCTCGGTAGCGCTCAAGGGCTTCGCGGCCCACTGCCGTGAGCTGGGCTCCCCCACCCTGGGCCCCACCCTTGAACCCTGCGACCAAGGGCGAGGCGAAACACTGGTTCATCTCATCCAGCAACTGCCGAGTCTTCTGATAGCTCATGCCCAGCTTGCGCCCGGCGGCGGCAATGGAGCCCGTTGCCAGGATCGCGGCCAGGAGATCAGCTTTGCCTGGGCCCATGGCGAAGAGCTCTCCGGCCGACGAACGGATGCGGATCCTCACGGGGCTGGGGTTCTGAGCCATGCAATCAGCTTATCGCTTCATGGTTCGCATGCCGGTCGTTATATCCAATCGCAGCTTGCGCTTCGCTATGTCCGCATGCAACCATCGAAGGTCCCATCCGCGGATGACTTGGGTGTCTGGCGACCCGCACCTGAGCGCCCCAGCGGGGGGTGAACCGCAGAACCCCCGGAGGTTGACCATGCAGCGCAACCTGTGCCGATCCATTGCCCTGACGGCGATGGCCACCCTGGGGAGCGTCCTCTCCGCCCAGGCCCAGAAGAACCTCATCCTGGCCACCACGACCAGCACGCAGGACACGGGGCTGCTGGACGTGCTGATCCCCCTATTTGAGCAGCAGACCGGCTACTTCGTGAAGACCATCGCCGTGGGCTCCGGTCAGGCCATGGCCATGGGCCAAAAGGGCGAGGCGGATGTCCTGCTCGTCCACTCTCCTGACGCAGAGAAGCAGTTCATGATTGACGGCTTCGGCACGACCCGCCTCCTGGTCATGCACAACGATTTCGTCGTGGTGGGCCCCCCTGCCGATCCTGCCGGGATCAAGACCCTCAAGAGCACCTCCGCAGCCTTCCAGAAGATCGCCGCTAGCGGCTCCCTGTTCATGTCCAGGGGGGACAACTCCGGCACCCACGCCAAGGAAAAGACCCTCTGGAAGCTGGCCGCCATCGCCCAGGATGGCCAAGCGTGGTACCAGCAGACCGGCCTGGGCATGGGCCAGACCCTGAACATCGCGGCCGAGAAGAAGGCCTACACCCTGGCCGATCGGGGCACCTACCTCGCCATGAAGAAGACCCTGGGCATGGCCATCCTCAATGAGGGCGACAGGTCCCTGCAGAACGTCTACCACGTCATCGAGGTGAACGCCGCCAAGTTCCCCAAGGTGAACGCCGAGGGCGCCAAAGCCTTTGCCGCCTTCATCCTTGCCAAGGAGACCCAGGAGTCCATTGGCAAGTTCGGCATAGAGAAGTTCGGGGCGCCCCTGTTCTTCCCGGACGCCGGCAAGCCGGAATAGAACAAGATCAATCACAAGGTGGTGTTCTTTTAGCAGGGGGCGAGGCGTCTCATGGGCCTGATCTGGGAAGGCATCAAGGAGGCGCTGCGGCTGCTGTTCACCTTGGATCCGGAGGTCCTGAAGATCACCCTCCTGTCCCTCAAAGTGTCGGTGCTGGCCACCCTCGTCAGCCTATTTCTGGGCATCGGGGCGGGGCTGCTGATCGCCCTCAACCGCTTCCCCGGCAAGCACCTGATCATCTCCCTGGTCAATACAGGCATGGGGCTGCCGCCCGTGGTGGTGGGCCTCTTCGTGACGATCATGCTTTGGCGCAACGGACCCTTGGGCTTCTTCGAGATCCTCTACACCCCCACGGCCATCGTCATCGCCCAGGCCATCATCGCCACGCCCATCATCGCGGGCATCAGCGTGGCGGCCCTCCAGCAGCTCCCGCCCAACCTGCGCCTGCAGATCCTTTCCCTGGGCGCCACACGCAGGCAGCTGGTGTGGCTGCTGGTGCAGGAGGCCCGGCTGCCCTTGCTGGCGGCGGTCATGGCGGGGTTCGGGGGGGTCATCTCCGAGGTCGGCGCGTCCATCATGGTGGGCGGCAACATCAAGGGCTACTCCCGCGTCCTGACCACGGCCACCGTGATGGAGACCAGCAAGGGAAACTTCGACGTCGCCATCGCCTTGAGCCTCATCCTCCTGCTGCTGGCCTTCTCCGTGAACGCGGTGCTCACCTACCTGCAGCAGCGGAAGCGGCCCCGATGAGCGCGCCCATCCTGGCAGTGCGCGCTCTGGAGGTCTGGCGCGGCTCCATCCAGGTGCTGGCAATCCCCTCCTTCACCCTGCAGCCGGGCAGCGTCACGGCCCTCATCGGGCCCAATGGCTCCGGCAAGTCCACCCTGTTACAGACCCTTGCCAGCCTGATCGAGCCCACTGCTGGGGCGATCTGTTTCCATGGCAACCCCCTGCAGACTCGCCAGGAGCGCTACCTATATCGGCGCCGGGTGACCCTGGTCTTCCAGGAGTCCCTGCTCTTCGATGCCACGGTGCGGTCCAATCTGGGCGCAGGCCTCAAACTCCACGACAGCCCCCGTGCCGAACGAGCAAAGCGGGTCGAGGAAGCAGCGGCTCGGTTCGGGATCACCCATTTGCTGGACCGCTCGGCCCGGAACCTTTCCGGGGGGGAGGCCCAACGCACCAGCCTGGCCCGGGCCTTTGCCCTGGGACCTGAAATCCTGTTTCTGGATGAGCCCTTCTCCGCCCTGGATCCCCCCACCCGGGAGGCCCTCATTGACGACCTGGCCAGAGTTCTCAGAGAGACCCGGACCACCGTCGTGCTGGCCACCCACGACCAGCTGGAGGCCATGCGCCTGGCGGACGTGTTGGCGGTGATGCACCAGGGCCGCATCGCCCAGCTCGGGGGCGTGGCCGAGGTGATCAACCACCCGGTCGACGAATTCGTGGCCGCCTTCGTGGGCATGGAGACAGTCCTGGATGGCATGGTCATCGCCTGCAGCCAGGGCTTGTTCACCGCATCCGTGGGCGGAACCCACGTGCAGGCCCTCGGCGAGGAGGCCCTGGGAGCCCAGGTTCGGGTGGGCGTGCGCCCCGAGAATGTGACCCTCTCTCTCTTCCAGGAGACCTGCAGCAGCGCCCTGAACCATTTCCCCGGCACCATCACCCGGATCGTGCCCAAAGGCCCCTATAGCAAGGTCGAGCTGGACTGCGGCTTCTTCCTCGCCGCCTTGGTGACGGCCAGGTCCCTGGAGGAATTGAACCTGCGTGAAAAGAGCCGGGTCATCGCCAGTTTCAAGGCCACGGCCGTGCATGTGCTCAGGAAGTAAGAATTTCCCAGCAAGACCACCCAAAATTCAGCGCAACCCCAACCGCAATCAGAAGCTCAGGTATGGGTAGACTGCGTTCATGGCTCGGTAGAGAACCTTAAGGGCAGGCAGTTTGATTGCGGAAGGGAAAAGCTCGACGCGGAGGCACGGAGAAAAGAGCGAGGATCCCGGAGAAATAAATCTTCCTCCGCGAGCCTCCGCCGCCCTCTGTGTCTCCGCGTCGAGCTTTTTCCCTCAAGACCAAACGCCCAACCTTTCAGCAGATAGGCAAGATTTCAACGTAATCTCTGCGCAGGAAAATTCAAAGTTGAAGATGAGTCGTCGGCGCCTACAGCGTTCATTGCTCGTGATAGAACCTCAAGGGCAGGCGGTTTGATTGCAGAAGGGAAAAGCTCGACGCGAAGGCATGGAGAAAAGAGCGAGGATCCGAGAGAAAAAATCTTCCTCTGCGTCGAGCTTTGCGCCACAAGATCCAACTCGCCATGCTTCAGCAGAGAAACTAGAGTTCAGCATAGCTTCTGTGCAGAAAGACGAAGTTGAAAATCAGTATTTCGAAGCCGGCCTTTGGGCGGACACGAGTTACTGCTTTTCTGCGTATGCCATCGTGGCTTAACTTTCTTGGCAGAGGGAAGCCGACTAACCAGATCACCTTCCTCAGGGGTACGCCGCCCTCAGTCCATTGGGGGTGATGTCGTCCATCGAGAACGTCTCGAACTCGTCATGGGCAGCCTCCTTCATGGGCCGCAGGACCCAGTTGGCATTGAAGGAGCGCTTATCCGGTTTAGCCTTGGCGACCCGCTCGAGTTTGGCGAGGGCCTCCAGAATTTCTCCTCGGGTGGCCCTGCTCACGTTGACGGAGAGCAGAGGTTCCCCGTCCACGGAGGGCCGAAAGGTCATGGAGATCGTCCGGGAGGACTGGGTCATGGACTGCGCCTGTTCGCTCGAGAAGCGGGACCCTTGCCCCACATGCAGGATCCCATCCCTGATCGCCGCGCTCAGCCCGTGCGAGGTCATGAGGGATTCCAGAGCCTTCTCCCAGGGGGTGTGTTTGAAGGCATAGAGTCCCTTCCGGTTGGGGACATCAGGGTCGATCACGAGATCCAGTTTGCGGTAGGCCGCCATCTGGCGGAGGGCCTCGAAGAGATTGCCATTGCTGATCTCGAAGGTCTTGGTCTTGGCCACCTTGGGCTGCTCAGAAGCGGCGGCAGGCTCCTGCTGGGCTTGCGCGAACGAGGTGGCGGTCAGCGCCAGCGTTAGGAGACAAAGCTGGATGGATTTCATGCGACGACCTCCTGAGGTGATGGGTGAGGCCAAAGGTCCACCCGAACGGGATCTTGCAGGGAACTTCTAAGTTCGGATCTCCAGGAGATCCAGTAAGCGGAAGGCGAGGGGTTCCTGCATTCTATCCACT
>JANYIU010000239.1 GCA_025361955.1 Holophagaceae bacterium
AAAGATACCGGGGACATCCATTCCCTTGAGGATCTGCGGGGGCGCAAGGTCCTCGTGGAAAACGGCAGCCAGATGCAGGAGTACCTAAAGTCCATGGGTTTCGGGAATGAAATCGTGGCCTCGGGATCCGAGCCGGCGGCCCTGAAGGCCCTCGCCGCCGGCGCCCATGACGCGGCTCTGGTGCCCCTGCTGATGGGCGCCATGCAGATGCGGGATGCCGGCATCACCAATGTGCGCCGCGTAGGTGATTCCATCTATTCCCGCGATATCTGCTTCGCGGTGACCAAAGGCAATCAGGAACTGCTTGAAAAATTGAACACAGGCCTCGCCATCCTGAATCAGACAGGCGAATACGCGCGCATCTACAAGAAATGGTTCAGTGACCTGGAGCGAGAGCAGGATACGTTCCTTTCCCTCGCGCACAAGGCGATGTGGATCCTCATTCCGCTTGCCGGACTGGCGGTTGCCGCAATGGTTTGGACTTGGTCCCTGCGGCGCCAAATCCTTTTTCGCACCCTGGAACTCCGTCGACTCAATAGGACCCTCGGGGAAAAGGAGCGTTTTCTTCAAGCCATCGTGGACAATCTCCCCGTGGCCGTGTTCGGCAAGGACCCCAACCGTAACTTCGTCTACTCCGTTTGGAACAAGCGCAGTGAAGAGCTGTTCGGGCTGAGGGCCGATGAAGCCCTGGGACGGACCGATTTCGAACTGACCTCGCCAGAAGATGCGGAATCCTTTCTGAGGACAGATATTCAGGCGATCCAGCAGAAACGTCTCATTAATATCGTCGAGGATCATTTCTGGACCCCACGGCATGAACGGATCCTGACACACACAGTGAAGGTGCCAATCCTTGACGAGGATGGGCGTCCTTGGATGCTGCTTGCGATCTCCGAAGACATCACCTTAAAGCGACAGACCGAGGCCGCTCTCCAGCGCAGCCAAGCCAACCTGGCAGCAGCTCAGCGAATCGCCCATCTGGGCAGCTGGGAATGGGACTTACCGAACAATCAAGTCCACTGGTCCGAGCAACTCTACCGGATTTTCGGCCTGGAGGCGCCAGACCTCCAGCCTTCCATCCACGCCATTCTTCGCTGCTCTCATCCAAGCGACCGCAGGCAGGTGCTGCTCCTGCTGAAGGAGGCTGCTAGGCATGGGCAATCCGCTTCCTTGAACCACCGAATTCTGAAGCCAGGAAGCGGTGTTCGGCATCTCCATACGACCCTCGAGGCCAGGACCGATGCGGAGGGGAAGGTGCTGCACCTGTTCGGGACCTGCCAGGACATCACCGAGCGGAGGACCACCGAAGAGGCCCTCAGGCAGGCGCAGAAACTGGAAGGGCTGGGGGTCCTGGCTGGCGGTATCGCGCACGATTTCAACAACCTTCTTACCGCCATCATGGCCAATCTGAATCTGGCACAGATGACCATCCCCGAAGGCTCCAAAGCCGCCCACTACTTACAGAAAATGGAGACGACCGTACTCCGAGCCTCGGACCTGACGCGGCAAATGCTCGCCTATTCTGGGCGGGGAGCCTTCGTGATCCAATCCCTGGACCTGAATCAGGTCGCCCAGGAGATCACGGAGCTCTTGAAGGTTTCCATCCCGAAAAAGGTCGAGATCCGCTTCGACCTCCAGCGGGGCCTTCCCTGCATGAATGCCGATATCGCCCAGATCCAGCAGGTGCTGATGAATCTGGTAACCAATGGCGCCGAAGCTATCGGTGACAATGAAGGTGTCATCACCCTCACTACCAGCACCTCAACCTTCGGCAAGGATGAAATCCTCGCCTGCTTCCCAGGGCAGAATCTGGAACCCGGAAGGTTTGTGACACTGGAAGTGGCCGATACCGGCAGCGGCATGGAACCCGAAACCAAGGAGCGCCTCTTCGAGCCCTTCTTCACGACCAAGTTCTCCGGACGCGGCCTGGGGCTCTCGGCCTTGAGGGGCATCCTCAAGGGGCACCATGCCGGGATCCAGCTCGATAGTGAACCCGGGCAGGGTTCTACCTTCCGGATCCATTTCCCTGCGGGAGACACCGCCCCGGCTGGAAGGCTGGAAGATTTGGAGACCCCCTGGGAGACCTCCTTGAATCCAGGCACCATTCTCCTGGTGGACGATGAGCCAGCCGTCCTTGCCTCGACCACGGCAATGCTGCGCGAGTTGGGCTACCAGGTGATTGAAGCCAGGGACGGGCTAGAGGCATTGGATCGATTCAACCAGTCCGGCGATGAGATTTCGCTGGTGCTGCTGGACCTGACCATGCCCCGGATGAATGGGCACGAGACCCTGCGCGAACTGCAGAAGCTTAGGCCCGAGGTGAAGGTGATCCTTTGCAGCGGCTACCACGAACAGGAAGCCATGAAAGAAACTCGACTGGGGGACTTCGTGGGCTTCCTGCACAAACCCTTTCGGCTTCGTGATCTCCGCACCGCGCTGAAGAAGATGCCTCGATGAGCCAGGACGCCATGCGCCACCTCCGACCTTCGGACTACCGTGTCATGCCCTGGAAGAACGGCGGCGGGAGCACCACGGAGCTGATCATCGAACCGTTTGGAGCCTCTCTGGAAACTGGTTTCCTGTGGCGGCTGAGCATGGCGGAGGTGGCAGTTTCCGGACCCTTTTCGCGATTCGATGGCTACGATCGTACCCTTCTGCTGCTGGAAGGACGCGGCCTGCACTTGGGTTTCGAGCACCAGCCATCGGTGCATCTGGATCGTTTGCTGGAGCCCATCGCCTTCCGCGGTGATGCACTTACCTCCGGAACCTTGCTGGATGGCCCCTGCCGGGATTTCAATGTCATCACCCGGCGAGCGCGATATCAGCATCGCCTGGAAGTCCTGCGTCTGGATTCCCAGTCCAGGCCGATCCTCCAGGCCCAAATCCGTTTCATTTTCTGCGCCACGGGCAAAGTCCAGGTGAACTCATTCCAACTCTCCGCCATGGAACTTCTACGGGTGGAGACTGGACCGAAGGACCTGGAGGCCTCCGCCCTGGAACCTTCTGGCGCGGTGATCATCGTCATCGGAATTGATCCTGTTAAAGGCGAATAGTGACGCTGGCGTGATCCCATGACTGCTCTCGGCAGCCACCTATTTGCGGAATTCTCCGAATGCGCTCCCGCACACCTTCCGAAACAGGAGCATGGCACCTGTTTCCTGCCAGTCACGGTTGCGGACTGTTGCGTTAGGGCAGCCTGCAAAAGGTTCCACCATTGCTAGCCACCGAAGGCCACCTGTGGCCCACTCTCATGGGTAAGCAGTGCCTTCTGAATGGCGGATCCTGTGTCATATCCCGCGATGGCACTGTCCAAACGTAGCACTCGATGGCAAGGCAGGAGGATCTGGATGGGATTATCGTTGAGCGCATCCGCAACGGCTTGCCTGACGTCCTCACCCCCCATCCTCCGCATCAATTCCTCGAACACCAGGGTCTTGCCATAGGGGATCGCACTCACCTCATCCCATACCCGTTCCTGGAATTCGTCTCCCTGGGGAGCCAGGGGAACGGTGAACGTTCGGAGGGTCCCGGCGAAGTAGGCCTCCATCTGGCGAACCAGGTACCGGTAAACCTCGCGCTGACTCTTGGAGGCCAAGGGCATGGTGGCTCTCGGATCCAGCGTGCCGAACTTCAAGTGCCTTAACCGACCGCGCTCATCGAAGGCTGCCCACAGGGGGCCCAGCGGAATGTTCAACTCATAGTGCCGCAACAGCATAGGAAGAATCATCGCAGGATTCGGGAGTAATGGTGAAAAAGATCGTTATGTCACCCCCGTTTCCAACACCCTGCCAAGCAGCATCATGGCTTTCTGGGTTGACTCGATGCCTTCGGGGTAGCTCTTCGACACGACCCCTGGGGCGCTGCCAGAATGGTTCCATGGATGAATCCAGACCCTTCCGCCTATCGATTATCGATTACCTGAATGCGACTCCCTTGAACTATGGCTTCAAGCACAGCCTCGGGGAGGGTCTTTTCGAACTGCAGTTCCACGTCCCCTCCCTGTGTGCCGACCGCCTCAGGACTGGGAAGGTGGATGCGGGGTTGATCAGTTCTATCGAATACCTGCGAATACCGGAGCTCCGGATCGTGCCGGGACTGTGCATCTCGTCAGTGAAACGCGTCCGGAGTGTGCTGCTTCTGTCCAAGGTGCCGCCCGAAGAGATCCGGAACCTGGCCCTGGATGCCTCCTCCCGGACCTCCATCGTGCTTGCCCAGGTGCTGCTCCGGGAGCGTTATGGGGCGTCGCCAAGGGTCGATGAGATGCCACCGGATCTGGCGGGCATGCTCGCGAATCACGATGCCGCCTTGTTGATTGGGGATGCCGCCATGCGGGCTTCCAGGGCGGGGCTGATCGTCCTGGATCTGGCGGAGGAATGGCACACCTGGACCGGTCTCCCTTTCGTTTTCGCCTTCTGGGCTATTCGCCCGGATGCGCCCCCTCTGCCGAACCTGGTTGCTTACTTCCAGCGCAGTTTGGAGCTGGGGCGGCAAGCCACGCCGGTGATCGTGGAAGCAGCGCTGAGAGGCATCGGCTGGACGCGTCTGGAACTGCAGGAATACTTGACGGAGAACATCCAATACGTGCTGGGCGCAGCGGAAGAGCGGAGCTTGGCCTTGTTTTTCGAGAAGGCCGTGAAGCATGGCTTCGCGAATGATCTGAAACCCATTCAGTACCTGGAATCGCCAACCTGAAACCCCGCATAATCAAGGCAGCCAAGAAACCATGGCTTGGAGCTTGTCATGAATTTAACCCCCCTCTTCCTGGAACACCTCAAGGTGCGTCTCGCCTATGCGGAAAAAGCTCTCGCCGCGACGGGATTCGATGGCCTCGTCATTTCCAGCGGCGCACCCTTCACCTACTTCGCCGATGACCAGCAGGCCCCTTTCCACACGGTGCCGCATTTCCGCCACTACTGCCCCATCGAGGGGCCCCACCATGTCCTGAAGCTCCGGCCCGGAGAGCGACCTCAGCTGATCCGCTATGCCCCCGAGGATTTCTGGTACGAGCAACTGCCCCTGGGTGCCCCCTTCTGGGCCACCGGTTTCGAGATCACTGAGGCGCCCACCCTGGATGCCGTCTGGGAAGCCATCGGCAAGCCCGCGCACAGCGCCTACCTTGGCAACGAGACCGAGCGCGCCCAAGCCGCAGGTCTTGAGTTGAATCCCGCCAGCCTCACGACCTATCTGGACTGGGGCCGGAGCTATAAAACCCCTTACGAGATCCAGGCGCTGGAAGCGGCCACGGCACTGGGCGCCAAGGGCCACATCGCAGGGCGGAAGGCCTTCCTGGCCGGGGCCTCTGAGCTGGAGATCCACTATGCCTTCGTGCAGGCCGTGGGTTGTCTGGACCACCAGCTGGCCTTCGGCTCCATCACGGCCCTGGAGCCCAAGGGGGCGACCCTTCATTACGAGCACAAACGGAGCTACCGCAATGGCAAGGTCTTGTTGCTGGACTGCGGTGCCCGGGTGCGCGACTACGCCTCCGATATCACCCGCACCACCCTGGCTCCCGAGTGCGATGCTCGCTTCGCGGGGCTCCTCAAGGGCTTGGAGGAATTGCAACAGCAAGCCTGCGCCGCCCTGCAGCCAGGGGTTCCCTTCGGTGACATCCATCATCAGATGCAACTGAAACTAGGCTCACTCCTAAGTTCGGCGGGAATCTTCAAAGCCAGCCCCGAAGAAGCCATCGAGCGGGGCTTCACCCGGCCGTTCATGCCCCATGGCCTGGGTCATCACCTGGGCATCATGGTCCACGATGTGGCGGGTCGGCTCTCCTCACCCGACGGCACCACCCAGCCCCCGCCACCCGAACATCCAACCCTGAGGACCACGCGCATCCTGGAACCCGGCCATGTGCTTACCGTGGAACCGGGTCTCTACTTCATTCCCATGCTGTTGCGACCCTTCCGGGAAGGCGAACACGCCTCCCGCTTCGACTGGAAACTCATCGATGAGCTGATTCCCCTGGGCGGTATGCGCATCGAGGACAACGTTCTGATCACCGCTTCCGGCAATCGCAACCTTACCCGGGAATACCTGCCGAACTGAAACCAATGAACCACTGAGTTCACAGAGAAGCGAAAAGAGGACGCAGAGAAATGCAGGATAGTTCTTCGCTTGTCTCTCTGCCCTCCGGCTTTTCTCTCTGCCCTCTGTAGTGCTTCCGTTCGGAAGTTTCCGGGTTCAATCCAGCCGGTAGTGGCACCCTCTCGACTCTGGGTTCTGGAGGGCTGCCTTGAGGATCAGGCGCGCGCAGAGGATCCCGTTTCTCAGTTCCAGCATGCTTCGGGAAATGGGGGCGGTGCGATAGAAGGCCTCGATGCGGTGATAGAGATGGCCCATATCGCCCCGGGCCCGGTCCAGCCGGGCACTGCTCCGGACGATGCCCGCGTAGTTCCAAAGGGTTGTCCGGATGTTGTTCCAGTCTTGCTCGACGAGGACCGGATCCGGGGTGATGGGCGAGCAGACTGGACGCCAGGAATGGAAAGACTCCGGATCAAGCGGAATCGCATCCTGGCACTCGGATACGGCGGCTTCGGCGGCGCGGAATCCCCAGAGGAGCCCCTCCAGAAGCGAGGTGGAAGCCAGTCGGTTGGCCCCGTGCAGGCCGGTGCAGGACACTTCGCCCACGGCGAAGAGACCAGGAATGCTGGAATGTCCTTCGAGATCCACAGCGACTCCGCCACAGAAGAAATGGGCGGCCGGCACCACGGGAATGAGCTGGGTCTTGGGCTCCAGTCCTTCCGCCCGACAGGCGGCGGACACCGTGGGGAACCTGACATCCAGATCCATCCGCTCCGCCACCGGCTTCAAGTCCAGGAACACGCAGACATCCCCGGTGGCAGCGATCTCTTGGAAGATGGCGCGACTGACCACATGACGGGGAGCCAGTTCCATCTGCTCAGGCGCATACTTCGTCATGAACCGCTCGCCCTTCCGGTTGACCAGATAAGCCCCTTCGCCCCGCAGGGCCTCCGTCAGCAGCTTGCGCGGCTTGTTGGGAATGTAGAGGGTGGTCGGGTGGAACTGGATGTACTCGCAGTTCACCACCCGCGCACTGGCGCGGTAGGCGGCCGCAAGGCCATCTCCTGTGGCGGAGGGCGGGTTGCTGGTGTGGAGATAGAGATAGCCCAGTCCGCCGGTGGCAAGCACCGTCCGCTTCGCCAGGCACATCTCCACAGTTCCAGTGCCATGGTCCAGAAGGTAGGCTCCGCAGACCTGGATGGGATCGTAAACCTTCCGTGGCTCGCGGCAGTGGTGGGGAATCGTGAGCAGGTCCGCGAGGCTGTGTTCCTCGATCAAGCGGATCCGTGGATGCGCCTTGATCGACGCCGTGAGGGTTTCCTGGATCGCCCGTCCGGTCGCGTCCTGGACGTGATAGATGCGCCGTGCGGAATGGGCGGCCTCAGCGGTGGGCGCGGGCTGGCCATCGGGTCCCTGCTCAAAGGAAACGCCCAGGTGCTTCCAGAGAAAGTCCCGGCAGAGCACCGGGCCCAGCTCCGCGAGCAGCTCCACAGCCTCGGGTCGGCAGAGCCCTGCCCCAGCCGCCTCGATATCCTTGGCGAGCAGACCGGGGGAATCCCCGTATTCCTCTGGGGAGTAACCGACAATGCCTCCTTGAGCGTACGTGGTGTTGGATTCCCCGACCCGATCCTTGCAGACCACCACCACGTCGGCCCCGAGATCCGCTGCATGAATGGCCGTCGTGCAGCCAGCGATGCCCGCGCCCAGGACCAATAAATCACAGGAAATCATGCGAACTCCCATTGTGGCGACGAGGTCTCCCAGAATTGCGTCCAGGCTTCATCGGTGCTGTTGTGCTGCAGCCATTCCAGCCGTTGTGAGGCCATGGCCAAACTCTCGGTGAATGCAATGCGTCCCCATGGTGTCTCCAGTGTCCCCTTGCATGGCCAGAGGTGGGGAATCCCATCCTTCCAGATGCTCCGCATACCCGCGGCCTGATGATGCTGTTGATGGTAGTAGCCGGAAGCCAGCAGAATCAACCCCTGCAGGCCCCTTTTCAGATCGCCCTCCGAACGGCGCCAGAGCAACTCCAGCGCATCGTGGCACTCATGGAACAGCGCTCTATTGAAAAGCGCGACCCCACAGGCCAATAGATAGCGATCGTCCTCTGGCTGGCCAGTGAGCGCCAGCAGCGCCACACCACTGCGGAGACTGACCTGGGCAGCGAAGGGTGCCCAAAGGCCGTGGGCCTTCCACCCGGAAGAGTCTTGGGCAGCCGTATCAGGCAAAGCGTCCCGGTCCTGTGACCAGGCCGTGGAGGGTTCCCTCCCCCCCACGGCCATCACCATCCTCGCGGCGAGGGCCAGCAACTGGCGTTCGGGAATGCCCCGGGGATGAGCCTCCCGCTGGACGGGAGAACCCAGGATCGCGGGCCAGACGAGGAGGGTTCGTTCTGGAGGCTCCTTGAGGGCAGCCTGCAAGCGGATCTGCAGGAAGCGGTTTACCTCCAGGGGCAGCCGATGCTGTCTCCGCCAGAAGGCCGGACGCGTTCTACAACTCACGGAAAGCACCTCATGACAGCCCCAGGTATGCTTCGATGCTCACCAGCTGCAAACCCCTTAGGACCCGGAGCAGCCGGGCGGCATAGCCGCCGAGTCCTGCCGAGTGGGCGAAGCGATGACCAAGGGTGCAGTGCGGCAAAGAAGGCTGCGCTTCATCCAGTTCCCACGGATGGAGGACGAGGGGGGTCCCGGCCTTCTGCCGGGCAAGTTTCCGAATCCTGGAGCGCAACCACGCTTCCGGAAGCAGCCGCATCCCCCAACCCCAGAGCGGGATGGTGGCGATGCCCATACCCACCACCGGTGGCGGGCATTCCCAGAACCCCTCCTGGAGCTGGTAGCTCCCCCGGGGCCAATCAGTGGACCCCAGGACAGCCAGGGGTGCACGGCTGGAATCATAGTGGAAGCCCAATCCTTGGAGCTCCTCCCAGTAGTCGACGGCCGGACCCCGCAAACTCCATTCCGGAGCCCGGAAGCCCTGCACGGGAGCCCCGATGATGTCTTCCAGGATCTTCCGGCCAGTGACGAGGTCCGCCCGGAAGGTGGCGCGATCGGATAGAAAGACCCGCCGGTGGGTGCATCCATGCAAACCAATGCGATGCCCCCGCCGTGCGATCTCGCGCAGGACGCCTGGATGGCGTTGTGCCTGGTCGGCCAGGCAAAACCAGGTTGCCGTGGCCCCCAGACCTGCGCAAAGCTCCAGAGTCTTGTCAGTGGCCAGGGGGAGCCTGCACTCGAAGCGATCCAAGGCCTGGGGTTCGTCGAAGGGGGGGCAGCAGAGCTGAAACCAGTCTTCCCAGTCGATGGAGAGAGGAAGCCTGTCTTCTACCTCCTTGATCACGTGAAATTGCGTTCGGAAAGGCTGATGAATTCAAGGGCGAAATCATCCAGCTCTGTCTGCCACTGCTTCATTTGCCCCTGAAAGAAATTGTAGGCCATCAGGGCCGGGATGGCGGCGACCAGACCCATGGCAGTCGCCACCAGGGCCTCGGAGATGGGCACGGCTACCGTGGCCAGACTGGCGTTCCCGGTGGCACCGATCCCACGAAAGGCATCGATGATGCCCCACACCGTGCCAAACAGCCCCACGAAGGGGCTTACGGCCGCGATGGTGGCCAGGATGCCAAGGTAATGTTCCATGCGCCCCATCTCCACGACGGAGGACCGCTGGAGGCTGCGTTCCACCGCCTCCATGCTCTTGATGAGCGCTCGTCCAGCGCCAAGGGAGGACTTGAGCTGGTAGGTGACTTCGGTATAGCCCGCGCTGAACAAACCCAGCAGTGGACTGAGCTTGTAGGCGATGCCCGCTTGCTTGAGATCGCGCCAGTCCGTAGTCTTGCGAAAGTCCGCACGGAATTTTTCAGTGATCCGCCGACTTCGCCCCATCAGGACCACTTTTTGCAGGATGATCACCCAGCTGATGATGGAGAAGGTCGCCAGCAGCAGAAGCACCACCTTGGAGACCGTGCCCCCGTGCAGCGCGACTTCCCATAGATTGGTGCCTTGATTGTCCACCGCTATCGCCAAGAACATGCGAACCCCCTATCGGGCATCTTATCAAGCCTCGCGCTTTCCAGGTGCGCCAGGTACACTGCGAGGCTGTAACGCCTTGGTGTCAGCCAAGCTTTTTCGCGGATGGAATCATGCAGGTAATGGTCATCGGTTCGGGTTATGTGGGGCTGGTCGCGGCCGTGGGCTTCGCGGAATCCGGCCACAGCGTCATTGGCGTCGATGTGGATGTGGCCAAGATCAAGAAGCTTCGCCAAGGCATCTCGCCCATCTACGAGCCAGGCCTGGACGAACTTTTGAAGAAGCACCAGGAGTCCGGCGCGTTGAAGTTCACCCTCGACATGCAGGAAGGCATTGCGGTCGCGCACGCCGCCTTCATCTGTGTGGGAACGCCCCAGAGTGAGGATGGCAGCGCCGATCTCCAGTTCGTGATTGCCGTGGCCAAGGAGCTCGGCAGGCACATGCACCTTCGCGCCAAAGACGCCAAGCCGCTCATCGTGGTGGACAAGAGTACCGTCCCGGTGGGCACCGCCGCCAAGGTCACCGCCGCCATGGCCGCCGAGACAGATCAGGCCTTCGAGGTGGTCTCCAACCCTGAGTTCCTGCGCGAAGGTTGCGCCATCGACGATTTTCTGCTCCCGGATCGCGTGGTGATAGGCTGCCGCACCGACTACGCGGAAGCCATCATGAAAGGGCTCTACCAAGCCCATCTCGACGCCGCCCGGAAGCGCAATCCCGAGGGCGGCAAGTGGTTCCGGATGGATCCTCCCAGCGCTGAGATGACCAAGTACACGGCGAACGCCATGCTGGCCCTCCGCATCAGTTTCATGAACGAGATCGCCGCCCTTTGCGAGAAGGTGGGTGCCGATGTGGATTTTGTGAAGGTGGGGATCGGCAGCGATCACCGCATCGGCAAGTACTTCCTGAATCCCGGACCGGGGTTCGGCGGCAGTTGCTTCCCCAAGGATCTGCAAGCCCTCCTCAAGATCGCCCGGGAGAATGGCCAGAGTCTGCGTTCTCTTGAAGCCACGGTGGAAGTGAATCGTCACCAGAAGCAGGTCCTTGCCCGGAAGGTGCGCGAGCACTATGGGTGTGTCACCGGGGCCACCGCCGGTTTGGCCGGCAAGCGGTTCGTATTATGGGGACTGGCCTTCAAGGCCCACACCGACGACATCCGGGAGGCCATGGCTCTCGAGCTCATTGAGAACCTGGTAGGTCAAGGGGCCGAGTTGATCGTCCACGATTTCGAGGCCATGCCCAACGTCAAGGCCAGAATCGGGGACAAGGTCCGCTATGCCGAGGATTTCATGGCCGCATGCGAAGGCGCGGATGCCCTCCTGATCGCCACCGAGTGGCCGCAATATCAGCAGGCCGACCTGAAGGCAGTGGCAGAGAGGCTCAAGGCCAAGGTCATGTTCGATGGTCGCAATCTCTTCCGGCCCGAGACCATGAAGGCCGAGGGGTGGATCTACCACTCCATCGGCCGACTTCCCGTCGGCCTATGATTCCAATTGTTCCGATGGCTGATCCATCCTTATCATGATCAATACGGTCAATAATCTGCGCTGGAGTGGACCATGGGAAATCTCGGCCTTACCGAAATGCTACTGATCGGCATTCTGCTGCTGATCTTCTTCGGGCCCCAGAAACTGCCTGAACTCGGCAAGGCTTTTGGCAAGGGCATCCAGGAATTCAAGAAGGCGAGCCGTGAGATCACGGATGCCATTAAGGAAGATCCCTCCAATAGCGACAAGAAATAGGCTTTCCAGCGATCGAGCCCGGTGTGGGCTGATCGCTGATTGTTTGTGACCATGGCCCTGCCCCCCCCCAATCAGATGACCTTCTGGGAACACCTGCAGGAGCTGCGGGTGAGGCTGATTCGTTGCCTCGTCATCGTGGTGGTGGCCTTCGCGATCACCTACAGTTTCCCCTTTGGCTTGCAAGACCATGTTCCCTTCCTCAAGGGGATCGCGCCTTTACGTTTCACCCTCTGGCACTGGGTCCAGCTCCCGTTTCTGGAAGCCATGGCGCGGCAGACAGGCCAATCGATCACCAGCATTCAGCCCTGGGCCTTCACGGATCTGTCCGAACCCTTTTTCAGTCTGATGCGCCTCAGCCTCTGGGCTGCAGCTTTCCTGAGCGCGCCGTTCCTCTTCTACCAGTTCTGGGCCTTCATACGACCGGGGCTTTTTGAGCGGGAGCGGCGCATGGTCATCCCCTTCGTGGGCATTACCAGCTTGATGTTCATGCTTGGCGTCCTTTTCGCCTATTTCCAGGCCTTCAAGTTCCTGGGGGACATCCTGTTCCAAGAGACCAGAGCCGCTGGTTTGCGCGCCAATATTCACATCGACAGCTACCTCGACCTGTTTCTCTACACGCTGTTATTGACTGGAGTCTCCTTCGAACTGCCCGTCCTGGTCTACTTCCTGACCAGGTTCCGCCTGGTGACCGCGCGCTGGATGTTGAAATTCTGGCGACACGCGACCTTGCTCATCGTGTTCGTGAGCGCCTTCATGACCCCCGGCGACGTTGTGGTGACGACGATCTTCTTCAGCGTCATCCTGCTAGGGCTGTATTTTATTTCTGTGCTGGTGGCTTGGCTCGCAGCGCCCAAGACGTAGATCTATCCATGCCTTGACTGTGTCCAAGGGTACAAGCGAATTATCGTCGGGGGAAAAATAAGCTTGGCTTTGGACTTGTGGGGTTCTCTCTCCAGATCTTCTTCCTCCCGTCTCCCCCAATTGAAAAGGGATTGACAGAATACAGGGGATGAAAACCGAGGACCCGGACCATGCTAAATCCTCTCCACTCGTTCTGGAAAAAGGAGGCATGGACTGGTCGATTCCAATAAGGTTTTCACCCCTTTTTGGAGTTACTTGAGTTACCTGAGTTATCAGATTTATCTGACTTATCAGACTTACCGGATTTATCGGTCTTATCGGCCTTATCGGCCTTTGGTGCGCTTGCCTTTTGAGGATCACGGCTATCGGTGGCCTTAGCCTTGGGGGATGCCTTAGGCTCGGAATCAAGACCTTGGTTGGATGCTGAAGCAAGCGCCGTGGGCGAATTGTTGGGGTCATGGGCCCATGAGGGGTGCACAGCAGGTTGAGTTGAGTGGACCTTTTCGGGCGCGGGGATTTGGATACTGAGTTTGGAGTCCCTGAGCCCTGGCAAAGACGTTTCACTATGGATGAAGGCTTGCAGCAGCGCATGGACCGAATTCAAACGGACTGGCAGGTTTGCGAAGTCAGGCTGGCTGTCGCGAACCATATCCTCAATGACACCCAGGCCAACTTGAGCTGCCAGGTTGGTAGGCCGACTCGCACTGTAATCGGCACTTGATTGGGCGATCAATGAAGTATTCAAATAACGGTCGCTTCGTCTCAGGTCCTGCCACTGGCGGGTGGCCATCAGTCCAAGGCTGCTGAAGCAGAGCAGCAATACCAACGATCTGACTGAGCCCAAGCGTAACTTGCTGGGCGGCAACCCATCCCTTGTTTTTCCTAAGGTCTTAACCATCCGCTCACACTCCTGGAAAACCTAGATTCTTCCAATCATTGAGAGGAACGCATCTACAACCCGGGGATCAAAATGAGTTCCCCGGC
>JANYIU010000246.1 GCA_025361955.1 Holophagaceae bacterium
CCCAGCCGCGCGGGCAGATCCACGGCCTTGGTCTGGACCCGCCAGCCCGCCCAGAAAACCCAGACCAAAGCCAGGAAGCCGATCATGGGGGCCCAGGCCCCTAGCGGATCCTGCTTGAGACCTCCATTCTCCAGGAGTTCCCAGACATCTCGAGCGGTAAGCAACTCCCCCCAATAATTGGGCAGCGCACTCCACTGGGCCAGCCCCTTCAGGTGTAGCGCCCAAGCGGTACCGGACAGGGCATCAAAAGCGACCCAGGCCAATATGAGGTGGAGTCCCCAGCGGGAGAAGCCTCCGGAGACGGCTGCCTTACCGAAACGCCAAAGCCCGGTAGGCTTCGAGGTGTTCATGGCGGGAGGATCTCGCATCGTTTCCATGTCCAGGACCTCCCTTGCTCGAACACCCTACGATAGACCAAAGGGTCTCCATCTGGAAATTTGATGAGTAGATAATATATCTTGTAGCTAAGTGTCTGGCCTTGATCTCCTAGCGACCAACGGTCTTGGCTGTGAGCTCGGATTATTGCCTTCGTGCTCGCTGGAGAGAACCGGTGCCGATCCAAGGGGATTTGGCATTTAACTTAAAACGACAAGTATTTTTACAACGTATTCCCTGAAAGATGTAAAGATTTTTGGGCGAAACACTGGCAGAATTGAAAAATCGTCTGCACGGGCAGGCGGGGAGGGTTGGAAAGCGATGGAAATCGTCCGCACGGTTGTGCTCACCACCTACTTCACGATCCTGACAATTCTGAGCATCTATGGTGCACATCGACTCTGGATGCTGCTCCTGTATTACCGGCACAAGAAAGACGTGCCTCAGCCCAAAGGCGGCCCCGACTTCGAGCCCAAGGTCACCATCCAGCTGGCGGTCTTTAACGAAATGAATGTCGTCGAGCGCCTCATGGACTACGTGGTCCGCGTGGACTGGCCCAAAGAGAAGCTCGAGATCCAGATGCTGGATGACTCCACGGACGAGACCGTCACGGTGGCTCAGGCCATTTGCGACCGCTACCGCCTCCTTGGTTTCGACATCAGCTATATCCACCGCGCGGACCGCACCGGCTATAAAGCGGGTGCGCTGGACAACGGGCTCAAGATCGCCAAGGGCGAGTTTGTGGCCATGTTCGACGCGGATTTCCTCCCCACCGAGGACTTCCTGCGCATAGCCGTGCCCCATTTCGCCGACGACAAGATCGCCTTCATCCAGGGTTGCTGGGATCATTTGAATCGCGACTTCTCGCTGCTGACCCAGGTCCAGGCCATCCTTCTGGACGGTCACTTCATCTTCGAACACACGGCTCGACATCGCTCCAACGCCTTCTTCAATTTCTCAGGCACCGCCGGCATGTGGCGCGTCTCCGCCATCGCCGATGCTGGCGGTTGGGAGCACGACACCATCACCGAGGATGCCGACCTGAGCTACCGCGCCCAGTTGAAGGGCTGGAAGGGCGTCTACCTCAAGGACCTCGTGGTTCCCGCCGAACTGCCCGTGGAAGTGAACGCCTTCAAAAGTCAGCAGCACCGCTGGGCCAAGGGCAACGCCCAGGTCATCCGCAAACTCATGAAGACCCTCCTCACCAGCAAGGAAAGCCTCCACACCAAGGCCGAGTGCTGGTTCCATCTCACGGCCAACTGCAACTACCTGCTGATGGTGGTGCTTGCGATCATCATGGTCCCATGCATGTATTTCCGCGCCGGGACGCCTGCGAAAACACTCCTGCTCACGGATGGCCCCTTCTTCCTGCTGAACGCCGTCAGCGTGGGTCTCTACTTCGGCCTGTCCCAGCGCGAGGTCAAGAACAACAAGAACTGGACCAAGCGCCTGAAGTACATCCCCTGCCTCATGAGCCTCGGCATCGGCCTCGGCCTGAACCAGGCTAAGGCTGTGCTGGAAGGCTTTTTCACCGACGACATTGAGTTCAAGCGCACCCCCAAGCTGGGTGTGGACGAGAATGGCAAGGCCATCAGCAAACGGGCCTACAAGGTGCCCAAGAGCCTCATCACCTTCCTCGACCTGGCCTTCGCCATCTACTACTTTGTGGCGCTGCTGGTGGCCATCTACATCCAGAAATGGGCTTCCGTGCCCTTCCTCTGGCTCTTCTTCAGTGGTTTCGCCTATATCAGCCTCATGTCCCTAGCGGATATGCAGATCTTCCGCCGCCTGGCCATGGACGAGCTCGAAGATGACGAGACCGCCTCCCAACTGATCCAGTAAGCTCCAGGAATGACGCGAAGACTCAGCGCCGTCGCTCTACGCTACCAGCCTGAAGCGCCCTTCCTGGACGCCGCCCCCAGGTTGGTAGCGAAAGGAAAAGGGTTACTGGCCGAAAGGATCCTCAACCTTGCCCGGGAAAACAAGATCCCCGTGGAACGCGATCCTGATCTCCTCGCGGCTCTGGAGCCCCTGGATATCAACAAGATGATTCCTCCGGCACTGTTCCAAGCGGTCGCGGTGATGCTCGCGGCCCTCTATCGCGCGAACAAGCAAGTGTCCGCACCATGACCTATCCTTTCGAAGCCGGGATCGGTTGCACCGATCCGGTTCCATTTGCTCCACCTGTCTGCGCGGTCGGAATGTGATCGATCTCCACTGCCACTCCCTCTTCTCTGATGGTACGGACGCACCCGAAGCCCTGGCAAGACGGGCGGATGCGGCTGGTCTCGCGGCCCTCGCGCTGACCGATCACGATACCTTGAGCGGCTTGCCAGGATTTCTTGCGACCCAACCCCTGGTCAAGACCCGACTGATCCCCGGCCTGGAACTGAGCTGCCAATTCATGAACATGGAGCTCCATATCCTGGGACTCTTCATCGATCCTTGGGCTCCGCGACTGCAGCAGCGCATCGACGATATCCGCCGCCGACGCGAGCAGCGCAATGCCGGGATGATCGAACGGCTGCGAGCCCTGAAGATCACCATCACCTTGGAGGAAGTGGCCGCAATGGCCCCCACCCGCCTCCTGTCCCGGGTCCATTTCGCCAAGGCCCTCGTTCATCGCGGTGCGGCAGGAAGCCGCCAGGATGCGTTCGCGCGCCTCATCGGAGATGGCTGTCCCGGCCATGTCCCCTTCCGGGTGCTCGCTCCCGGAGAAGTCGCCCGCTGGATCTCGGACGCGGGAGGAGTCGCGGTCCTGGCCCATCCCGGTCGCTCCTCCAACCGCGGCTTCCGTTGGGAGGAGGCGATGCTGGATCTCAAGCGGCAGGGAATCGTGGGATTCGAGGCTTACTATGGAGAATACGGCCCTGCGGAGCAGCGGTATTTCTGCGATCTGGCCCGCAAACTTGACATGGTGCCCTGCGGCGGCAGCGACTATCACGGGGCAAACAAACCAGGGCTTGCTCTGGGCAGCGGCAGGGGGACGCTCCAGGTTCCGGATGAAGTCCTGGGAGCCCTCGAAGCCAGACGGCCAGGAAGAGCCCCGGATCAAAGATTGGAACCTAGCCAAACATAGTATTCTTAAGACCCATTGAGGTCCCCGGATGCCCCAAAAAATACTCATCGTCGAGGACGATGCCATCAACGTCAAGTTCATGAAGGTAGTGCTTACCCGCAAGGGTGGTTACGAAGTACTCGTATCCGAAGACGTGGCGGAGATCCTCCAGCTCGCGGCCAGCGGAACTGTGGACGCGATCATCATGGACATCAGCCTGTCCCGCTCCTCCCACGAAGGGCAGAAGGTGGACGGCATCTTCATCACTCGGCTCCTCAAATCCAAACCTGAGACCGCCAGGGTCCCGGTGATATTGGCTACCGCTCATGCCATGTTCGGCGACCGGGAGCGCTTCCTCGCCGAGACCGGCGCGGAGCACTACATCTCCAAACCCATCCACGACCCTGATCTGTTCCTGGGCGAAGTGCGGCGCATTCTTCCCTTGCCAGCATGACGGCAGCCAGCCCCAAAAACGCCTACCGGCTGCTCCTGGAATACGACGGAGGCCGCTACCACGGATGGCAGAAGCAGGGCGAACGCCAGAGCGCCCAGGGCATCCGTACCGTGACTGGGGCTCTGGAACGGGTGCTGCTGGAAGCAGGGTTTCGCGTGCTGACACTTGCCGGCGCGGGTCGCACGGATATCGGTGTCCACGCCGCGGGCCAGGTGGCACATCTTCATCTGGCCGGAGGGAAGGCACCCACCGCCGCGGAACTGCAGCGCAAGCTGGATGAAGGACTCCCCGCCGATATCGCGGTGCGCTCCATAGTCGCTTGCAGCCCTGCGTTCCACGCACGCCACGACGCTCTTGAGCGCAGCTACCTGTATCAGATCAGTCTCCGCCGCAGTGCCTTCGCCAAGCCTTACTTGTGGTGGGTGAAAAGCCATCTGAATCTGGCGGCCCTCGCCGCCTCCTGGAAGCACTTCGAAGGGCCCCATGACATGGCGGCTTTCGCGGATCTGGAGCCTGGCGAGGATTCCCGCTGCCAGATCCGGTCCTGCGAATGTGTCCGCGAGGGTTCGCTTATCCTTCTGAGAATCACGGCCAGACACTTCCTGAGACGCCAAGCGAGACGCCTGGTGGGTGCGGCCGTGCTCTGCGGGCTGGGACGCGAGAAGCCCGAAACCCTGGTCCGGGACCTGCTGAGGCCCACGCCCCAGGCGACGCTGCACTGGGCGGAGAACGCGGCTCCATCCTCAGGGTTGTTCCTTGAACGGGTACGCTACTCCGGAGATCCGGAACTGCCCGGACCGAAAGCCCTGATTCCCGTTGCGTGATTCAGGGTCCGTCGCAATCAATCGACTTGCCGCGAAGGCACGGATGCTTTCGCGTCTCCTGAAAGGGCCAGCTCGGCCTGTGGAAGTATTTTTACTGCCGATGCCATCATCGAAACCATGGCGAGGGTCGAGCGCCGGCTGACGGGATGCAAACAACCCTGACAAACCTATGCTAACCGTCAAGATAGGCAGAACAATGAACGTCCATGAACAAAATTCTTCGTATCATTTTTATAATGTAACCGTAGTCATTATTTCAATAATAATCGTTTTTTGAAGGATTCTGGGGCTTTTTTTGGCTTGTTACCCTGCCGGGTCGGGTGTAGGATTTTTCGCATCGGCGTTGGGGGGCCAAAGCACATGACTGTCAACGAACCTAAGAAGGGCAAAGGCACTGTCTTCGTAAAGACCGAAGTCTGCAAGGGATGCTCCTACTGCATCGAATTCTGTCCCACTCACGCCTTGGAGTTTTCCAGGACTTTCAACGCCAAGGGCTATCACTACCCGGCGCTCGGCCGTCCCGAGGACTGCACGGGCTGTGATCTCTGCGGTCTCTACTGCCCCGACTTCGCGATCTACGGAGTGCGTTGGAAGGATATCGAGGAGAAGCGACAGAAGGCGGCGGAAGCGGCCAAAGCCTCCGGCAAGTAACTGCGACCCAGACATGGCAATCATGGCAATCATGGCAATGGCGGACACGGAACGAGGGAGGTAACCTTGCAAGCAGATCCCAAAGGAGTCCTGACAGGCATCCACTTCATGGACGGCGACCACGCTGCCTGCGAGGGTGCCCTGGCCGC
>JANYIU010000254.1 GCA_025361955.1 Holophagaceae bacterium
GCGGTCCATACCGCCAGACAGATCCGCTTCGGGTCCGGGATATTGGATGATCTGGACCCGGGGCCCAAGGGGGGCCCACCGATCCGGTCCGTGATGCACGCGCAGTCCCATGAGACACAAGACGGGAAGCCCCAGGACCGAGGCGAGGTGCAAGGGGCCTGTGCTGGGACCCAGCACCGCATGGCAGGACATGAGCCTCGCCATGAGCCCCCGCAGATCCGTGGGCTCCAAGGGACTCGCTTCAGGAGGGGAGAGGATCACGGGGTTCCATCCGGCCTTTGCCAGGACCGGGATCGTGGCTTCCCACCAGCGCTTGGAAGGGTAGGCCCCGGCTCCGCTGCCCTGAAGAATCAGCCCCAGGGTAGGTCGAGGGTCTGATGAGAGGCCCTGCCTTTGCTCTTCCTCAGTGAGAACCAGCTGCGGGCAGGCTGGCACCCCGCCCTCCCAGTGCCAGGGTTTGAGGAAGTCCAGCACATTCTGAGCTTCATGACGGCCCGAGCCGTATCTGCCCTTCCAGAGGACATGGGTGGCTTCCCATATTTGCCTGCCGCGGGAGCGGGCGACCCGGACCGGCACTCCAGCCTTCTTGGCCGCGGTTATCACCGCGCCGTCCCGATGACTGAGGTTCAAGACTGCCTCCGGCACGATGCGGGCCATGAGTTTCTCCAGATCCTGGCCTTGCTCCCGCAGATGAACGCCAGCCACGCCCGCTAGGGCTTTGAGGATGGGTGCGGTGTGCGGCTGGACCAGCCAATGAACCTCGGCTAGGGGTTGTCTCGACAGGATCCGCTCCATGACGGGCAGGGAGATGACTAGATCCCCGAGGGCATCGGTTCGGCTCAGGAGAAAGCGCATGGATGGGATGGTTTCCCAATTGCCCAGGGGCGTCAATGATGGAAGTCGGAGCTCAAATCGCGCATACTGACGCATCACGTCACAGGCCGCCCATGACTCCCGCCTCGCGCAAGCACGTACTCCTGGTCGAAGACGAACCTGGCTTCCGGGATGTGCTGCAGATCGGCCTTGAACCGGCGGGGTTCGACACCGAACCGGCCAGTGGACTCGCGGAGGCCATCCGGATTCTCTCAGAGCAGACTTTCGATGCCATCGTCTCGGATCTTCGTCTCAAGGACGGTTCGGGTATCGATCTCCTGGTCTGGATGAAGGAACGGGGTCTGGAGACACCGGTGGTCATCATGACCGCCTTCGCCACCACGGAGACTACGGTCCATGCCTTGAACCTGGGGGCCGTCGATTTCCTCACTAAAACCAAGAACGATATCCAGGAGCTCACCAAGGTCCTGAAGAGCATTTTCGCTGTTTCCCCGCCGTCCTCCAACTACGAGATCTCCAACATTGGGGATCTCATCGGTGTCGGGGAAACCATCCGGAAGATCCAGGCCCTGGTGGGCAAGGTGGCCCGGGCGGACACCACCGTGCTGATCACCGGGGCGAGTGGGACGGGCAAGGAGGTCGTGGCGCGGCTGATTCATCGTTATTCGGAACGCTCCAAGGGGCCTTTCGTAGCCGTGAACTGTGGTGCCCTGCCCGAGAATTTGCTGGAATCTGAACTCTTCGGCTACGAGAAGGGCGCCTTCACGGGGGCTACCGGCTCCAAACGGGGTCTTTTCGAGGAGGCTCAGGGGGGCATCCTCTTTCTGGACGAGATCGGGGAGATGCCCCTGCCCCTTCAGGTCAAGCTGCTGCGGGTGCTCCAGGAACGCCGGATCCGCCGCCTGGGAGATACCAGGGAGCGGCCCGTGGACGCGCGGATCATCGGAGCCAGCAACCGGGATCTCCATCGCCTGGCTGAGGCAAACCTGTTCCGCCAGGACCTTTTCTTCCGCTTGAACATTCTGCATATCGAGATGCCTCCCCTGCGGGAACGACAAGAAGACCTGCCGATCCTGGTAGATCATTTCCTGGCCAAGTTCTGCAGGAAACTAGGGAAACCCCCCATGAACCTCACCGATGAGGCCATGGAAGTCCTTCGCCGTCACCCCTTCCGGGGCAATGTCCGCGAACTGGAAAACCTCATGGAGCGCTGTGTCGCCCTGAACCCAGGCGGACCCGTGGGCACCGAGCTGTTTCCCGACAATCTAATGGGCAAGACCGAAGGAAGGGAACCGGAGCGTATCTTTACGGAGATTCCAGCCCTGGGCTTCGACCTGGAGACCTGGCTCACGACCCTGAAGGGGCACCTCATGCTCAAGGCCCTGGAGCGCTGCGATGGGAACAAGACCCGGGCGGCACGGCTGCTGGGCATGAGCTTCCGGGCCTACCGGTACTGGCTGCAGGAACTCGGGGGCGTCGAGACCCTGCGTACGGCCTACCCTCATCCAGTGGATTTCCCCGCCAAGGACAGCGGCGATGGCGATGGCGACGGATGACTCCTTGAAACTTTAGCCATCTGTGGCACACTGGGTTGCTTGGGTAGTATTATCCGAGGCTATCTCTATCGTTCATTTTCCAGGAACTGAATCCTTGCCATGAGCTCCTCCCATCGCCAAAGAGGCTTCTCGCTGCTCGAGCTGCTGATCGCCATGATGATCATCGCGGTGATCGCTACGCTGGGCGTCAAGCAGTACACGAAGTATTCGGCGAAGGCGAGGCATCTCAAGGCTGCGGATAACCTGAAAATCGTGTCCGAGGGGCTGGATCAGTACTACCTCAAACACGGCAAGTACCCGGACTTTGGCAGTTTCGAAGCCATGGTCGAGCCCAATTCGCCCCTGGTGAAAGAGAATCTCATCGCCTCCAACATGCCCCCCAAAGATCCCTGGGGTCAGTCCTACCAGGGCAAGTCCTCCAAGGCCACCTATGAGCTGAAGTGTGACGGAGATCCCACCAATACCGAAGACCTGGGCCCCTTCACCCGCGAACCAGGCAAGATTAGCGGGTCCAATCAGGGCGACCTCGGCCAGCCAAGTACCGCTCCTCCGGCGGAGGGCTCCAAGTGATTGA
>JANYIU010000310.1 GCA_025361955.1 Holophagaceae bacterium
TCAGCACGCCGAAGCTCAACTTCCCGGCCGACTTCATCGCCAATGGCGCGATGTTCTTGCACGGAGGAACCACGATCAACGGACGCGGCGCGCTTCCCTGGCCACTATCGCCGGAGAGCGACCAGGATCGTCACTGAGCCATTGCGCCGCCGCAGACTCGTGACGGACCATTCCGCTCACCTCGCGGGATGCTCCTGTAAGCTTCGCGCGGTAGGAAGATCGCCTGCCACACCCACCCAATCGGCGCGCCAGAAGCCTGCTCTGCTTCGGTGGGGGGGCGAAATGGCGTTTAGAACGACGGCCGTACTGCCGGACCAACCTCCCCTTACTTCCCCTTGGGTTCTAACGGACTTGAAGGGTTCTCACCAATTCTTGCGCAAGTTCTGCGATCCGGAAGGGTTTCTGAAGGAAACCCAGGGCTCTCGCCTCAGTTCGGATCGAAACGCCCTTCGGAGTGGGCGCCTGATTGACCTTCAGCTGGCTGGTCATTGACCATCGCCCATTTTGCGACAGAACCCCCCGCAGCCGACCGCGCAGCCTGTTCGCCGGCCATCACGCCCGTGGAGAAGGCGATCTGCAGATTGTAGCCACCGGTGTTGGCGTCCAGGTCCAGCACTTCGCCGGCGAAGAAGAGATTGGGATAGAGGCGGGAACCCAGTGTTTTGGAATGGATCTGTTCGAGGCTGATGCCGCCCGCCGTGATGATAGCTTCGCTGAACGGGCGCAGGGCCGTGACCCGGAAGCGGAAATCCTTCATCAGCATACGGATCTTTTTCCTTTCATCGGCACTGACCTGGTTGGCCCATTTATTCCCGTCCAGCTCGAGCAGTCTGAAGAATTCGGGGATCGACTTGGACGGCAGCCACTGCTTGAATAGGTTCGCCAGCTTCATTTTCCCGTTCTCGTCCAGATCGCGCCGGAGTCGCTGGTCAAGTTTCTGGTCATCGAGCGCAGGTTTCAGATCGATGGAAAAGACGACCTCCTTCCCCTCCTGGAGGGCATCGTTATAGCGGCGACTCAGCGTCAGGATGATGGGACCCGAAAGGCCGAAATGCGTGAACAGCAGTTCTCCGAATTCGTCCCCGACTTTCCTGCCTTCGAGCCAGACATTCACCCGGGTGTTGATCAGGCTCAATCCCTGCAGATTTCTGGCGGATTCGCCCTCGGTCTCGACGCCGACCAGAGCCGGCCGGATGGGCGTGACCCGGTGTCCGAGCCTTCGGGCAAGGGCATAGCCATCGCCAGATGATCCGGTGGCTGGATATGAGGATCCCCCGGTGGCCAGGACAAACGCTTTCCCGTGGATGATTGCGCCGGTGGCCAGTTCAACCCCGGTAATCTGACCGTTTTCCTCGATGATCCGCTTGATCCGGCTGTCGTCTTTGATTACTACCCCACAGGTTTTGGCATGAGCCAGCAACCGAGTCGCGACATCCACGGCCGAGTTGCTTTCAGGGAAGACGCGACCACCTCGCTCCACCACTGTCTGGACGCCGATCTCCTGGAAAAACGCGATCAGGTCATTGTTGAAGAACCGATGGAAGGTTGGTTTCAGGAAATTCGGCTGCGGACCAATTTCGGCTAGGAAGGCCCGCAGATCCGCAGTATTGGTGAGGTTGCACCGGCCCTTTCCGGTGATCTTGAGCTTGCGCAGGGGTTCACGCATCTTTTCGAGGATCAGCACCCTGGCGCCACTCTTGGCCGCGACTATCCCAGCCATGAGCCCAGCAGGTCCGCCTCCAAGGATGACGACATCATTCATTTCTATGATCCTAGATGGTATCCGTTCAGGGGCAGTCTGGAATCTCCGCGCAGGGAACTCCCCCGAATAGGTTCGTGGCAGCGCATCTTGGTGGACTGAGAACCAACTCCATCCGGCAACGGACGCAGTCGAAGCGGCACGCTAGGCGGGTAGGGCCGTTTTCGAGAAAGAGTGGTCCTTCAGGTTCAGGCAGCTGCTGCCAGGGGGCGGGGTTGGGATGGCCCGGGCACCACCCCAGTTCGTACCGGAGGCAGTGGCGGGTGGTCATGACCACCCGCCCATTCAGGTCCGTGTGCAATTCTGCCGCTGGCTCCAGGACCTCCGCTCCTACCCTTGCGTAGAAGCTGCGGGCGAACTTATTGGCCACGTTCCAGGTGTAATCCAATTCGAGCGTAGGCAGTGCCGGGAGCTTCAGCGACGGAACCCTGCGGGCTGCTCTCCTCCGAGGGGTCTGGCACAGGGCCTCTGCAGCCGCCCGGCGCAGGGCGTTGAGACAACTCTTGGGCACGAAACGGGACTCGGTCGCGTGCAGTTCCGCCAGAACAAAGGGGGTGTCGCCCAGACGCGATAGGGATTCCTGAATCGCCTTCCAGGCGGCTTCCGGATCCCGGGCGGGTGCGAAATCGCCAGTAGCCGAGGCTTCCGCAGCATGACCTGCTTCGTCCTCCAGGCGCAAACGGACGCCCCCTTCGGGAAAGTCCAGGAGGGCGCGCAGCGCAATCCGGCGGTCCACCTTGGCCGCCCTCAGGGCCTTGATCCATTGGTGATCCAGGTTCCGATGGAGTTGGGTCCCAGGCCGGATGCGG
>JANYIU010000030.1 GCA_025361955.1 Holophagaceae bacterium
AGGAGATGGAGCGGGTCGAGGCACTGAAGGGCGCGGGTGCCCAGTACTTCTGCGTGGACGTGGCCCACGGCCATGCGAAATACGTAGGGAAGATGATCAAGGCTATGCGTCAGATGCTCCCCAACGAATGCATCATGGCGGGTAATGTGGCGACCTATGCGGGCGCGGACTACCTGGCTTCCGTGCGCGCTGACATCGTCAAGGTCGGCATCGGTCCTGGCAGCGTCTGCACGACGCGCATCAAGACCGGGTTCGGGGTGCCCCAGCTCACCGCCATCAGCGAATGCGCCCGCGCGGACCGCTCCATCGTCGCGGATGGTGGGATCCGCACGCCGGGCGACATCGTCAAGGCCCTGGCCTTCGGGGCGGACTTCGTGATGGTGGGCGGCATGCTCGCGGGTACGCGTCCGACGCCCGGTGAGCCGCTCCTGGATGCCAGTGGAGCGCCTACCCACAAGGTCTACCGCGGCATGGCCAGCCGGGAAGTGGCTGAGGACCATCTGGGCGGTCTCACCGACTGGAAGACCGCCGAGGGCGTTTCCGTCCAGGTCCCCTTCCGCGAGGACGAGGACGAGATCATCGCCGATATTGTCGGCGGACTGCGCTCCGGCATGACCTATGCTGGTGCGAACACCCTCCGCGAGCTGCAACGCAAGCTCAATTACCAGATCATCACCCCGGCCGCCCGCATCGAAAGCCTGCCTCACAGGATGATGATGTAGCGCAGTGCCTACGAGCGCTGCCAGAAGTTCCGGTGCAGTTCAGCGATTTCCTCTTCCACTTCCGGGATGGGGCCGATGACGTGAATAACCTTCTGGCTGTGCTCGAAGATGTAACGGGCCGGGATGTCCAGGGTGGGATTTTCGCCGTGGTTGCCGGTGAGTTTAAGCAGGCGGCGCTCGCCCAGGCCATAGATCAGACGACCGATGTTGGCCCAGTACTGGGTCGCCGCGCACATGGCGCAGGGTTCCACAGTGGTGTACAGGGTGCATTCCCAGAGATAGGCTGGAGTAAAGTTCGTGTCCGCCGCGCGGGCCAGCACCGCTTCCGCATGATTCACGGTGCCTACGTTGCCCTGTTCCAGGAGAATGGCCTCATGGTCAGGCCCGACCAGGAGGGCTCCGAACGGATGGTGGCCCATGGCGACAGCCCTACTGGCGATCGCGTTGGCTCTGCGGAGATGGCGCAGCAACTGCTCTTTGGAGGGATTGGCTGCGCTCGAATCGATCGTGCCTGCGGCGCTCATGAAACCCTCTCTTGCAGTCTCTTTTTCGGCCATTCGGAAACCCCACGTTCATGATGGATAATAATTTATCAGGTGGGAATAAAAATTTGACCATGGAAAACTTCCTCCTGCTAACGTTGTTACAACTTTCCGCCTCCAGGAGGCCCACAGTGAAAAGATTCTTACTCGCAACAGCCGCCACTTTCGCGTTCGTGAGCGGGTTGCTGGCCGCTCCCCGGGCCAAGGTCAGGGTTGCCCTCATCGTCGAATCCACCGTGGATGACAAGGGCTGGTGTCAGGCCATGCACGACGCCATCAAGGTGACCCAGAAGAAATACGGCAATGCCCTCGTCGAGTACAGCTACAGCGAGAAGATGAAGCCTGTGGACGCTGGCTCCGCTGCCCGCCAGTACGCCTCCAAAGGCTTCGAGATCATCATCTGCCATGGCGCTCAGTACAAGAACCTGGTCCTGGAGATGGCCGAGGAGTTTCCCAAGACCTCTTTCGCCTTCGGAACCAGCGCCGACATCGGTCCCAAGAATGTGTTCACGTACATGCCGGAAAGCGAGCAGACCGGCTATCTGAACGGGATCATCGCGGGCCTGGTGACCAAGGCCAACGTCATTGGCAACGTCGGTCCCGTGGACGGGGGCGATTCGGCCCGCTACAACCGCGGGTTCTACCTGGGCGTGAAGTCCGTCAATCCCAAGGCTGATATCAAGCTGGCCTACACCGGTAGTTTCGGCGATTTCGTGAAAGCCGCCGAATTGGCGCATACCGACATAAAGGCAGGGGCCGACGTCCTCACTGGGGCCTCCCAGCAGGCGACAGGAGCCCTTCGGGCCGTGGCCGAATACAGGGACAAGAACATCTGGTGGGTGGGCCAGGACACCAGCCAGCTGGCCATGTCGGAGAGTTTCAAGGTCATCGCTGCCGCCAGCTATGACTACACGGCCATCGTGGAGGCGATCATCGCGAAGCGCGAAGCCAAGGTGCTGGGCGGAGAGAATCTCCCCCTCAACTTCGCCAACGGCGGCTTCACCTATAAATTCAACGAGAAGGTTGGCCCGGTGCTCACCCCCGCGGTGCGTAAGGCTGTGGGTGCTGCTGAAAAGGACATGAAGGCGGGCAAATTGCCGATCGCCTGGAAGGAAGTGAAGTTCTAAAGAAGCCCTTTCGGCAACCAGCCCCGGGAGACACAGGCATGTCTACCGGGGCTGGATTGCTTTGATCCGTGGGAGTGCTCATGCAAGCAGCTTCGGAGCCGATCCAAGAGCTCAAGCTGGTCGGCATCTGCAAGCGTTTCCCCGGGATCCTGGCCTGCGACAATGTGTCACTGGAAGTGAAAAGGGGGGAGGTGCTCGCCCTCGTGGGCGAGAACGGCGCAGGGAAATCGACCCTGATGAACATCCTGGCGGGACTCTACCAGCCGGACTCTGGAACGATCTCCCTGAACGGTGAGGCGGTTCATTTCAAAACCCCCAATGCTGCCTTCGCGCATGGCATCGGGATGGTGCATCAGAACTTCATGCTCGTGCCCAACCTGACCGTGGTCGAAAACGTGGCCCTGGGATCCAAGAATCTCCACCGTTTCATGAACCTGGATCTCAACGGCGCCCGGCGAAGGATCAAGGAAATCTCGGAGCACCACGAGCTGCCGGTCAATCCGGATGCCTACATCTGGCAGCTCTCCGTGGGCGAGCAGCAGCGGGTCGAACTGGTCAAGACGCTCTGCTTTGGGGCGCAACTTCTGATTCTGGATGAACCCACTTCTGCCCTCACGCCCCAGGAAACGGATGATCTCCTCGCTCGCCTGAAACGGATGACCGCCGAACTGTCCATCATCTTCATCAGCCACAAGCTCAATGAGGTGAAGGCCCTCTCGGATCGTGTCACGATCCTTCGGCACGGTGCCGTGGTGTTCAACGGAACCACTGCTGACCACACCCCCGCGGAACTGGCGGCCTTGATGACGGGCCATGAGGTGACCCTGCCCAGGAACGAGAGCCATGACCAGAGCACGGAAGTGATCCTGTCCGTCAAGGCACTTCGCGCGCGTGGTGATCGCGGGAACCTTGCGCTGGATGGGCTGGATCTTGAGCTGCGTGCCGGCGAGGTGCTGGGCTTGGCGGGTGTGTCTGGCAACGGCCAACGGGAACTCGCGGATGTCCTCGCGGGTCTGCGGCCCGTGGAGTCTGGCACGATCCACTTTCAGGGGAAGAACCTCACCAACCATTCCCCGCGCCGCATGATCGAGGCGGGCCTGGGCTACATCCCCGAGGATCGGCACCACGAGGGCATCGTGCCTTCCTTTTCCGTGCAGGACAACCTGGTGCTCAAGGATTATGCCTCCCCCAAATTCAGCTTTTCGTGCTTCCTCAAACTGGGCGAGATCGAGAGGAACGCGGAATCCCTCCGCGAGTGCTTCGACATCCGCTGCTCGTCCACCTCGGTGGCCACGGGCTCCCTCTCCGGGGGCAACATCCAGAAGGTGATCCTGGCCCGGGAGATCGCCCGCTGCCCCAAGGCCCTGGTGGCGGTGTATCCGACCCGGGGGGTGGACATGGGCGCCCAGGAGTTCATCCACACCCAGTTGCTGGCGAGACGGAAAGAGGGCGTCGGGGTCCTGCTCATCTCCGAGGAACTCGAGGAAATCATGAACCTGTCCGATCGCATCGCCGTCATCTACAAGGGCCGGATTCTCAAGGTCCTGCCCGCGGCGATCGCCACCCGGGAACAGCTGGGCCTGCTCATGGCGGGGGTCGTGAATGAATAAGATCAAGCTCCTATACCGCTTGGGCGTGATCCTCACCGCCGCCCTGGCTGCAGCCCTGGTGGGCGCCATGGTCCTCACGGCCATCGGTGCCAGCCCCATCGCGACCTACACCACCATCTTCACAGGGCCCTTCGCCGACAAGTACGGCATCACTGAAGTGCTGGTGCGGGCGATTCCACTGATCCTCGTGGGCCTCGGCATCGCGATCTCGTTCCGCAGTGGCATCCTGAACATCGGCGCGGAAGGGCAGATCCTGATGGGGATCCTGGCCTCCACGGCCATGGCTCTAGCCTTCCCTGGTGCGCCGAAGGTGATTCTGCTGCCACTCATGTTCATGGCGGGTGCCCTGGGTGGAGCCTTCTGGGGCGGCATCGCGGGCTTCCTCCGCGCCAAGCTGGGGGTCAACGAGATCCTGAGCACGGTCATGCTGAACTACATCGCGGCACAGTTCTACACGTACCTGTTGCGGGGACCCATGATCGATTCCAACGAACTGTTGACGGGCTCAGGCACGCCGCAGTCCATGCGGCTGCCCAAGGCGGCTTGGCTGGACCGGATCGTGCCCGAGACCCGCCTGCATGCGGGCCTGATCCTGGCCCTCGTCCTGGCGTTCTGTGTTTATAGCCTCCTCTGGCGCACCACCTGGGGCTATCGCCTGCGCGCTGCCGGAGCCGAGGCGAAGGCGGCGAGATATGCTGGCGTGCACGTCGAGCGATCCTTGATCACCGCCATGCTGCTCGCCGGGGGTTTTGCCGGTCTGGCGGGCGCCGTGGAAGTGTCGGGAGTGCACCACCGGGCCATCGAGGGCATCTCGTCGGGATACGGGTTCTCCGGCATCGTGGTCGCCCTGTTTGGCGGCCTCCATCCGGCGGGCATCGTGCCCGCAGCGGTCTTTTTCGGCGTTCTGCTCGTGGGAGCCGATATGACCCAACGATCCGCCGGGGTTCCCGCGAACATGATTCTCGTCCTTCAGGGAGTGGTCATCCTGGCCATCGTCTCGGCCAAGATGTACATCAACAATGCCTACGCGCTGGAACGATTCGCCAGGTTCTTCCGGCGCTCGGGAACCGCGAAAATTCCTCGGTCCGTGAAGACCGGAGGCCAGCCATGAATTCCGGAGGCATGATTTACAACATTCTCTCCCTGGGCGTTCCCTTCTCCGTCGCCCTTTTAGTGGCGGCCCTTGGCGAGAACTTCAATCAGCGCGCGGGCATCTTCAATCTGGGCTGCGAAGGGATCATGAGCATGGGAGCCTTTCTCGGCTTCCTGCCCGCCTTCTTCATCAAGACGGGGCCCCTGGCGGCCCATGTCAACCTGCTTGGTTTTGTTTTCGCCATGGCGGCCGGAGCCCTACTTGGCTTGTTGTTCGCGCTGGTCACAGTCACCTTCCGTGCTTCCCAGGGCATCGCGGGCATCGGCCTGCAGATGTTCGGTTGGGGCATCGCGGGCACGTTGTCCCGTCATTTCGTGGGCGGCGTGACCGGCGTCGAGGGGGTACCGGCCTGGGCAATCCCGGGCCTAGCGAAGATCCCCTTCCTGGGGGGCGTGCTGTTCAATCACAACCCGGTGGTCTACATCGCCTTCCTGATGGTGCCGACCAGTTGGTACCTCCTGTTCAGGACGCCTTGGGGTCTGAAGGTGAGAGCCGTGGGAACCTACCCGCGGGCAGCCGACACCATGGGCATCAACGTCAACCGGGTGCGCTACCAGGCCCTGATGCTGGGTGGGGCCATGGCCGGATTCGCCGGCGCCTACCTTTCCCTTTGTCAGGCCAAGATGTTCGCTGATGACATCGTGGCGGGGCGTGGCTTCATCGCGGTGGCGCTGGTGTATTTTGGCCGCTGGAATCCCGTGGGCATTCTCGGTGGAGCGCTCCTGTTCAGTCTCGCCCAGACGCTGCAACTCTCCATCCAGGTGGGTGGGATCAAATTTCCGTATGAATTCGCGGTGATGCTGCCCTACGTGCTGGTGATCGTGGTGCTGGCCTTCACCCGGAAGGCCCGCATGCGTGGACCCACGGAACTGGGCAAGCCCTATAACCGCGAAATGCGCGTGTGAGCGGTCCTTCAGCCTGAAGGACAGGGCCCTGATTGAAGCTGAGGAGACGCGGGTATATAGTTAGCTTGGCAAACTATTACGGGAGCGAAACGATGCCGCCGGCGGTTCAAGATCCCAAGGAAAGCGGCGAGACGGGGGCGGAGGCCTGCGCCCGGCACCTTCTGGAAACCGTTCCGCTGGTCATGCGGGTGATTCGCCGGGAGATGCGGGGCGCCGCCGAGGTGCAGCTCTCGATCCCGCAGTTCCGGGTCCTGGCCTTCCTGGGGCGGCACCGAGGAGCGTCCCTTTCAAGGGTGGCCGAGCACCTCGGTGTGCAGGACGCCACTGCCTCGGCCATGGTGGAACGGCTGGTAAAGCGCGGGCTGGTGGGGCGGAACACGCACCCCCAGGAGCGCCGCCGCCTGGAGTTGAGACTCACTCAAACGGGCACCGCACTCCTTGAGCTGGCGCGCGGGAAGGCCAGGGCGTATCTCTCCAGGCGCCTGGCCGCCGCCAGCCGGAGTGATCTGAAGGCCCTTGCCCAGGGGCTGGAACTACTGCGCCGGACCCTGGAAACAGAACTTCCGGAGCAGTCGCAGCCATGAGCGGCCCCGCTGCAGCCCCGCGCCCTGCGGCCATCCGGATCGAAGGGCTCAGCCGCAACTTCGGTGCCCTGGTGGCCGTGGATCACCTGGACCTCACCATCCCCGCAGGGAGCCTGTTCGGCCTGCTCGGCCCCAACGGCGCCGGCAAGACCACCACCATCAAGATGCTCACCACCCTCCTGCCGCCGACAGCGGGCAATGCTGAGGTGGCAGGCTTCGACGTGCAGCGGCAGCCCCGGGAGGTGCGCCGGTCGATCGGCTACATCCCGCAGCTGATCTCCGCAGATGGCGCGCTGACCGCCCGCGAGAACCTCATGGTCTTTGCCCGGCTGTACGCGGTGCCCAGGCACGAGCGGAAAGAGCGCATCCAGCAGGCCCTTGCCATGATCGGTCTAGTAGAAGTGGCGGATACCCTGGTACGACGCTACAGCGGGGGCATGATCCGCCGCCTGGAGATCGCCCAGGCCATCCTCCACCGGCCATCAGTGCTCTTTCTGGACGAGCCCACCGTGGGGCTCGACCCCGTGGCTCGGCGCGCCGTCTGGGAGCACGTGAAGGAACTGCGCGCCCGCTTCGGTGCCACCATCCTGCTGACGACGCACTACATGGAGGAAGCCGAGGCCCTCTGCGACCAATTGGCCATCATGCATCAGGGCAAGGTGGTCGCCCAAGGTTCACCTGCCCAGCTCATGTTCGAGGCGGACGAGGCGGACACGCTGGATGACGCCTTCGTCTACTTCGCCGGCAGCGCCATTGAAACTGGAGGAACCTACCGTGACACCGCCCAGACGCGACGAACGGCCCGGCGCCTTGGTTGACGGGACCCCTTCCAGGCAACCCGGCCCTTTGCGACGGGCAGCCTTGGCCTGCCGGGACTTCACGCAGCAGGTGCTGGTCATCGCTTGGATCGAGACCAAAAAGATCCAGCGTGATCCCACCGAGCTCCTGACCAGGGCCGTACAGCCGATCCTCTGGCTGGGCATCTTCGGCGTCGTCATGAACCGGGCCCGCGCCATTCCCACAGGCGCCCTCAGCTACCTCGACTTCATGCTGCCCGGGATCCTCTCCCAGAGCGTTTTGTTCATCGCCATTTTCTATGGCATCGCCCTCATTTGGGAGCGGGACCTCGGCCTCCTGCACAAGTTCCTCGTGAGCCCGGCCTATCGCGGGGCGCTGGTGACGGGGAAGGCGGTCTCGGCGGGGATCCGAGCCATATCCCAGGCCGTCATCGTCTGCCTGCTGGGTCTGGTCATGGGCGCCCACCTGCGGTTCACGCCCCTCGCCCTCGGCGGCATGCTGCTTTTCATCGTGCTGGGCGCGGCGATCTTCTCTACCTTCTCACTGATCATCGCCTGCATCGTCAAGACCCGCGAACGCTTCATGGGCATTGGGCAGGTCCTCACCATGCCGCTGTTCTTTGCCAGCAATGCCATCTATCCCCTCAGCCTCATGCCGGACTGGCTGCGGCTGGTCGCCCGCGCCAATCCCCTCACTTACCAGGTGGATGCCCTGCGGGCGCTGATGATCCAGGGCGGCCAGAGCACCCTGGGACTGGGGTTGGATCTCCTGGTGGAGGTGCTGGTCCTGGTCGGCCTCATCACCTTGGGTGCCTGGATGTACCCCAAAGCCATCCGCTGACCCGAGCGGTATTTTGAGAAACCCATGATGAAGCTGCCCGAATCGCTCCGAGCCCTGCGCCACCGGGACTTCCGGCTCTTTGCCTCGGGCCAGATGATCTCCCTGATCGGCACCTGGATGCAGATGGTCGCCCAGAGCTGGCTCATCTACCGGCTCACGGGGAGCGCCACTGCCCTGGGGGTGGTCACCTTCATCGGCCAATTGCCGATGCTCGTACTCGCCCCGGCCGGTGGGCTGCTGGCGGACCACATCCCGACCAAACGGCTGCTGCTGGGCACTCAGACTGCAGCCATGGGGCTCGCCTTGTTCCTCGGCATCCTGACCCTGAGCCACCATGTTCAGCTCTGGCATGTCATTGCGGCAGCTTTCCTGTTCGGGGTCGTGAATGCCGCCGACAATCCGGGGCGCCAGGTGTTCGCGGCGGAGGTGGTGCCCAAGGACGATCTCATGAACGCCATCGCCCTGAATTCGAGCATGGTCAATGGGGCTCGCATCCTGGGGCCAGCGGTCGCGGGCATCCTGGTGGCTTTTGTCGGCGAGGGGTGGTGTTTCCTCCTGAACGCAATCAGTTACCTGGCGGTCATTGCCGCGCTATTGAAGCTGGAGAACCGCCCGAAGCCCAGCCACCGTGGCCTTTTGGGGTCGCCGTTGCAACGGATAGCGGAAGGGTTCTCCTTCGCCCAACGCTGCCTGCCCATCCGCCGCCTGCTGCTGCTCCTGGGCCTATTGAGCCTGCTCGGGACCACCTACTCCGTGCTCATGCCGATCTTCGCGGATCGCATCCTCCACGGCGGTCCCCGCGCGCTGGGCCTGCTCATGGGCACCTCCGGTCTGGGCGCGCTGGCCGGAGCCATCTCCTTGGCGTTGCGGAAAAAGCATGCTGGGCTCGGCACCTGGGTGGCTGGTTCCGCCCTCCTGTTCGGGCTGAGCCTCTGCGCCTTCTCTTTCAGCCGCTCCCTTTATCTGTCCGCCGTGCTGCTCATCCCTGTGGGTTACGCCTTCATGGTCGAGATGGCCTCCACCAATACCTTGCTCCAGATGATGGTGCCGGATGTCTTCCGCGGTCGTGTGATGTCCCTGCACATGGTCATGTTCCTGGGCATGGCGCCCCTGGGGGGCCTGCTGGTGAGCCTCCTCTCCCACTGGCTAAGTGCTCCGGCGACAGTGGCTGTCAGCGGGATTGGCTGCATCCTGGGCGGGATCTTGTTCCTGCTCGGCCTGCCCCGGTGGGGTCGGGAAGCCGAGGCTCTGGAAGCGCAGCCGACACCCGTGCCGCAGCTCTGATGCGCACCAGGCTCAATGCTGAGACGAACTGGTCGCAAACATAGAGGCTGCCGTCGCGCTCCAGATGGTGTTTGGAATCGACGTTCTGGACTGCCCCAAGTGCTCCTGCCGGATGCAGCGGATCGCGTTCCTCACTCAACCAGGGGTGATCCGTAGGTGCCTTGAGTCAATCGCCAAACGGGAGGAGCCTCCCTAGAGAAGCTCGACCCCTGGGATGACCCGTGCAAGGTCCCTGAACCCACGCACACGTCCCGTTGGCGGGTAAAGAGATGGTCATGGACTGTTTGACGTGCCGGAGAAGGGTGCGATCCTGGTCAAAGCACCAAGACCTTTGCCAATTTGATCCGGTTCAGGGTCTCCACACACGGACCAAATCCGCTGAGACTGCTCTTGGTCTTTTCGACATTCAGCGTTTTGGCCCTTTATTCTCCTTATCCACCATTCCTTGGTTTCTGCAGCCGAAAACAAGCTGGTTTTTCTCCTCGTTCACGTTTCCAAAAGCCCGGCTAACTCCATCAGGGCCCGGGTCGCTTCATTGAATACCTTCTGGAGGAACCTATGAAGAAGCTCGCCTCGTTCGCGGTCGCTGTCACCACCGCCGCAACCCTGGCCTTTGGCCAACAGTCCGTCGGTGCCTACACGACCCTCGAGGAACCGCTCGCCAAGCAGCTTTTTGAACTCTTCGAGAAGGAGACCGGCATCAAGGTCAATTGGCAGCGCCTCGCTGGGGGCGAGGTGGAGACTCGCCTCGAAGCCGAGAGGGTCAACCCCCAGGCCTCCATCTGGGTCGGCGGTGTCGGCCTCAACCACATGAGCGCCAAGGCGAAGGGCCTCACGGCTCCCTACAAGTCCAAGCTGGCGAGCAACACGCCCGACCAGTATCGCGACAAGGAAAACTTCTGGATCGGCCTGTATGTGGGTCCCCTCGGCTTCATCACCAACGAGAAGGTGGCCAAGGAGCAAGGCCTCACTCCGCCCAAGTCCTGGAAAGATCTACTCAAGCCTGAGTACAAGGGTAAGATCCGCGTGGCCAATCCCACCACCTCTGGCACCGCCTACAATATGATCACGACCATCCGTTACGTCTTCAAGGGCGACGAGGCGAAGACCTTCGACTACCTCAAGAAGTTGGACGCCAATATCGATCAGTACACCAAGTCCGGCGCCGCAGGCGGCAAGAGCGTGGCCATCGGCGAGATCCCTGTGGCCATCGGCTACGCCCACGATATGGTGAAGCTGAAAGTGGAAGGTGCCCCGGTGGTCATCACCATCCCTTCCGAGGGCACGGGCTACGAAGTGGCCTCCATGTCCCTGGTGAAGGACGGCAAGGAAGCGGTCAACGCCAAGAAGCTCTATGATTGGATCCTCGCCAAGCCCGCCCAGGAGATCTTCGGTCAGTGGTACGTGGTACCCCTCTCCAAGCTGGCTGCCAAGAATCCTGTGGCTTTCAGTCTCAAGGATGTGAAGACCGTCGACCAGGATCTGCAGTGGGACGCCGACAACAAGAATCGCCTCCTGGATCGCTGGACCAAGGAGATCGGCTCCAAACGTTGATGGCATAAGCCTGCTGGAACCCACGGAGGGCCTGATTCCTGGCCCTCCGTGGTTGACCCTGTTCCTGAGAGTTCCTCCCCGTGTTCACGAAGAAGAAGATCCTCGCCTTCCTGGCCGCCTGCGCGGTCTTCCTGGTCATCGATCTCTGGATGTTCTCAGTGCTGCGAGGCAGCTACCAGAAGACGGTCCTTCAGGACAAGAAGGAACTCATCGTGGCCCTGGCCCGATCGGCTCCCGCCGAAGCAGCGGGCATGGACCCTTGGCTTACGGAGGTCCAGAAGGCCTACCCTGGGCTGCGCCTCCTGCACATCCAGGGCATCCCTGGCATCGCGCAAGTCCAGGCCGCCTCGCTCGATTCGGAGCTGAAGAGTCTGTGGTCGGCGCGGCAGGGCGCGGTCTCCTTCCAGACCGGGATCGAAGCCGCCTCCTACCTTGAGGTGTTCGTGGCGCCGGAAGCGGTCCGCCTGGGGCAGGGCAAGTTCCTGCTCGTGTTCGCTCCCGTGCTCAACAAGGAGGGCGATACCGCGGTGGGCATCGTGGTCGCGGCAGTGGACGAGTCGGTGCTTACGTCCTTCATCCATTTGACCTATTCCCTGTCGATGATCGCGTTCCTGGTGTTCGCGCTGGGCTTCGGAATCCCTACTTTTTCCCGGGATCCCCTCACAGGATACGCCATCCTGGTGCTCTTCGCCATCGTGCTCACCTTCGTGGCGTATCCGCTCTTCGAGGCCCTGCGCCTCACTTTCGTCCACGAGGGGCGCTTCTCCTTCGCGATCTGGAAGGAGATCCTCACCAACAAACAATACCTGAGTGCGCTGGCGGGCTCGGTGAAGCTCGGCACCCTGACGGCGACTCTGTCTACCGTCGTCGGCTTCCTCTTCGCCTTCTTCGTCGCGCGGACCAGCCTGGGAGGAAAGAAGCTCGTCACGGCCCTCGCCACCCTGCCGGTGATTTCGCCACCCTTCTCCCTCACGCTTTCCATCATCCTGCTCTTCGGCAACAACGGCCTCATCACCAAGCGGCTCCTGGGCCTTGAGCACTTCTCCATCTACGGGCTGGGTGGCCTTGGGCTGGTGCAGACCCTTTCCATGTTCCCGATCGCCTTCCTCACTATGGCGGGTGTGCTCGAGGCCATCGATTCCACCCTCGAGGACGCCAGCCTTGATCTCAACGCCTCGCGGTGGCAGACCTTCACGCGAGTGACCTTGCCTCTGGCGGCTCCAGGAATCCTTTCCTCCTGGCTGCTGGTCTTCACAAACTCCCTGGCGGACTTCGCCAATCCCCTGCTCCTCTCGGGCAGCTTCCGGGTGCTTTCGGTGGAGTCCTACATCGAGGTCACCGGGATGAACCGCCTGGGGAATGGGGCGGCCCTCTCCATCCTGCTGCTCCTGCCGACCCTCACGGCCTTCTTCGTCCAGCGCGCCTGGGTGGCGAAGAAGTCCTTCGTGGTGGTGACGGGCAAGCCCTCGGGGCGGTTCTCGGATCTTGCGTCGAAGCCTATGCGCCTCTTCCTCCTCGCCTTTGTGGTCCTCGCCAGCGTCTTCATCGTCTCGCTCTACGGGACCATCGTGGCGGGCTGCTTCGTCAAGAATTGGGGCATCGACTATACCTTCACCACGGCCAATATCGTGGAGGCCCTGCAACGGGGCAAGGCAGCGATGATCTCCACCGTGACCCTCGCGGGCATCGCCACACCCATCGCCGGATTTCTGGCAATGATTGGCGCCGTTCTCCTGGTGCGCAAGCGCTTTCCAGGAAAGCGCTTGTTGGAAGCCCTCATGATGACTCCCTTCGCGGTGCCGGGCACCCTGATTGGCATCAGCTACATTCTCGCCTTCAACAAGCCGCCTCTTTTGCTGGTGGGCACGGGCGCGATCCTGGTGATCTGCTACGTCATCCGCGAACTGCCGGTGGGACTGGAGGGCGGCGTGGCCACCCTGCGCCAGATCGACCCTTCCATTGAGGAAGCCGCCGCCGACCTCGGCGCCGACCAGGCCACTGTTTTCCGCACCGTGATCCTGCCGCTCATCCGGCCCGCCTTCATTTCCAGCATGTCGTATACCTTCGTCCGCTCCATGACTGCCGTCAGTGCGATCATTTTCCTCATCAGCGCCCGCTGGTACCACATCACCATCCAGATCTACAACTTCTCCGAGAACATCCGCTTCGGTCTTGCGAGTGTGCTGGCCACCGCCCTCATCATCATCGTGCTGGCGGTGTTCGGACTGATGCGCGTCCTGGTGAAGCAGAGCGAGCATCTCGAGAAGACCGTGACCGTTCAGTAAGGGGAGTCCATGGAGAAGCGATCCGTTCCGGTGCAACTCGAAAAAGTCACCAAGATCTTCCGGGATCCGAAGACGAAGTCGGACGTCTATGCTGTGCGTGACGCCCAACTGGAGATCGAGAGTGGCGAGCTCGTCACCCTCCTCGGACCTTCCGGTTGCGGCAAAACCACCATGCTCCGCATGATCGGCGGCTTCGAACTGCCGACCCGTGGCCGCATCCGCATTGGTGGCGAGGATGTGACCTACCTGCCCCCCAACGCCCGCGCCACCGCCACGGTGTTCCAGTCCTACGGCCTGTTCCCGCACCTGGACGTTTTCGACAACGTGGCCTATGGCCTGCGGGTTCGGCGGGTGCCCAAAGCGGAGATGGCGACCCGCGTGATGGAGGCCCTTGGGCTCGTGGGCCTAGCCGAGCTTGCGCGCCGCGCCCCCGGACGTCTCTCGGGCGGGCAGCAGCAGCGAGTCGCCTTGGCGCGATGCCTTGTGGTCAGGCCCAAGGTCCTGCTGCTGGACGAACCCCTCTCCAACCTGGACGCCCTCCTCCGCGAACAGATGCGCGTGGAAATCCGGCGCATCCAGAAGGCCCTAGGCATCACCGCCATTTATGTCACCCACGATCGGGTGGAGGCCATGAGCCTCTCCGATCGCGTCGTGGTGATGAAGGCGGGGGTGGTGCGCCAGGTGGGGCCCCCCTCGGTGATCTACGAGCGCCCTGATTGCAAGTTCGTGGCGGGGTTTGTGGGCAAGGTCGCCTTCTTCCCCGTGGCCGTATTGGCCGAACAGGTCCAGGGCGCCGTGGCCTGCTCCCTGGCGGGACGCCGTGTGCTGGCGGGTTCCATGGCCCCTGGCGTCGCGGTGGGAGCAAAGGCCTTCCTCATGGCCCGCCCTGAATCCCTGCGGCTCGGCGACCCCGGCGACGGCGCCTGCGATGGGACCGTTGCGACCAACGTCTACTTGGGTTCCAGCGTCGAATGCTTCGTGGCAACAGAGTACGGCGAGATCCTGGTCCAGATCGACGATCCCTCCGAAAGCCGCCTGCGGCCGGAAGGCTCTAAGGTCTCCATCACCTTCGATGAAACCAGGGTCCGCCTGCTCCCGGAGGGCGAGGAATAGACTGCTTGGCACGGAGGCAAGTGAGCATGCCTCCACTCGAGGCAAAAGCTTTGCCCATTTGACCCACTACAGGGTCTCTAACACATTGACCAGGCCCTCCGAGACTGCTCTGTTGTATTTTCGACATTCGGCGTTTTGGACGTTTATTTTCCTTATCCACATCCACCGTCGCCGAATCCTGAAAGCATCGGTCAACGTTGAGGATTCCAGCGTATTGATGTCACCGTCGCCGAATTGATCTTCTATAACATGCGCCACGTGCAGCATCACGCCGCCCAGATGAACCTGCTGCTGCGCCAGAGCGGCATCACAGCTAAGGGTTGGGTCTCGAAGGCAAAGCCTTGAAGGTGGATTCGGAGTTCTAACCAACCTTCCTGCCCTGACGAGCTGGGTCCTCTTCAAGCAACGCTGGCAAAGGGAACTATTTTTCAAGGGGCTCAAGCAGCATCGGCAAAGCAAGCGTTTCATGGGCGCATCAACGCACACCGGAAAGCCGAAGACCCGGATCGCCCTGGTCCCCTATGTTCTGATCACAATTGAAAAGAGGGAACTACCACTCGACATTGCGCATAATACTTTGCTAGCAAGTCGTTGGTCGCAGGTTTGAATGCTGTTGTTCACCTGATCAGCCCCCAGTTCCATGGCACTATATGGGGCACTTTCTACCAAACCATGAAAGGAGCGAACATGACCATCGCCGAAATTCTCCTCCAGAACTTCGATGTCGAAATGCGGGGTACTCGGGTCACGCTTGAGCGCATTCCAGCCGACAAGGTTGACTACCAGCCCCACCCAAAGTCCATGCCCATGGGCCGTCTCGCGGTCCATGTCGCCAGACTGCCGCAATTCATGATCAGCATCTGTACCACGCCTTCGTTGGACCTGGCGGCTGTCAAGTGGCCGCCCCTGGTCTTCGAGTCGCGGGAAAAGCTGCTTGCGGAATTCGATGCCCTCATCGCAGAGGCCAGGAAGATCCTTGCGGCCGCCACTGACGAGCAGCTTGAGGAACCTTGGCGCCTGACCTGGGGGGAGAAGGTGCTTGCCGACGGGCCGCGCTCGCTCCTCTATCGCAGCATGTTCCTCGACCACCTCATCCACCACCGTGCGCAGCTCGGTGTCTACCTTCGTCTCAACGATCTGCCCGTCCCCGCCCTTTACGGCCCCACGGCCGATGACAGCATGGGGTTTTAAGAAGGTCGCTCCCCAGCCACCCTTTCAGGGGAATACCAGCACATCCATGGGCAGGCTGAGGGTTCCTGGGATCAATTACTTCCTGGGGTCGTGCGCAGGCTGAGCATGGGGCGATAGGCCTTCCTGTAAGCCCAGGCTAAGTAGCTCTCCAAGGCCAGAAGCACACCCGCAATGCCGAGCCCCGAGGGCGCCAGGAAGGCATGGAAGGCGACGATGTTGACGATGACTGGCGCGAGCAAGGCCAGTGCCAGCGGAACGAAGCGGTTGACCAGGAGCAGCGCGCCGACGAGCAGCTCCGTCCCCATGACCAGCGGAAACAGGTAGCCTGTGTGCAGCATCGCTCCGAAAAAAGCCACGGCACCC
>JANYIU010000063.1 GCA_025361955.1 Holophagaceae bacterium
TCGGGCAGCTGAGCGAGCTTGGAGAACACACCGCCAGCGGCTTGGGTGGCTTGGTCCAGCAGGCTCATGGCAGCGACCTTTCAGAAAATTCGCTAAGAAAACCCATCCTCGTCCTTCCGCTCGGCGAAGTTTCTCCGTAAAACGGGACGGGAAGAGATGGAGGGTCTGCTCAGGGAATTGAATTGTTAAAACATATTGACGCGCTTCCGTCTAAAGGGGAAGGCGAAAGTTGAGCCGAATTTTATGCGAGGCCTTCTTTTACCATCTGTTCTGTTTCCATGAATTCATAAAAATCATTCCCGTGTTGATCGGGCAAACGTTCAATTTCGGTAGCTTCTTGGCCTGCTGCGAGAGCAGAAGGTCAAGTGACCTTCCTGGATTCCCGTTCATGACCCCGAGCATTTTATGGAAACAGACATGCGCGACGTCGAGAGGAAGCGGAAGCTTCCCGCCTCGTAACGCCACTACCCGGAAATAAAGACTAGAGTCCGGCTCCTTCTTTGATCATGCCCGTCAGTGTGCGGTGCGTCTCAACAGCCAGTTGAGCCCGATGGGACCGATCCTCGATGTGAGCCATGGCCCTGAACCTGCCGATTCAGGCGCCTCCGCCCAAGCCCGTGTCGGGCCGGTAGGTCAGGCTGGCCTTGATGAAGTCGCGGTTCATGCGGGCGATGTTCTCAAGCTTGATGCTCTTGGGGCAGGCAGCTTCGCATTCGCCGTGATTGGTGCAAGTGCCGAACGCTTCGGCGTCCATCTGGGTGAGCATATCCCGCACTCGGGTGTAGCGCTCGGGCTGGCCCTGAGGGAGCAGCGCGAGCTGGCTGATCTTGGCGGCCATGAAGAGCATGGCGCTGGCGTTGGGGCAGGCCGCCACGCAAGCGGCGCAGCCGATGCAGGCGGCCGCGTCCATGGCGAGATCGGCGTTTTCCTTGGGCACGGGTATCGCATTGCCGTCCGGCGCACAGCCCGTGGGAACGCTGATGAAGCCGCCTGCGGAGATGATGCGGTCGAAGGCACTCCGGTCCACCATCAGGTCCTTGATGACCGGAAAGGCCTTGGCCCGGAAGGGTTCGATGACGATGTCATCGCCGTCCCTGAAACTGCGCATGTGCAGCTGGCAGGTAGTGGTGCGCTCCCGGGGGCCGTGGGGCCGTCCGTTGATGACCAGCCCGCACTGGCCACAGATGCCTTCCCGGCAATCGTGGTCGAAGGTGATAGGTTCCTCGCCCTTGTGGATGAGGTTCTCGTTCACCACGTCCAGCATTTCGAGAAAGGACATCTCGGTGCTGATGTCCTTGGCTGAGTATTCGACGAACCCGCCGGGATCCTGGGCATTCTTCTGGCGCCAGACATGCAAGGTGATGGTGAGAGTGTTGGACATGGCGGGGATTCCTACTTGTAGCTGCGGACGGCGAGGTGGGTGTTCTCGAAGGAGAGAGGTTCGACATGGCGCGTGGGGGTCTTCCCGTCGCCGGTGTACTCCCAGGCGGCGACATGGCAGAAATGCTCGTCATCCCGCACGGCCTCGCCATCGGGCGTCTGCCATTCCTCGCGGAAATGGCCCCCACAGGATTCCCGGCGCTCGAGAGCATCCAGGCACATCAGTTCCCCCAGTTCCATAAAGTCGGCCACCCGGCCGGCCAGTTCGAGGGTCTGGTTCACCTCCGCGCCACTGCCGGGAATTCGGAGGTTCTTCCAGAACTCCTCCCGGAGTTCCGGAATGAGCTGCAGAGCCTTCTTAAGACCGGCCTCGTTTCGGGCCATGCCGCAGTATTCCCACAGGATCTTGCCCAGTTCGCGGTGGAAGTGGGTGGGGGTCTCCTTGCCACCAATGGACAAGAATCGCGACACACGTGCTTTCACGGATTCTTCGGCCTCCTTTACGGAAGGGTGATCCACCTTGGGTCGTGCGCTCGGCTTGATGCCCGCCAGATAGCCGCCGAGGGTGTAAGGGATCACGAAGTAGCCATCCGCCAAGCCCTGCATGAGGGCCGAGGCGCCGAGGCGATTGGCGCCATGGTCCGAGAAATTGGCTTCGCCCATGACAAAGAGGCCCGGGATGGTGCTCATGAGGTTGTAGTCCACCCAGAGCCCGCCCATGGTGTAGTGGGTGGCGGGGTAGATGCGCATCGGCACTTTGTAGGGGTCCTCGCCGGTGATGCGCTCGTACATCTCGAAGAGGTTGCCGTATCTCTCTTCGATCTTCCTGGCGCCCAGGCGTTTGGTGGCGTCGGCGAAGTCGAGGTAGACCCCCAAGCCGGTGCCACCCACACCCCGACCGTCGTCGCAGACCTGCTTGGCAGCGCGGCTGGAGATGTCCCGGGGCGCGAGATTGCCGTAGGAGGGGTACTTGCGCTCCAGATAGTAGTCCCGTTCGTTCTCGGGGATCTGATCCGGAGCGCGCTGGTCGCCATGCTTCGCGGGCACCCAGATGCGGCCATCATTGCGGAGGCTCTCGGACATGAGGGTGAGCTTGCTCTGATGATCCCCAGTGACCGGAATGCAGGTGGGATGGATCTGGGTGTAGCAGGGATTGCCGAAGGCGGCGCCCTTTTTGTAGGCCCGCCAGATGGCGCTGGTGTTGCAACCTTTGGCGTAGGTGGCCAGGTACATCACGTTGCCGTAGCCGCCGGTGGCCAGGATCACCGCGTCACCCACGTGGGACTGGATCTCCCCGGTGACCAGGTCGCGGGTGACGATGCCCTTGGCGACACCGTCCACCAGGATCAATTCCTGCATTTCATGGCGGGTGTACATCTTCACCTGCCCCAGTCCGATCTGCCGTTCCAGGGCCTGGTAGGCGCCCAGCAACAACTGCTGGCCCGTTTGTCCCCGCGCGTAGAAGGTCCGGCTTACCTGGGCGCCACCGAAGGAGCGGTTGTCCAAAAGCCCGCCGTATTCCCGGGCAAAGGGCACGCCCTGGGCCACGCACTGGTCGATGATGTTATTGCTCACCTGGGCCAGGCGGTAGACATTGGCCTCCCTGGCCCGGAAGTCGCCGCCCTTGACCGTGTCATAGAACAACCGGAAAATGCTGTCGCTGTCGTTGCGGTAGTTCTTGGCAGCGTTGATGCCACCTTGGGCCGCGATGGAATGCGCTCTTCGGGGACTATCCTGGTAGCAGAAACAGGCGACATCGTAGCCCAGTTCCGCCAGGGACGCGGCGGCCGCTCCCCCCGCGAGGCCGGACCCGACGATCAGGATCCGGTAGTTGCGCTTGTTGTTGGGGTTCACCAGTTTCAGATCGAACTGGTGCTTCTCCCATTTCTGCTCGAGGGGACCGTCGGGAATGCAGGCGTTGAGTTCCATGGGATCCCTCAGTGAATGATTCCGGTCAGCACAGCGATGGGAAAGGAAATGTTGACGCCGGCCACCAGCACGGCGATCCCGTAGGCGAAGAAGCGGCGCAGTGGGTCATAGCGCGGATGGGCAAGCCCGAAAGTCTGGGTCAGACTCCAGACCCCATGCCAGAGATGGAAACCCAGACAAAGCTGCGCCACGATGTAGAACACCGAGGCGGCTGGTACCTGGAAACCCGTCACGAAGTTACGGTAGACATCCCCAGGGATGAAATGAGGATGGGCCTGACCAGTGGTCAAGTGCAGGAGGTGGTAGACGATGAAAACCCCGAGGGTCACACCGGTCCAGCGCATGCTGCGGGAGGCCCAGGTGGAAGCCTGGTAGGTCTGGGCGCGATAGCTCACGGGGCGGGCCGCTTGGTTGGCCAAGGTGAGACTTAAGGCAGCCCAACCATGAAGGCCCACTGCAGCAAGCAACACCGCCCGGGATATCCAGATACCTCCGCCATGGAGCAAGCCCCTGAGGAACTCCGCATAATGGTTCATGACTTGCGCACCCAGGTAGGCCTGGAGGTTGCCCAGCATGTGGACCGTGACGAAGCCGAACAGAATGGTACCGGTCGCGGCCATCACCACCTTCCTGCCCACGGAGGAGTCTAGGAATGGGGCCGCGCGGTTGCCGGCGGTCAACGCATTCGGTTGTGAAGCAGGCATGGATGATCCTCCTTGCACATCTTTTTGAAAGTCAACGAGTCGGCCTAGTGTGCAGCATTTTGACAAGATATGGCGATACTTTCTACCATGATCGGTCTTGGAGAATTGGTAAATGCCAAGCGCCGCGGTCTCGCGGCGCTTGGCATTTACCGTTCAGGCAGAAACTATTCAGTTACGTCGTCCATAAGACCGGGGGTCTCCTTCTTGGAGTTCACAACGGCCCAGCCGATAAGGCCAGCACAGATCAGGGCAGCGATGAGGCCAATGCCCTTCTCAGAGTTCGCGCCTTCTTTGGGGAAGAGCGTGAACTTCATCACGAGGCCCACGGTCAGCAGGCTTACCATGTTCATCACCTTGATCAGGGGATTGATAGCGGGCCCAGCGGTGTCCTTGAGGGGGTCACCCACGGTGTCACCGGTGACGGCGGCCTTGTGCGCTTCGGAACCCTTGCCGCCGTAGATGCCGTCTTCGATCATCTTCTTGGCATTGTCCCAGGCGCCACCGGCGTTGGACATGAAGACCGCCAGGAGTTGACCCACGAGGATCATGCCGGCCAGGAAACCACCCAGGGCATAGGGTCCAAGCAGGAGACCCACGATCAGGGGGCAAGTGATAGCCAGGATGCCGGGTCCGATGAGTTCGCGCTGGGCGGTGAGGGTGCAGATATCCACCACGCGGCCGTAGTCAGGCTTCTTGGTGCCTTCCCAGATTTCCTTGTCCCGGAACTGAGCCCGGCATTCGATGACGATGTAGTAGGCGGCGCGGCCCACGGCGCGGATCAGCATGGAGCTGAACAGGAAGGGGACGGCCCCGCCGATGAGCAGGCCGATGAAGACCTTGGGATCAGCCACGGAGAGCTTGCCGGCTTCCAAGAAATACTGGGGAATGGTCAGCATGGCCAGCTTGTCCTCGCCGCCCACCGCGATGACCGCGATGAAGCTGGAGAACAGGGACACAGCGGCGATGACGGCGGAACCGATGGCGATGCCCTTGGTCTCGGCCTTGGTGGTGTTGCCCACGGCGTCGAGGTCAGAGAGGATCTGGCGGGCCCGCTTGTAGGAACCAGGCTGTTCCCGCTCCATTTCTTCCTTGTCATAGCCCATTTCGCCGATGCCGTTGGCGTTATCAGCCACGGGTCCAAACACGTCCATGGAGATCGTGTTGCCGGTGAGGGTCAGCATACCGATGCCAGTCATGGCCACGCCGTAGGCAACAAACATGGGGGGCGTGTTGGCGTAGACCATCACGGAGAGCATGATCGAGGCGGCAATGATGACGAGGGTGGCCACGGTGGACTCATAGCCCACCGCGAAGCCCTGAATGATGTTGGTAGCATGGCCGGTGGTGCAGGCCTTGGCTAAGCTCTTCACGGGGGCGTGGGTCGTGTGGGTGTAGTAGCTGGTGCACTTGTTGAGGGCCACAGCCAGGATCACCCCGATGAAGCAAGTGATGGCGGGGCGCATGTCAAGTCCGGAACTGCCGAAGTTGGCCAAGAAGGGCAGGTTGGCGGGGTTGCCACCAGGGAAGCCGGCCTTGGCTACTTCGTTGATGGTGGCCGCGTCGAAGCGAAGGTAGAACCAACCCAGAATGAAGAAACCCACAATGCTGATGAGAGAGCCGATCCAGAAGCCTCGGTGCACGCTCTTGAGGGCGGTGTCGGAAGTATCGTTGGGACCGGCCTTCACTGTGTAAGTGGAGAGGATGGAACCCAGCACGCCGATGCCGCGCACCAGCAGTGGGAAGATCACGCCCTTGTGACCGAAGGTGGCCATGCCAAGAATCATGGCGGCTACGATGGTCACTTCGTAGGATTCGAAAATGTCCGCGGCCATACCGGCGCAGTCACCGACGTTGTCGCCCACGTTATCGGCGATGGTGGCGGCGTTGCGGGGATCGTCCTCGGGAATGTCCTTCTCGATTTTGCCGACGAGATCGGCGCCCACGTCAGCGGCCTTGGTGTAGATGCCACCGCCCACGCGCATGAATAGGGCCAGCAGGGTGCCGCCGAAGCCAAAGCCAAGCAGGGCCTCGTAGGCGTTCACGCCAAACATGAGGAAGATCATCGTGCCGCCCAGAAGGCCCAGGCCGTCGGTCAGCATGCCGGTGACGGTGCCCGTGCGGTAGCCCAGCTGCATGGCTTCACCGTAGGAGCGCTTGGCTGCAGCGGCCACACGGAGGTTGCCCTGCGTGGCGAGACGCATGCCCACGAAGCCCACGAGCCAGCTGAAGATAGAGCCCATGAGGAAGGCCGCGGCGCGGCCATAGCGGAAGGCGTTCTCGGAGCCAGTGTAAGTCACGGCCATGAGGATGGTGATGATGACGATCAGGGGGCCGATCTTCGTGAACTGCGCCTTCATGTAGGCGTTGGCCCCTTCACGCACGGCAGCGGCGATCTCCTGCATCTTCTTGGTGCCCTGCTCGGCCGCCATGACCTGCTTCACGAGCATCAAGGCGTAGAGCAGGCCTGCGACAGCGATGGCGAGCACCACGATGAGGGCGGTGCGCTCCATGGCGTCGAAGCCGTAGCCATCCTGAAAGGGCGAGAAGAAGGTGAATGGTTTTCCGCTGCCTTCGGCGCCGGAACCGTGGGTAATAAGCGGCTTATAGGCGAAGGCTGCCCCGAAGAAGGCCAGCATGAGCAGCAAGTATAGTCTGCGTTTCAGCGGCGAGTTAAGGAGTCGGGCGGTCCACCTGCGTAGCATGAATGCTCCTCAAAAGAGTGAAAATTAAGCCGGTCGGGCCTGACCCAACGATCCGGCCTTCGAGCCGGCATTTGGAGGGATGAGCGAAAGACCAATTTTCCAGTGATACCAGCCTAGCAAATTGTCTCTGAAAGTCAAAAAAAAATTGCCTCATGTAAAGGAGAAGGACATTCCTACTGATGATTGTTCACCTGAAAGCCAGTGTACATCTATCTCAAACAAGATTCGAAGAGGATGCCATTGCGCCTGCACAGGAATCGAAGCCCTTGCCACATCAAGCCCCCAGAGTGAGGGTTAAATGTTGCAACTCCGGCCAGCCAGGGGCGATGTTCTTACAGTATGAAGGAAATTGGTTTAAATATTTGATCGTTTGGTAAACGGGTATTCAACTTGACATAGCGACAGAGGACCCGAGCCAGGGCAAACGCATGATTCTTGTGTAAACTCAGGCATTGGGAATTTCCCCTGGAAAACCAAGCAAGGCTGCCAAACGGTATTCCTGCGAAAGAGCCGCTTTGAGCCTGCGGTGCCGGATGCTCCGTTTCGTGTTCGGGTCCTGCCGGAGCATGTTCAGCGTGATGTGGCGTAAGATGGCGCCGGTCTCAGGG
>JANYIU010000117.1 GCA_025361955.1 Holophagaceae bacterium
GACTGAAGGTCATGAATTCTTTTCTCCGCAACTGGGACAAACGATGGCCATTCGCGAGAGCGGTCGGTAGCAAAAGCGGCAGAGCCGCTGCTGAGTGTGGCTGGCCGCGCCTCTTGACAGGGCATTCACGGGCCAGGAGCCAGGAGATGAGTGGACCGTGTTACCGAGCGGCCGCGTCTCCCGGGAAACGCTGTCCCTGACTGAACGAAGGGTCTTAAGGAACTCCTGGGCGCTGAGATAACGATCCCCCAGATTCACGGTGAGTGCCTTCATGACTGCGTCGGAAAGGGCTTTGGGAACCACGGGATTCTTGAGATGCGGCGGTACGATGGGATTCGTTTGGAAGGCCTGGGCGATCTTGATGGGATCGGCATCGTAAAAAGGCACCGTGCCCGTGAGCATCTCGAACAGGGTGATTCCCAGCGACCAGAGATCACTCTGGAACACGGCGCGTCCCCTGAAATGCTCCGGAGCCATATAGGGCGGTGAACCGATGCGGGTCCGCGCGTAACTTTCCTTCTGCAATTCCAGGAAGCGGCTGGTGCCAAAGTCGGTGACCTTGGCCACGCCCTCGCGCGTGATGAGGATATTGGCCGGTCGCAGATCCCGGTGCAGCACCTGATGGGAGTGCGCGAAACCGATGGCCGAACAGACATCGATGGCGATCTCCAAGGCCCGAGCGGGAGCGAGCGTTCGTTCCCGTCGGATCTCCTTGTCGAGGCTCTCCCCATCAATGTATTCCATCACCATGAAAAAGGTGTCGTCCTTCTTCTCCACCGTGATCAGCTCAACGATGTTCGTATGCTTCAGAGCCGCCATGATGCGCGGCTCCTGCAGCAGTGCCTGCTCGTCCGCCTGGTGATGGGGAATCTTGAGGGCGACGCGGCGATTCAGGAGCCGGTCCATGGCCAGATACACTGTCCCGAACCCTCCCGCTCCCAGGCGGTCCAGGATCTGATACTTGCCCAGCATCTGGTCTTTCGACAACACAGAGAAGCTCCAACGTTCCGATAAGAATGCCGTGAAATGGGCCTCTTTAGGAGGGTCGGGTCTGGATTATTTTCTGCCAGCGTTCAAGCCACTGTCCAGGGGCGGCTTGAACGCTGGTTTCAGTTCGGCTGTCAGCTCAAGGCAAAGGCTGGATCCCAGCAGATTGACTCTAGGGAATACCGCTCGCCTGGACGGAACCGCAGGCTAACCCAAAAATGCCTTTAGGGTCTTGGAATAGCGCGGATGGCGAATCTTTCGGAGGGCCTTGGACTCGATTTGCCGGATGCGTTCACGGGTCACGGCAAATTCGCTACCGACCTCTTCCAGGGTGTGCTCAGAGGCTTCCTCGCCCACGCCGAAACGCATGCGGAGGACCTTCTCTTCGCGCTCGGTCAGCGTCTGCAGCACTGAATTCACGGTCTCCTTGAGACGCTGGCTGACGACCTGTTCGACCGGCGAAACCACAGCCTTGTCCTCGATGAAATCCCCCAAATGGGAATCCTCTTCCTCACCGATGGGGGTTTCGAGACTGATAGGCTCCTGGGCGATCTTCATGACCTTCCGAACCTTGGAAACAGGCATGTCCATGGCCTCGGCGATCTCCTCGCTAGAGGGCTCGCGGCCCAGTTTCTGCACCAGTTCGCGCTGAGTGCGGATCAGCTTGTTGATGGTCTCGATCATGTGCACGGGAATACGGATCGTTCGAGCCTGATCGGCGATGGCGCGGGTGATGGCCTGCCGGATCCACCAGGTGGCATAGGTAGAGAACTTGAAGCCGCGGCTGTACTCGAACTTGTCCACGGCCTTCATGAGCCCAATATTGCCCTCCTGGATGAGGTCCAGGAACTGGAGTCCTCGGTTCGTATAGCGCTTGGCGATGCTGACCACGAGCCGGAGGTTGGCTTCGATCAATTCTGCCTTGGCCGCGCGGCTGATGGATTCCGCTTGCTTAAGCGTATTGAAATCCGCATGGAAAGCGGGGCTGACGGTCTCGTATTTGATGAAGAAGCGGTCCAATTCACCTTGGATGTGCTCGGATTCCTTGGCGTACTTCTCTTTCATGGAAGAGAACGCGGGATTCTTCTGCCGGTCCTTGAGTTCTCTCAGTTTGCGTTCCCCAGCCATCACCTGGTTGTGGTGGTGGGTGATCTTGTCGATGAGGCGGGTCACGGCGAGGCTGTTCAGGCCGAGCCGACGGACCTGCCGACTGACCCGGGCCCTGGCCGCGAGAATCTCGTAATCGATCTTCCGCTTCTTGGGGATGGGCTTGCCGCTGGCCTTCAGGGCCAAGAATTCCTGGAGGGCCTGCTCGTAGACCAGCAGTTTCTCGAACTGGTGATGGACATGCTGGGTAGCGGAGGTGTTCTCTGCATCCTCGTCCTCGTCCACCTCATCGGAGAGGCCCACGACTTCTCGAATCTTGCCGGGGTTGTCCTTCAGCATCTTGCCGATATCAATGAGAAGGTTGGCGGCCAGACGGCTGCGGGAAAGGGCCCGCATGACACTGCGAACGCCCACCTCGATGCGCTTGGCGATCTCAACCTCGTCCTCACGCTTGAGCAGGGGCACGGTGCCCATCTCCTTGAGATACATGCGGACCGGGTCGTTAAACTTATCGCTGTCCGGGCTATCGATATCGATGTCCAGGTCCTTTTCCAGTTTCGTGTGGCCTTCTGGGAAAAGGATCTCCTGATCCGCAGCCTGCTCACGCGAGGCCAGAGCATCCTCCTCCGTGGCGCCGACACCGATCCCCAGGCGGCCGAACATCGACATGATCAGTTCCACGTCGAGGGGTGAAGAGGCCGAATCCGGAAGGAAGGAGTTCAACTCGTCGATCAGGACATATCCGCGAGATCGGCCGAGAGTGATGAGTGCTTTAGAGAGTTGGAAGTAGTTTTCACGAGCGGGGACTGGAACCATCAAGACCTCAAAGAGCCGCAGGATCACGAGATCCGACGAGTTATCGCGGTGGGCACTTTCGGGAGCGTACGGAGCGTACCACGGGCAAGGCATGCCCATCATGACGTCACACCCGGAACTCTCCAGTATAGGTAACGATTCGAGTCTCGCAAGGGCAAGAGCTGAAATTAGTCCCGGAAGTAAGATTTTTTTGCTTCAGAACATCCTTCGGGTGAAGTTGTTCTTCTCACGGTTTAGATGCCTGGTGCGGGTCAGGAGTTCCGCAGCCCTGATCTCCAAACGCCTCAAGGCGGTCGGATCCGCCTTCACCACGGGTTCCTGCATCTGCCGATTGACGGCCTGGATTTCCCGCTCGACGTAAGCTATTTCCAATTTCAGGAATACCGTTCCAGCCACCGACTCCGCGTCATCTTTGGTCGCCCAGGCAGCCTCTAAATAACGTAATTTTGCAAGCGCTTCTCCGGGTATGTGGTCATCAATCCCGTCCGCGTCCAGAACAGCCTGGAGCAAAGGCGCGCCGGTCAGGGACTCCCACCAGGCGGGCGGACATCCCGCCAGTCGTGCCCGGATGTCGGCATCGCGGCACAAACGGAGCAGGGGCTTGAGCAGCTCGTCCACCTCCACCTTGGCCGGCGCCTGCACGAGTTCCGCCTCCCGATCGGCGATCGGCACCAGCCGCGATTTGATGGCTCGATCCAATTCCTGGAGGGGAATCTGGAGCTGATGGGCCAGGCTTGCGAAAAGTTCGCGGCGCTCAGGCGTATTGGGCAGGTGAACGAGGAATTCGGCCAGATCACGCAAGGCGTCCATTCGATCCGTGGTGCGGCGGAAGTCCTTCCCATCCAAGGCACGATTGATGATGAAGTTGGTCCAATCGGGCGCGTTTCCGACCAATTCCTTGAAGGCCTGGGCCCCCAGCTTCAAACACCAGGTGTCCGGATCCTCCTCCAGGGGAAGCACCAGAAGACGCACATCGAATCCCATGGGAAGGGCCAGTCGCAGAGCCTTTTCCATCGCCCTCTGGCCGGCGGCATCCCCGTCGAAACAGAGGATCATCCGCTTGGTGAAGCGCCCGATCTGCTGAAGATGACCCTCGGTCAGGGCTGTGCCCAGGGGAGCCACTGCCGCATGGATCCCCTCCTGATGGAGCTGGAGGACATCGAAGTAGCCCTCCACCACCAGGGCACCATCCCGCAATTGTCCCTTCGCCCGGTGGAAGCCGAACAGGATTTGGCCTTTGTTGAAGAGGGCCGTCTCCCGAGTGTTCAGGTATTTGGGTTTGTCATCGCCAAAGGCCCTTCCCCCGAATGCGATGAGCCGCCCCCGGGCATCGTGGATGGGAATGGTGAGCCGATTGCGCAGAAAATCGATAAGGCTGCCTCGCTCGCTTCGAGAGGCCAAGCCCGTCTGCTCAATGAGTTCGTGAGAGAAACCAAGACTGCGTAAGTGGTTGACCAGCAATTCCCAGGCATCTGGGGCAAAACCGAAGCCTGCCTCTTTGAGGAATGTCGCGGAGATTCCGCGCCGCTTCAAGTAGTCCGCAGCCTTGGTGGACTCTGCCAGCTTCTTCTCGTAAAACGCCTGGGCGGCGTCCAAAGCCGCGCGGAGCTTCGATTCCAGATCCACTTCCGCAGCTGCTCGCTCTCTCACTTTGGGGAGCTCGACCCCAGCGGACCGGGCGAGTTGTTCCATGGCCTCCAGAAAGGTCAACCCCTCCCGTTCCATGATCCAGGTGAACGCATCCCCATGTTTTCCGCAGCCGAAGCAGTGATAGAATCCCCGATCGGACAGCACCTGAAAGCTCGGGGAACGCTCCGAATGGAATGGACAAAGCCCTACCCAGGCCGCGCCCTGCTTGCGCAATTTGACCGACTGGCCGAGGAGGGCCACCAGGTCTGTCGCGTCCTTGATCCGCTGGACGAGCTCGCGATCTCGCATCTCCCTTCCAGAGTGAGGGAAGAGACGGCCTCATCGCAAGGTCGTTGCAAACCCGATCACACTCTCACCCCTCGGTCAGATAGGGGCGGACCGAGTCTGAAGCCAGTTGGATGCTCTTGCGCAAGAGCTCGACGCCCAGATCCAGATCGTCGGTTCTGAGATTCAGCGCTGGCCGGAAGCGAAGTCCCTTTTGACCGGTCGAAAGAACGATCATCCCCAA
>JANYIU010000137.1 GCA_025361955.1 Holophagaceae bacterium
CCGCGAAACGCGGTGACTGCAAAGCCGCAAGTGGTCCTCCAGCCCTTGAACCATGAGGCCTTTCGTTTGTCTCTTGAAGAGATGGGATTTGGAAGCGACGACATCACGAAATACGGCAACGCGTCAGGTCGATCGCTAACCGTACTTCGGCGCCGATTGGCCAACGTTCCAGCCATTAATGTGCCGAGCTGGGCTGCCGATCACAAAATCGCGACCAGCCTTATTCCTTTCATGTTCGTAGGTTCTTGGAGCTCGACAAATACGAAAGATCAGGCTGCTCTGACCCAGCTCGCTGGGAATCCCCGATATGAAGACTTGGAGCGGGATTTCCAGTTACTGGCGATATTGAATGATGCTCCGGTGTGGGCAGTAGGAATTGTTAGAGGTGTGATATCTAAAATAGATTTATTGTACGCTGTTGCGGACTCGATCACGAGAACAGACCTTGAACGATATTTCGAAGTCTCGAAGCGAGTGCTGGGGGAGGACGACCCGAAGCTTGATCTTCCTGAAGGCCAGCGATGGGCTGCTGCATTTCACAGTAAATCGCGGGAGTTTTCGGCTTCCCTTCGCGAGGGCATTTCGGAAACGTTGGTTCTATTGGCCGTATACGGAAACCAACTCTTCCAAAACCGTATCGGATTTAACTGCGAAGCCGAGGTGGCACGACTCGTGGAGGAACTGCTGACGCCACTGAATTCGCGCATTCTCGAAGCGAACGGCCGCGACTTAACCGCATATGCCGAAGCCGCTCCTGATACTTTTCTTTCGATATTGGAAGAGGACTTGAAAACAGAATTTCCCGAGACCTATGCACTCATGAGGCCTGCGGGCACAGGAATATTAGACGGGTGTCCCCGCACAGGGCTGCTCTGGGCTCTCGAAGGGCTTGCATGGAATCCGAGGACACTGTCGCGGGCCGCTCTCATCTTGGCTCAGCTATCTAAGATTGAAATCAACGACAATTGGGCCAACAAGCCTTTTCACTCCTTGGACTCAATATTTAGTGCATGGATGCCGCAGACATCTGCCGATCAAGACACGCGCCTACGCGTCATGAAACTTCTGGTGGAAAGATTCCCGACAGTTGCCTGGAGGATCTGTATTGCCCAGGTTGAAACGGGCCAGCAAGTGGGGAACTACAGCTATAAACCGAAGTGGCGCAATGACGCTTACGGCTTTGGCGAACCCGTAAAAACCTTGGAACCGGTTTTCGCCTTCATGAGTGAAATGGCCAATATGGTCCTCAATTGGAAGAGCGGGCATACCAGAGAAATGCTATGCGATTTGGTTCAGAATCTTCACAACCTGTCTGAAGACAATCAAGCCAGGGTTTGGGAGCTGGTAAAGGATTGGGCGGGTCAGGGTGCATCAGAATCGGATAAGGCGTTTGTTCGAGAAAACATCCGTGTCACGGTTATGTCACGCCGAGGGATGAAGCGTTCCAAAGAAGCGAACTTTGCGAAGTTGACGGCTATTGGGAAAGCTACGTACAAGGCTCTGGAACCTTCTGATCTCTTGCAGAAGCACGAGTGGCTATTCCGCGAGCAATGGGTTCATGAGTCAGCGGATGCGCTCATTGACGAAGACATGGATTTCCAGAAACGAGATGAGCGCATCACGAAGCTCCGGAAAGAAGCCCTGCGACAAATTCATGAAGCATACGGGTTGTCGGGCATTTTCGAGTTAGCCGAGATGGGGAAAACCGCATACCAGATCGGATGGCTGATGCTTGAGGAACTTCGAGGGAAAGGTGTCCATGACTTCCTGCTTGCTACTCTCAGACGGGAACCAAGTAGCCAGCCATGGGCCATGAAAAGCCTCCTCTCTGGCGCGCTTCATGCCATTCAAGACGAAGGAAAACGCGTAGAAATTTTGAGAAAGTGTCTTCGGGAGATATCGCAGGACGAGTTCGTACGGATGTTATTGGTCGCACCCTTCCGGCGTAGCACTTGGTTGATTGTTGACGATCTTGATGAGAGTCATCGCGATGCCTATTGGAATGATGTGGTTCCAAGCGGGATTCATGGAGAGGACAGCGAGAATTGCGAAATTGTGGAAAGGCTGATTGCCGCTCAGCGTCCCAGTGCGGCTTTCGCCTGTGTTCACTTCGAGCTTGAGGCGATCGGACCTGAGATGGTATTTCGCCTGTTGTCTGCGATCGCGAAGGGTGGAAAAGATAAGCCAGGCCAATACTCGCTTGAACAGCATTACATCGGGCGGGCTTTCGCACTGATGAACAAATGCCCAGTACTGACTCATGAACAAATGGCTGGTCTGGAGTTTGCCTACATCGAACTGCTGTCGGAGCCTTGGAGGCGACCGAGTAGCAGCGGGATCCCAAACTTAGAAAGATATGTGGAAATGCACCCAGAGTTGTTTGTGCAAGCCATTGCCTGGATATACCTGCGCAAAGAGGGGGGCGAAGATCCACCAGAATGGAAGGCCGCTCCCGAACAACTTCAGGAGTTGGCCAAGCGCGGGTACAAACTTATTGAAGGGCTCAGCAGAATGCCTGGCCACGACGACTTAGGGGTGCTCCAAGCAGACAAACTGGCTGCTTGGGTCAGGACCGTACGGAAGTCCTGCACTGAACTTGATCGGTTGGACGTTGGTGACATTTGCATTGGCAAACTGTTATCGCGTGCGCCTTTAGGGGAGGACGGCATCTGGCCCTGTGAGCCTGTGCGGCAGGTCTTGGAGGATATTCACTCCAAAATAATCATGCGCGGCGTGCCCACGGGACTATACAACTCCCGTGGGGTGGTCGCGCGAGGTGAAGGGGGGGGGCAAGAGCGTCGGTTGGCGGAGAAATACCGTATTTGGGCCAATGCACTCCAGTATTCGTATCCCTTTGTGGCTCACGAATTGCTTTTTGGCATGGTGGAGACTTATGAGCGCGAGGCAGACCGCGAAGATACAGAGGCAGTAGCGAGAAGGCGGATGACCTAGTGTACTCGCCCAAACAGGTGTCTTCTTGCTCTCATGACAGCACTCCAATCCGCTTGAGTTGGCGTTACCCGTCCAACTCAACCAAACGTGTCCTGAAAGCCTCCAGCCCGCGCCCAGTGATGATGTAGAAACGTTCGGTACCTCGGCCAGGCACCTTCACGTTCTTCTGGAACCGAAGCCTTCCAGACTCCACCACGGAGTCAAGCAGTCCCGCCTCACTGCAACCCCGCGCCACCTCCTTGGGGTTGAAGCCTTCGCAGGCGTCCTTCCAACCCTCGGCATGGAAGAGGTAATCGGTGCGGTCCAAACCATCCCGGCGCCGGAAACCCGCACAATTTACCACCCGCTCCCCAAGGACCTCCCAATCGGCAAACCGGGAAGTTCCGTGCCGTTCGATGAAACCGAGCACCGCCGCAGTTCCTCGTTCATGCTCGCCAGCTCCGATGCCACCACGCTGCACCAACCAGGCATTCAAGCAGGTCTCAGCGGCCCAACTTGCGTTCCCCTTACGCCAGGGGAGGATGTTCCACTCCGTTGCGAGCTCTCCCGCCAGTGCAACCAGGGCAAAGCGGTCCACCACCCGGCCTACTTGAGAATCAGCCCCTCGAGGGAGATGCGGGCGCGCCCAAGCGACCTTTCGCATTTCCAGCGCAAGATATCCCTCCTCCTTCATTTGGCACAATCGGGCTAGGAAAGCCCTCGCAGCGGAACCATAAAACTGTCGTGTGGCTACCCGGAGATGATCGGCCAGAGCTTTGGAGGAGTCCAGAACTCCTGACATAACCTCCGTCAGAACTGTCCGGTTTCGGGGTAAAGGTCCGCCACGGCGAAGCGAAGGGTCAGCTTGGTGCCGGGGTACCGAACGGGGGCTTTGTTGAGTTCATGGCAGAGGGCGGCAATGGCTTTGGTGCGGTGCGGGGAACTCAGCGGGGCGAGGGTCACACGCAGTGCGTTGCTGGTCACTTCAAAGTCCGCAGGGGAGTTGAAGGCACTTTGGAGCAGCGTCCTTCCTTCATCTTCACTGCGGGCATAGAAGGGTTGCAGCAGCCGGAACAGGTCGCTCTCGGCGCGATAGGCCGCCATTTTGAGCACGGTGGTCAGATGCTTTCGTTCGACGGCGAGTTTGCGCACTTCTCCCTTGGATATCTGGCTGATGGGAACGCGGCGGGGGACGGCATCGCGGGCTTTCTGGAGATCCACGGCGAGACGTGCCGCTTCGATGAAGGCACCCTCCAGGCTGGTGTTGGCGTTCTTCTTCGTCATGGAAGGTTTCACGAATTCGCGCAGATGCTCTTTGTCGAGGATGACATCCAGACCGAAGCAGGCACACAGTCTTTCGAGTTCCGTCCGGGCTTTCCGTAGCTTGGCATCCAGCCCACGCCAGACAGGGTTGGGCACCTCGCGCACGGGGTCATCGGGCTCGGTGCCGTAGTCCACCAGCGCGTCGAGCGCGAATTCCTCCCGCATGTACTTGAAGAAGTTCTCCTGCCGCCAGCGTTCAAACATGCGGAAGGCGATTTCGGCCGCGGTCAGATCCCGGCGCGACGTGAGGATCGTCGTCTGGTGTCCGTTCTCGCATAGACGCGTGATCTGGCGCAGGGTGAGGCCTTCGCGAAGGGCCACCTCCTCGTCCGCGAGGAGGTAGGTGAGCGTCTCTCCAGCGTGGGTGAAGGAACAATCGTGGCAAGCCTCTGCCGGCGCTGGATCGTGGGTGCCTTTGCGATAGGTGAGGAGATCGACCTCCTCCTCGATGAGCTTCTTGAAAAGATCGAAGCAATAGCCACCGCGATCGAAAACAACGGTCATCCGGCGTCCGGGGATGAGCGCCTTGGCTTCCGTCACGATCGTGAGAAGCATCTTTGTGAGACCGGCATTGGCAGGTGCGGTCACGACGAACAGTGGCTCACCTCTCTCATCGTTGACGAAGTAGTCCGTGGTGGATGGCAAGGCGATTCGAAGGCGCGTTACGTGGGCCTTCGGGAGATCATGCTTGCCGCTGTAGACGCGCACGTGGCCGTCCACATACAGGAAGCCCAAGGCAGGTCCTAGAACTTCGCTCCGCCGTTTTGACAACAACTGTCCAAATTCGGTGGAACGCCCGGTGGCCGCGAGTCGCGCGAGCTTGCCGCGAAGGGTTTTGACTTCCATGATGCGATCAAGCCCCAGGATGCGTCCCAGCCCCGTGGGTGAATGTTCCTTCAGTCCCTCGGGCCGCTTGATGCGCAGCAGCGACATGAGTAGGAAAGTCATAAGCGTTGTTCGGAGGCCATGGAAAGCCGGTCCAAGGCTGCCATAGACGTCGGCGGCACAATCGAGCACGCCTGCGGCCAGCAGAATGGGGACCGCTAGCAGCACCCCCGCGCCAGGCACGGCCTTCCCTGGACCAAAGATCGGCAGCGCATCGGCAATAAGGCCATGGTAGGCCAGCATGCGGTCATTCACTCGGTTCAGGGGATCCGTATCGAGCGAGAAGGAGAACGCTTCCTCCGGCCCTTCTCCGGGTGCCTCGGACACGTTTGGGTCCGCACCCGCGGAGAGGGCTTCATCCACGGGACAGGCCGTTGAATGGGCTGCCGCGCAGACCTTGCCTCCTCCTTCGCCCGGCGATTCGGACAGGTTTGGGTCCGCATCCTCAAGCCCTGGCAGCGGAACTGCCTGGAACTGCCCGGTCTGCCATCCGAGCCGTTTCAGTACCTTGCGGATGGCCTTCTCGTCCACCCCCATGCGCGAAGCGATCGCACGGTTCGAGTGGCCTTCTGTCTTGAGCTGTTCGATCATGCGGATGCGCGCCGCTTTGAGACGGGGCCTGCCCGCCGGATACCCATCCGGCCGCCCGAGCGCCGCAAGACCGCCCTCCGCAAAACGCCCCTGATAACGGCGCACACTCCGGTCCGAGCAACCAAAGGCCCGCGCCACCTCGTTCTGCTGCGCGTGCCCCAGGTCCACAAGGCTCACCATCGCATGCGCTTCGCCCACCCGATCGCCCTCGCGGAAGTGCGCCACGGCCACACCTTGCACGATCACCACACGATCCCCGCCGGATACCAAGAGCTGACATCGCCCATTGATCGTGATTGCCCGGTCCTTCTCACCCCTTGGCGGATCCGGCTCTGTAAACAACACACCCTGAAGCTGCTGGTTCATCCGCCCATTACAAGGCCTCGGCAGTCAAACAACCGGACAACTTTGGGTCCGCACCCCCAAATTGACATCTCTCCTAATCACAGAGGATTGCTGGCGCTTATGTCAGGAGATCTGGA
>JANYIU010000148.1 GCA_025361955.1 Holophagaceae bacterium
TCTACGAACTGCCCCTGGAGAAACTGGCTGGCTTCTCAATGCGATAGACAGAATTGCCCCCCGCATAGGCGGTCAGGTTTCCATCTTCCATTTCCAGGACTCGGTTCTTACTATGATCCAGCTGGAAACGATTGCGGACACCGAATGGTTGGCTCGGTCCTCGCCACGAATGCAATCCTCCAGCCAAGCAAGTCCAGAACAATCCTGCAGTTTCGCTTCTGACTCCTGGGGGACCCGCTCCACCCGGCGATTCTTCGCGCCGCCCTCGAAGCCACCGCGCAGAAGGCGTGGGGTTAGGCTGAAAGCTTGTGTCTCTGCTGAAGTTTGCCGAGTAGGATCTTGAGTCGCAAAGCTCGACGCGGAGGCACAGAGGGCAGCGGAGGCTCGCGGAGGAAGAGGGGGCGTGGAGGGGGAAAGGGGTCATCAACTCACGCGCTGGCCCTCTCTGCGATCCTCGTTCTTTTCTCCGGGCCTCCGCGTCGAGCTTTGCGCTTCCCCATCCGAACAGCCGGCCCTTGAGGTTCTACCACAAGTAATGAACGCAGTTTGCGCTTTGGGTACCCGGCTTCCTTCGTGTGCCATCGTAATACTGATCTTCAACCTCAGCTTTTCCTGGGCAGAAGCCAGGTAAGTCTTGCTGTCCAGGCTCTGAAAGGACAAGTTGCAGATCAAGATTGAGGGCCACGCTCTGCAAAGAGTGCCGCGATCGCAACGACCACCTGAGCAGGATCCCCGGCCAACCTGGTCGCGCCATGGTTCCAGAGCTCTGTTTCCGAACCGTAACCATAGGTCACGCCAAGGCACTGGACGCCGCACTTTGCAGCTCCCACCATGTCGTGCTCGCGGTCTCCCACCATAATCACGTCCTCTAGCTCAAGTCCTTCCATGGCGATGAGATGCGCAATCAATTCGCTCTTGTCGACGCGGGTCCCATCCAGTTCGCTCCCATATACCCCATCGAATAGATTTGTGATGTGAAAGTGATCCAGGATGCGCTTGGCGAATACCCGTGGCTTGGAGGTCGCCACATAGGTCCGGTAGCCCTTGCCCCGCAATGCAGCAAGCATCTCCGGAACTCCCGGATAGAGCGTGTTCTCATAGAGACCCAGCGTGGCAAACCGTTCCCGGTAGCGGGCGATGGCGGAGCTTAGGAGCGCTGGGTCGCTGGTGTCCAGGATCCTGGCGAAAGTGGTCTGCAATGGAGGGCCGATGCACCATAGCAGCGCAGCTTCTTCCGGAGGCACCTGGCCGAGGGACTCCAGCGCATGCTGGATGCACCGGGTGATGCCGATCCTTGGATCGGTGAGGGTGCCATCGAGATCAAAGAGAATCGATCGCCGCTGCACGTGCCACCTCTGAAGGGTTTGATCCTGCGTCGGGTGCAAAAAAAAGAGGATGGATTCGCAAGTATTGTCTATACCGCTCAAGGCGCCCAGACTCGCCCGCTACGGGCGCTCATGTACTGCCCTACTCTGCATCGCCAGGATCCGGCACCTCATGCCGGTCCACGGCCTTCATTACCAAGTTGTTTTGCACCAACGGCCTACTTTTTCGCCACCTTGGGCAGGGTGGCCAGCAGGCGGATGAGTGCCAGTTGCCCCTGGCGGCCGAAATCGATGGCTTCACCGAGGACCCGGGCGGTTTCCTGCGGGGCGTGGAAGCCCATCGAGTTCTCCGCGTTGATGAAGTCTACGCGCCACTGGGCCTTGCGCTGGAACTCGAAGACGGGCGCCAGAATAGCCTCAGTCACGCCGTCCTTCTTTGCTTTTTCGAGATCGTTGATGAGGTCCACAATGGCATCCTCGGCTCTCAGCAGCAAGTCGTGGGTCCGATCCTGGATGGCTTCCACGCGGGCCTTGAGTTCCGCCTCGGGGAAGCGATGGCAGGTTTGGCAGGCGCGGGAGATGTCCAGCAGGGGGCTGCGCACGTGGTGATCACTGACCTTGATGGCGCCTTCACGCACGTAGGGCATGTGGCAATCCGCACAAGCGACACCGCTGCGCGCGTGGATACCCTGGCTCCAGAGCTCGAATTCGGGATGCTGCGCCTTGAGCACCTCGGCGCCGGTGCGAGCGTGCTTCCAGTCGAAGAACTTATGCCCATCAGGGAACGTGTAGCTGTCGTAATAGGCTTCAATCTGCTCCACCTTCAGGCCATTGTTCCAGGGGAAGAACAGGGTGGTCTTGGGTCCACAGTAGTACTCCACATGGCACTGGCCGCAAACCATGGACCGCAGTTCCTGGCGAGACGCGTCCCGGTTGGCATCGTAGGCTTCCTTCCGCTCCCCCTTCCGCCACTTCTCGATGGACGGCAGGTGGGGCACAGGGTCGCCGCTACGCGCAAGGGCATCGATACCGCGGATGAAACCGGGCTTGGTCACGCGGAGCTGCATGGTGTTGGGTTCGTGACAGTCGATGCACGCGACCGGGTGCTGGGCCAGCTTGGTGGCATCCTTATAGGGCAGCTTGCCCACAGACTCGAAACCCGCCATGAGCTGAGCCTGGGCGTTGGGGCTGCCAAACGCCTCGTCCAGGGAGCCGGGAGCGCCGTTCTTCAGGCCTTCCTGGCGATAGAGCACAGTATTGGACGCATGGCAGTGGAGACAGGAGCCCGGCTGCGGCTTCTCCGTCACACGCTTAGTGACGCGTTGATCGAACAGCATGTGGGCGTGACCCCGGCGCTGGTTGTAATCGATGGCAAAGGCATAACCGTCGAAGATGATCGGTAGCCGGGGATCGCCTTTCAGTTTGCTGAGTGGCACGCCTTCGCTGCCGGCGCCCCCGTACTTGGTGCCATAGTTCTCAACCGTCCGCTGATAGCTGTCATATTCGCGCGGGAAATTCTTCCCCCACTGGGCCGGATCCACCGTCTTTTCATCCAGTTCCACGAGGCGGAGGCTAGTCTGACGGGCCTCGTCCTTGCGCTTGGTGATGTTGGCGTTGAGGATGAGGACCAGCACGGTGGCGAATCCAGCGACCAGGGCGACCATCCCCATCCGGGCGATGGAATTGGAGAAGAAGGCAGGTTTATTCTCGGTCATTGGGGACCTCCTTCGGTGGGCATGAGTGACGTGATCGTTGGGTCTTTCGGGTTACCGAGTTGGGCCATGGCCCACCTCCTGGTGGCAGCGCACACACCCGTAAAGATCGGCCTCCTGCCTGGGGTCCGTGGGGACACCCAGAGTGCCGTGGGCCCGAATCTCCTCCGTGAGCTCTCCGTGGCAACGGATGCAGTTGGCCTCGAGCACCTTGGCGTTGCCAGGCTTGATGCGGATGGGTTCCTGGAAATCCTGGAGGGTGAAGGCCTTGGAGTGGTGGTAACCATTGCTGGCCTTGACAAAGAGCTTATGGACGAGGTTATCGTGGGGCAGATGGCAGTCATTGCAGACAGCGTTGGCATGGTGTGAAGCATGCCGCCAGTCGTTGAATTCCTGACGCATGATATGGCAGTTCACGCAGACCTCAGGATTGTCTGACATGTAGGAAAGCCCGTGGGCGGCGACAAAGGTGTAGACACCTGAGCCCAGAAAAGCCCCAATCAAGACGCTGGCGGCAAGGCTGAGAATGAGAAGGGGACGTCTCAGTTCCACGGCGCCAACTCCCAGGTGGAAAGGAAGTCCGTGCCGACGAGCTTCAGAAAACCAGATGCTTTACAAACCACTCCTCCCCCTCCATACCGGGAGAGTCGAAGGGGTATTACAGCTTGCTTCATACGGACGGACATGGTTTCCAGTAGCTTTGAGACCCCAATGATCATCCACTTCGGGTTGCATGCAGTATGAAACGAATTCGAACTTTTGAATCCATAATTCTTCCCGAAGATGTGGGTATTGCCTGGAAGGAAATTACATAATTGGAAGCAGCATTTATTGAATTCTTGATCCTCCCTCTTTGGTTGCGATTAGACTCCGCCCATGAGCGTCCCCTACCTCAAACCTCGCGCCACTATCGGCTTGTTCTCGCCCTCTTCGGCGGTCACGGCCTGGGCGCCGAAGCACGGAGCGTGCGCTGCTTCGCGTGATCAATGCGTTGACCCAGTTCCGTCTTAGCGTCTTTCATTGAAACTTTGTGCCTGCGGTTTCTGTGAATCTTTTTCTTTGTGTCGTCGTGTCTTGGTGGTGAGTTTTCTATTTTAGAAAGCGAAAGGATATCAGAGCTTCACCGCTCGGGTGGCAATGAAGGTGCGCAGGTAGAAATCCAGAGGGCTTTCCCCACCCCAGTCGTCTTCGTAGAAACCGGCGATCAGAAAACCGGCGTCGAGTTGACCGCGGATCTGGTCCTCCAGCGTGTGACCCCAGGCAAGGGGCTCATGTTGGTCGAAGAGCATCGCCTTGAGTTCCGATTCAGGCAGGCTTTTTAGATCGGAATAAGGGATCCGGTGTCTCACGGTCAACTTGCTTTGTTCAAAGTCCAGCTCATCGAACAGGAAATGCACGGGATTGATGAACCCGGCCAGGAGAGCCCCGTTTCTCTTCAAGACACGGTGGGCTTCCTTCCAGACCCCGAGGACATCATCAACGAAACAGTTCGAAACCGGATGGATCACCAGCTCGAAGCTTTCGTCTGCAAATCTTGTCAGGTCCCGCATATCGCCTATTTCGGTTCGCAGCAGGAGGTGCTCCCTTGCCGCGACCATGCGATCCTGCCCGAGCTGGGCGGAGGAATTATCCAGGACCGTCACATCGGCCCCAGCGGCGGCCAGGATGGGTCCTTGCTGGCCTCCGCCCGAAGCCAGGCAGAGCACCTTTGCACCCTTCACGGGCGGAAACCAGGTGTCCGGGACCGGCCGAATGGGCGTCAGCATGATCTGCCAGTCGCCTTTCCGAGCGTTCTCGATGACCTCTGGGGTAACCGGCCGGGTCCAGCGATTTCCCTTCAAGACTTCTGAATCCCAAGCGCTGCTGTTGTAGCGAAGTATGTCCAAGAAAAATCCTTTCGAACAGAATGCCCTAGGTTTTGCTGTATGAGTTCTTCCTGCAATCATACCCAGCGCTGCTCCCAAGCTGCCGAGCTGCTCAGTCCCCCGCAGGGGTCGCGGATCGCTGCAGCAGACCCAGGATGTGATGGATCAGGACCTCCATGGCACGCTCGTTCTCGACGCCGGTCGGTACGATGAGATCCGCCCAGCGCTTACTGGGTTCCACGAACTCCAGGTGCATGGGCCGCACGAAATCCAGGTACTGCTCGATGACACTTTCCACGGTCCGGCCCCGCTCCTTCATGTCCCGCTGGATACGGCGCAGGATGCGGATATCCGCATCCGTATCCACAAAGATCTTGGCATCCAGCTGGTCCCGCAATTCGGGCAGCGCGAAGAGCAGGAGGCCGTCCAGGATCACCACATGTCCGGGTTGCATAGGTTCTTCCCAGCCCACCCGGTCCGAGACGGTAAAATCGTAGATGGGTTTTCGGATGGGCAGATTCTTGCGGAGGCTGGCGAGATGAGCGGCCATCAATTCCAGATCGAAGGCATGGGGGTGATCCCAATTGATGGGCCGGTCGCTGAAACGGGCGCGCACCACCTCGAGGGGCGCGTAATAGGTATCCATATCCAGGAGTAGAGCGTTCACGTCCCGCGATTGAAGTCTGCGGATGAGCTCCTGGGCGATGGAGGTCTTCCCGCTGCCGGAGCCCCCTACGATTCCAATCAACCACGCCCGGTCTGTCATTGAACACCTCGGGTTCATATTAAATGAGCTTTCATACGCATCCTCGGAGAGAATCAAAGAGATGATCGTTTCTCCTGCTCCCAGCATCTGTCTTGGTGTGGACCCTGGCTCTCTGGCCTGCGGGTGGGCGGTCGTTTCGCGGTTTGGATCCCGAATGGAGTTACTGGAGGCCGGCGTGATTCGATCCCCTCGCGGGGCTGACTTCGATCAACGCATCCTGGGCATCCATATCAAGCTCAGTGAAGTCATCGCCCGGCAACAACCCGCCTTCATGGCCGTGGAATCCCCTTTCGTGGAGAAGAACGCGGCGACGGCGCTGAAACTGGGACAGATCCGGGGTGGAATCCTTCTGACAGCTGGAATCCATGGCTTACCGGTGGGGGACTACAACCCCATGCAGGTAAAGAAAGCGGTCAGCGGCTATGGCTGGGCGGATAAGTCCCAGGTGGGAAAAATGGTCCAGGTGCTGCTGAATTTGAAAGATCCCTTGCCCTCCGACGCTGCCGATGCGGCCGCGGTGGCCATCGGTCACTTGTTGGCAACCCGGCGCACCTGACAACGAAAAGGGCACCGAAGTGCCCTATTCATTTTGTCTCGCTAGCGACAGGCACCGGATCCCTGCGCTGCGGAAGGGGCTCGTAGGAAGGTGGCCCCAGTTTTTGGGTGGAACAGTGTGCTTTTTTCTACCCACCGTCAAATCTAGGCAGAACCAGCAGGATGGCAAGAGGTCAAATCTGCCGGACCGGCAGCAGTGCCTCCAAAGCCTCCGGCGAAGTCACTGGAGCCCGACAGGCTCGGTTCATGCACACGTAGGCGGTGGGCTGGCCCTGCACAGGAACTTTCTCCCTGTGCAGAGAGGCCTCTGAGTCTTCGGCCGCAAGGGCCAATACGCGACGAACCAGGTATTTCGACCAAGTCCGATCGATCAGTGCCTGCATGCGGGGATCTTGCTGCGGTCCCGCCAGCACAATCTCCAGAGGTCCTTGCTGAACCCGTTCCAGCCCTTCGAGCAGTCCCAGGCAGGCCCTAGGCGCCTGCTCCAGGATCGGGGCAAAACACCGCAGCGCACGCTCCGCGCTGGCCTTTAGATCCTCGCGATCGAGCTGCTCGGCGACGCGGAGCAAGGCCTGCACTGCCAGGGCGTTGGCCGAAGCCAGCGAATGATCGAAGGCGGGTTTCTGGCGCAGGATCAGGTCACTCTGGCCGGCTTCCGTGGAAAAGAATCCCCCCGCAGCGGAATCTTCGAACCGCTCCCTCATGATCTCCACCAGTTGTTCCGCCCAGCGGAGC
>JANYIU010000201.1 GCA_025361955.1 Holophagaceae bacterium
CTCGAAGAGGACGATCTTGGCGGTCTCCGAGAGCCTGCGGGCCCGGGCCGCAGCGCTGGCGCCCCCGGCGACGCCTCCGACGATGACGATGCGTTTCGATTCAGACATGGTGCCCTTTCTTGACCCACCGAAACAGCGGCACTTTCGATTCTACCTGGAGCGTGGAAGTATCTCGATCCGGATTGAATCGAAGAGTTGGATGATGTATAATTTTAAGATAGATTAGGAATATGGACATATTGTAAAGATCTTTCAATTTCTGCCTGACGATGACGGAGGAGTCCCTTGAGGCATCAGAACTCAGGATTCATCCAGATAGCGTTCCACCTAAAATGGGTAGTGAGCTTGAGTCCAACATTCGCCCTTCCAGCCTCCGTATGTCGATAAACTGGTGACCTGATTGGAAAAACCATGAGCCACTACGCTCCGATTCTACTGGTCTTCCTCATGGCCTCCGCCATCCCTGCGGTAGTCTGGTATCTCTCTCGGCTGATCCGGCCGAATCTGCCCAACGCCATCAAATGTTCCAGCTACGAATGTGGCATCACCACCACCACTGAAGCCCGGGAGAAGCTCTCCATCCGCTACTACCTGGTGGCCGTGATGTTTCTGGTGTTCGACGTGGAAACGGTCTTTCTCATGCCCTGGGCCATCCAGATGAAGGAACTGGCCCTGTTCGGCCTCGTGGAGATCGGGGTCTTCCTCTTCCTCCTGCTCTTGGGGTATGGCTACATCTGGTCCAAAGGGGCCCTGGACTGGGAGTGAGGAGCTGACGATGTCCCAAAAGAACTGCCCCACCGCCCTGGAACAAATCCTCATCACCACCCGCGTTGAGAAGGTCATGAACTGGTCCCGGGCCACCAGCGTATGGCCCATGACCTTCGGGCTGGCCTGCTGCGCCATCGAGATGATGGCCGCTGGCGCTTCTCGGTATGATTTCGACCGTTTCGGGGCTGGCATCTTCCGGGCCACGCCTCGGCAGAGTGACCTGATGATCGTGGCCGGTACCGTCACCTACAAGATGGCTCCCATCATCAAGCAGCTCTACGAGCAGATGCCCGATCCCAAGTGGGTCATCGCCATGGGCAGCTGTGCCATTTCTGGTGGCCCGTTCGACAGCTATCACACCATCCAGGGCGTGGACAAGGTCGTGCCCGTGGATGTCTACATCACCGGCTGCCCGCCCCGCCCCGAAGCGCTGATCCAGGGGTTCCTCAAACTGCAGGACAAGATCATGAGCAGCAGCCTGGCGGACAAATACAAGGAAATCTTCGAGGGGTTGCCCCGATGAGCGACTACGTCTATGACCTCAAGACGGCTCCCAACCGGCAGGTGACCCTGCCCATTACGGTGCCATTGCCCAGCCTGAAGACCTACCGCGCCGAACAGGCAACCGCGGCCAAGGCGGAGGAGGCGAAGTTCCAGAAGGCCACTGCGGACTTTGAAACGGCCAAGGCGAAGGCAGAGGTTGCGGGCACCGAACTCCCAAAGCCGCCTGTCAAGGCTGCGCCGAAGAGGGAAGTCCATGATCTGGTCACGCCCATTCCCTCCGAAGCCAAGGATCCCGATCTACTCCGACTCGTGGAACGCCTGGGAGAGGGTGCCGAAGAGGCCTTCGAGCAATCAGGAGAACTGGTCTGTCAGGTGGCGAAGGAGCGGATCCTGGAGGCTCTGATACTCTGCCGGGAGGATGCGGCTCTGCGCTACGAGATGCTCTCGGACGAGACTGCCACCCACTTCCCGGCATCTTCCAGCTTCGCCTTCAGCGTGGTCTATCACCTCACCAGCCTCAGCCGGGCGAAACGCCTCCGGCTCCGGATCCTCATCCCCGCGGGCTTTGAGCCCGAGAGTGCGACCCAGGCTTATCCGGCGGCCAATTGGCTGGAGCGGGAGGTCTTCGACATGCTGGGCATCCGCTTCCAGAATCATCCGGATTTGGTGCGGATCCTCTGCCCCGATGACTGGGAGGACTACCCGCTGCGGAAGGAATACCCCGTCACCGGGTGGGGTCAGCGCGACATCGACTTCCGCGATGACCGATCCGGCAGGCTCGAGCGCCTAGCCATGGAGAAGGCTGGCAACACGGGTATCAACCTGAAAGTCCCCAAGGCGGAATAGGAGACCTCGTGTTCGACGAAACCGAATACATGGAAATCAACATGGGGCCGCAGCACCCGTCCACTCACGGGGTGCTCCGACTGAAGCTGAAACTCAACGGCGAAACGGTGGTGGAGTGCCGCCCCATCATTGGCTACCTGCACCGAGGTGTGGAGAAGATCTGTGAGAACAAGACCTTCTTCCAGGGACAAATCTGGACGGATCGCCTGGATTACTGCTCAGCGGTCTCCAACAACCTGGGCTGGGCCGAAGCCGTGGAGAAGCTCTTCGGCATCACGGTACCGCGCCGCGCGCTCTACTTGCGCACGCTTTTGACCGAACTGAACCGGCTGGCCTCCCACCTCATCTGGCTCGCCACCCACGCCCTGGACATCGGCGCCATGACCGTCTTCCTTTACACCTTCCGGGAGCGCGAGCTGATCATGGACATGTTCGAGGCCTTCTGTGGGGCAAGGCTTACCACCACAGCCTTCCGCATCGGCGGCCTCTATCAGGATCTGCCCCCGGGCTTCGAGGCCATGGTGCGGGCCTTCCTGGCGAAGTTCCCTGCCTGTCTGGACGAGTACGAGACCCTGCTCACGGAAAACCGCATTTGGAAGAAGCGGACCGTGGGCGTGGCCAAGCTCAGCGCCGAGGATGCCATCGCCCTGGGCGTTACGGGACCCGTGCTGCGGGCGGCTGGCGTGGCCTACGATATCCGCAAGGCCTTCCCCTATGCTGCCTATCGTGAGCTGGATTTCGAGGTCCCCACCCGCACCGAGGCGGATACTTACGCGCGCTACCTGGTGCGCATGGAAGAGATGCGCCAGAGTTGCCGCCTGGTGGCCCAGTGCCTAGACGGCTTGCCCGAGGGACCGATCATGGCCAAGCTGCCGAAGGTCCTGCGCTCCGAGGTCAATGAGATCTACCATCCCACCGAAGCCCCCAAGGGTGAGCTCGGTTACTACCTGGTGGGCGAAAAGGGCAGCCTGAACCCCTATCGCTTCCATGTGCGTGCCCCGGGCTTCGCGAACCTGCAGGCCCTCCCGAAGATGGTGGAAGGCGGGCTCGTGGCCGATATCATCGCGGCCATCGGAACGCTCGACGTGGTGCTAGGGGAGATCGACCGATGAGGATGACCCTGCTCCAGACCCTCGTGATGGCCGTGCTCCAGGGCGCGGCGGTGTTCGTCTTCGTGTTCACCCTGGTGCCTCTCACCACCTTCGCGGAACGCAAGGTCCTCGGTTACATGCAGCAGCGTCTGGGCGCCACGCGGATCGCCAGCGGCCTCCATGGCTTCACCGGCAGCCTCAACCGCGGCATGTGGGCCCTGGGGAAAGTCCCCTTCCTGTCGATCCTCCGAGGGCTCCCCTTTTTCATCGCCGACACCCTGAAACTGTTCACCAAAGAGGACATCATTCCCTCCAAGGCGGACCGACTGGTCTTCATGCTGGCTCCGGCGATCTCGGTGGTCGCCGCCCTGGTGGTCTTCACCGTGATCTGCTTCTACCCGGGCACCCTGTTCACGTTGCCAACCTGGGTGCCGATCGTGGGCGGGCTGCCCTTCTCGGGCACGGTTGCGGATATCAACGTGGCCCTGCTCTTCGCCCTGGGTATCGCCAGCGTGGGGGTCTACGGGATCGTCCTGGGCGCCTGGGCCTCCAACTCCAAGTACCCGCTCCTGGGGGGCATGCGCAGCGCGGCCCAGATGGTGAGCTATGAAGTGCCCCTCACCCTCAGCCTCATCGTGCCCGTGATGCTCTCGGGCAGCCTCAACTTCCAGGAGATGTCCCGGCGCCTGGCGACGGAAATGTCCGTCTGGGCGGCAGTGCCCATGTTCCTGGGGTTCTTCCTCTACCTCACCTGCGGCTTCGCGGAAACCAATCGCCTGCCCTTCGATATGCCGGAGGCCGAGAACGAGCTGGTGGCGGGCTTCCACACCGAGTAC
>JANYIU010000204.1 GCA_025361955.1 Holophagaceae bacterium
CAGAAGACTGAAGCAGGCGACGGGGAGGAAGAGGATGCCCCGGCGGCCAAGGGCGGTGAAGAGGGCGGCAGCAGCCCGGCGGTGCTGATCTACAAGAACAACGTCAACCTGGATGGAAAGAAGAACAGCTACCTCGTCGTCGAATTTGACATTCTTTTTCGTGACCAGGAACTGGGGCGACTGACGACCAGCGACAAGCCCACTCCCGAGAACAGCATCGTCCGCGCCCTCATCCTGGAAACGATCTCGGGCAAGACGCTCGAAGAGGCCTCGGATCTGGAATTCCGAGAATCCATCCGCCAGGACATCAAAGACCGGCTAAACGAGAAGTTCGCTCCCAAACCCCCCAAACCCGGGGAAAAGGTCGATGAAGCGCACAAGAGGCCCAAGAAACCCATCAAGGATGTGCTGGTCGTCGCCTGGGCCATCGCCCAATAGCCTGGCCGATGGCACGGGGGTTGCCAAGGACCGGCGAATGGGTCCACATTCTGACCTGAAGGCATTGTTTGCTATTGAGGTTCTTCCTTGTCTACCAAACGCTCTGATCGGCTGGATACAGATCGAGTGGTCACGTTCGAGCACGTGATCACGGACCTGATGCCGTTCATCGATACTCCCTTCAGGTTGGAGATCCATTTGGGCCAGACCCGGATGACGATCCGCGATCTCCTGGACCTGGAAGTCGGTTCTGTAGTCGAGTTGAAGAAAAGCGCCGGCGAACCCATGGATGTGATCTGCAAGGGCCGGGCCCTGATGCGGGGCGAGGTGACGGTGCTCGAAGACAGCCTGGGACTAAGGATCGTGGAGATCGTGGACTCCAATCGAAGAGTCTAGGTTGCGACCCACGCGGCTCCTTCCGCTTACGTGGTCACGCGCCTCGCGGTATCCTCGAAGATTGCCATGAATCACGCCAGTGCTCATCGTCCGCTACTTGCTCGCAGTCTGGGCGAGTTGGGTGCGCCACGAGGACCGAAAGGCTTCTCCGCAGGAGAGTCCAGCGACGCCTCGCCCGAGACCTTTGCTCGCCCCTGGCCGGCTGGAGGGATGGCATGAGAGTCCTGGAAGGCAGAGGATACCTCGTGCGTTATAGTCCTGATTCGCCTTTCACGGGGTGGATCACGGCGCGCCAGCTGGAGGCCCGCACCCCTGTCCAGGCGGCACCCTGGATGGCTCTCCAGACGCTGTCGGAGCTGGCACGGGTTCTTCCCGGCGGGCTGGCGCTGCTTTGGGATCTCCCCCAGCAGTCGCTTTCCGGCATGCCCCACGAGGTGCGGGCCGTTTTCTGGAGTGTGCTTGGCCACCTGCCTGGCCTCACTCTGCACCTTCGCGACGAAGCTTTCGCGGAGCACCTCGAAGGCCCCATGCATGGCTGGTTCCATAGCCCCCAACCGCCGAAGGGTGCCATGGGTCAGGCCTGGCGACAGGGATGGATCGGCTGGATCCCTGAACCGAGTTCCGCTTGGTCGCTGCCCGGTATCGGGAAGGCCGAGGGGTTCCCGGAATCGCCGGAAGAAATTCCGCCAAAGAGCCATTGGGGCGAGCTGATCCTCCCCTTGGGAGCGTTGAAAGAGGTGAAAGCCGAGGATGTCGCACCTCTACTGGGTGATATTCAGGCAGGAATCGAGCGGAATTTGAGCCTGCGGATGAGCGCTCACGCCTGGCCAGCCGCTTTTCCCTTCCAGCGTCGCCGGACCGGGTGGCGCATCGCTGTCCTGGGGGGACGCGAGTACCAGTCTGCCAATGGCTCCTGGGAAGAGGCCGGGGAGTGTCTCCGTGCTTTCGTGGCTGCGATGTCCAGGCTCTTGAAGTGTCCGATCCAGCTCGGCTCCAGTCATGATCCTGAAGCCGCAAGCCTGCTCGGACACCAGGCGATGCGGGAAGGGCATCCCTGGCGCTACAGTCTCTCCATTCCGCCTGCCAGCCCCACCTTCACCCCCGGGTTGGGTGCGGATCCGCGGGAGCCGTCGCCATTGGAATCCCGCGTGGCCTTCCCGGATGCCCTGGAACCCCTGCTTTCCCATCCACCAGTCGCCCTGCTCCGTCTGCCGAATCTGCCCCAGGAAGCCGCCGTGACCGCTTTCCTGCGGGGGGTGCATTCCGTTCCCGCCATTCGCTGGATTCCGCCGGAAGTACCTCCGCCGGGGCCTTTTTCGCAGGAGCGCCCCTGGGCCGCTGCCACGGCTTTCGTGCCCTTGCCGGAGGTCACGCAGGCGCTGCAGCCTAGACTCTTCGAGGAGCTCGATGCTCCCGAGAGCTAGGCGAATCGAGGTGGCCAGGAGGAACCCATGGCAATGCTTCAATGACATGCATCATGAGGTGACTTCGGTTCTTCCTGATCGTTGCTATGCTTCTGATCTGGAAACACGATGAAAAAATCCGAGAATAACAGGCTCCGGGTGGTCATCGCGGATGATGAGCCGCTGGCCCTGCTGCGTCTTGCGCGCGGCCTGGAGCAGGCGGACTGCGAAGTGGTGGCCCAGTTCCAGGACGGGATATCGCTGGTCGCGTGGCTCCAGGATCAGCCATTCCCCGATGCCCTGTTCGTGGACGTTAAGATGCCGGGAGCCTCAGGGCTCGAGATCCTCGCGGAGTTCCAGAGCCGGTTGCCCATCGTGCTGGTGACCAGCGGACCCGAGTTTGCGGTGCCTGCCTTCGATTTCTCCGCGACCGATTTCCTGCTGAAACCGGTGACACCTGAGCGTCTCCTGAAAGCCCTGGAGCGGATCCGGAAGGTCGTGGAGGCGCGCGGAAAATCCAGGCATGTTCCCATGGTTTCCAAAATCCCCGTGCTTGCAGGAAAGGGGACGGTGTTGCTCGAAGTGACCAAGATCAGCCATTTTGAGTTGGAGGATGGGCAGGTCTGGGCCTGCGCGTCGGGAAGCCGCTTCCAGACCCGGTGGCGCTCCCTGGCCCAGGCGGAAGCCGCGCTGCCGAAGGTCACGATGATCCGACTCAATCGCACGATCATGGTGCGGCCTGAGGCAGTCCGGGGACTCCGGGTGCTGAATTTCGGTCGGCGGATGATCCTCTTGGCTGACGGGAAAGAATACGCAGCCAGCCGCCGCGGTAGCCAAGCTTTGGAAGCAGCGCTTGGATTGGACTGAATGCTTCCGAACCTCAGGATGGCGCTCCCGTCAATAGTGGGTCAGTCGACGCGGTAAATCTGCCGTTCGAGCCCCGGATCGCTTCGGCGGGCCCAGAATCGCAGTACCGGGATTGTCCCCCGCTCGCGAGTTCATCCAATCATGCAACGCAACGGAACGCAGAGAGTACACGCGCTGCTGGTCGACAGCCAACTGGATAGCTGTCATACGATCTCGCGCTACCTTCAGTTGCATGGCATGGAGGTGGTGGAAGTCGACACCCTCCATGAGGCCCAAGGCTGTCTTTCCGGCCAAGGGGAGTTTGATCTGCTGGTGACCGAACTGATCACTCCTAAACAGGCTGAATGGCACGAATGGAAGAACTTGGTGATGCATGATGTCGATGTCTCTCTGCTGATTTACGGGCGACACCTCGATGATTGGAACAAGATCAGTGGCGTGATTGGCCGAACCGCTGGGTTCATCGGCAAGCCCTTCACCCTATCTGATTTCCACTGGGCACTGCAGCAGCTGCTCTAAGCAGATTAAGCAGATTCTGGTGAACCTCAGGTTCTGGCCGCGATGAACTCCACCAGCTCGCAAAGGCGGACGGCGTAGGCGACTTCGTTATCATGCCAGCCGAAGACTTTCACCATGCGCCCTCCGATAACCTTGGTAAGACCCAGATCCATGACCACACTCTCTTCCCGGCCCATGAAATCCCGGCTGACCAGGTTTTCCTCCGCGATCGCCAGGATGCCTTTCAATTCGCACCTGGAGGCGTCCACAAAGGCCTTCCGGATATCCTTCTCCGTGACTTCACACTTCAGCACAGCCCCCAGATCCACCAGATTGACGCTGAGGGTGGGCACCCTCAAGGCCCAGCCATCAAAGCCTTCCGGAAGGTTCGGAAGGGCCTTGTGAAGGGCGCTGAAGGCGCTGCTGGTGGTGGGAATGATGCCCATGAAAGCCGAGCGAGCGCGGCGAATGTCCTTATGGGAGGCATCCAGGATGCGCTGGTCGTTGGTGACGACATGCACGGTGCTCATGCCGACCCCTTCGAAGCCGAAGGCGCGCTCCAGTACGTGGAGCATGGGGGCCGTGGCATGGGCCGTGCAGCTGGCGTTGGAGATGACCCGGTGCTTCTCCAGATCGAGCAGGTGCCCGTTGAAGGGGTGGATCACCGTGATATCAGGATCGGGGCTGGGAGCCGAAATGACGACATGAGTGACGGACCCCCTCAGATGCCGCGCTGCTCCGACGCGGTTTGTATAGCGACCCGAAGCTTCCACCACCAGAGTTGCCCCGAAGTCCGAGAAGGGGATGTTCACGGGATCCGTTTCGTGGAAGAGCGGGAAATCCCGGCCCTCGATGTTCAGGAAGTCCAGGCCATTCCGGGTGAGTCCATGCACGGGCGGACGATCATCCCCGTGGATGGAATCGAATCTCAGGAGATGCACCACGGTTTCCAGATCGGCGGGATCGTTGAGCGCGCAGAGCAAGTCTGGGCGCGACAACGCCAGTCGCCGTACGGCGATCCGTCCGATTCTCCCCACTCCATTGATGGCGATCACTGGACCCCCTCCGCGATCCGCTCCAGCACCAGCAGCGCGAGGTCCTTCAAGCGCGACGCAAACCCGTACTCATTGTCGTACCAGCCGAAAACCTTGACATAGCGCGGCGTCATGACCTTCGTCAGGAAGGGGTCGAAGATGCAGCTGGCGGGATTTCCGGTGAGGTCCATGCTCACGATCTCGTCCTCGACGACCTCCAGGTATCCCTTCAGAGGACCTGAAGATGCTGCCTTTCTGAAGGCAGCGTTGATGGCTACCGTCGTCGTTTCCCGGGTGAGCATCGCAGAAAGATCCGTGATGCTCACATCGGGGGTAGGGACCCGAACAGCGAGGCCATCCAACCGCCCTGCAAGGTGCGGCATGACCCAGCCGATGGCTTTCGTGGCGCCAGTGGAGGTAGGGATCATGCTCAAGGACGCGGCGCGGGCGCGGCGGAGATCCTGGTGCGGCAGGTCCAGGATGCGTTGATCGTTCGTATAGGCATGGACCGCGGTGAAGAGGCCGTATTCGAGGCCAAAAGCCTCATCCAGCACCTTGACCATCGGCGCGAGGCAGTGGGTCGTGCAGCTCGCATTGCTGATGATCTGGTGCGAGTGCACGTCGAATTTTTCGTGATTCACGCCCATCACCACGGTGAGATCCGCAGCGTCCACCGGATCCGAAACCAGCACATGGCTGACGCACCCTGTAAGAAAGCGTGCAAGTTCCAGGCGGGTGGTGAACTTGCCAGTGCATTCCAGCACGATTTGCGCGCCCAGATCCGCGAAGGGGGCCGCCCCGGGTTCTCGCTCCCGAAACACCCGGATGCGCTGACCGTTCAGCAGTAACGAATCGTCAGCGCAGGCAACGGGGAACTCAGCTCGGCCGTGAACGGAATCGTACTTGATCAGGTGTGCCAGGGTTCGGATATCCGCGATATCGTTCACGGCCACGACCTCGACACCAACCTGGCGCACCAGTTGTCTCAGCGCCAGCCGGCCGATGCGGCCGAGCCCATTGATGGCGAGCTTCACGATACAGCCTCCATCTCCATCCTAGCCCGAAACCGGGGATCAGGCCTGCGATGGACGGCAGAGAACACCGGCAGTGAATCTTTTCAGGCGGGCCGCAGCAGCTCTTGGGCCAGTTCCCGAAGCTTGAATTTCTGGATCTTCCCGCTGCCAGTGGCGGGATATTCCTTCACGAAAAAGACGTATTTCGGAATCTTGTGGCGTGAGATCTGGCCTCGGCAGAAGTCCTGGACCTCTCCTGCGTCCAAGCTCATCGCCTCCTTGAGAATGATGAAGGCGCCCACCTCTTCGCCATATTTTTCGCTGGCAACCCCCACGACCTGCACATCCTTGATCTGGGGCATCTGGAAGAGGAAATCCTCGATTTCCTTGGGGTAAACATTCTCACCACCCCGGATGATCATGTCCTTGATCCTTCCCGTGACCCGGTAGTTGCCGTTCTCGTCCTTGATCCCGAGATCCCCCGAATGGAGCCACCCCTCCTCATCGATCACGGCGCGAGTCTCCTCGGGCATCTTGTAGTACCCGCCCATGACGTTATAACCCTTGCAGCAGAGTTCGCCCACCTCGCCCACTGCGCATTCCCGCAGGGTCTGGGGGTTCCAAACCTTGACCTCGATGTTGGGAAGCTCCCGACCCACGGTTCCCACCTTGACCTCCAGGGAATCCTCCGTCCGGGTCTGGGTCATCACCGGCGAGGCTTCCGTGAGGCCGTAGGCGATGGTGATATCCCGGCTGTGCATTTCGCTCATGACCCGCTTCATGATCTCGATGGGGCAGGGCGAACCCGCCATGATGCCGGTTCTCAGCGAACTCAGATCGAACATGCTGAACATCGGGTGATTCAGTTCCGCGATGAACATGGTCGGGACGCCGTACAGAGCCGTGCAGCGTTCCCGGTGGACAGAGGCAAGCACCAGCAGGGGATCAAAATTTTCGCAAGGCACCACCGTGGCACCGTGCGTGACGATGGCCATGATACCGAGCACAAGGCCGAAACAGTGGAAGAGGGGAACCGGCAGACAGACCTTCTCTGCATCCGTGAACCGCTGGCACTCGCCAATGAAGAACCCGTTATTGAGAATGTTGTAGTGCGTGAGCATCACCCCCTTGGGGAACCCCGTCGTCCCGGAGGTGTACTGCATGTTGATGACATCCCCACAGCGCAGACTCTCGGTGAGCGCGCGGAATTCGCCATTCTCCCGGTGTTCGCCGAGCAGGAGCAGTTCCGGGGTATTGAACATGCCCCGGTGTTTCTGGGGACCGATGAAGATCACGTTCCTGAGATAGGGGAACCGGGCGCTGTGGAGCTGACCCCTCTGGGATTCCTTCAGTTCTGGGATGAGTTCGTTGACCATCTGCACATAGTCGCTATCCCTGAATCCATCCACCAGGCAGAGGGTGGTGATGTCCGATTGCTTGATCAGGAATTCCAGCTCGTGCAGTTTGTAGTTGGTATTGATGGTCACCAACGTCACGCCGATCTTGGCGGTGGCGAACAGGATCGTGAGCCAGTCAGGGACGTTGTTGGCCCAGAGGCCCAGGTGATCGCCCTTGCGCAGACCGATGGCCAGGAAGCCCTTGGCCATGGCGTCCACGCGCGCATCGAATTGTTGGTAAGTGAAGCGCAGATCCCGATCCGGATAGACGATGAACTCCTTGTCAGGGAAACGAGCGGCTTGGTCTTCGAGCACGGCGCCGATGGTTTTATCAATGAACCCCATGAAGCTTCCCCTGGCTCAGAAAGGCGCGTAGACGACGGCCAGGATGCGGGCGGAACCCTCCCCGAAGGCATGAACATGGTGCGGCACGATGGAATCGAGGTAGATGCTGTCCCCTTCGTTCAATTGATGTTGATCCTTGCCGTAGCTGACCTCGATCCGGCCGCTGAGCACGTACATGAACTCCTCGCCTTCATGGGTGGAAAGCGGGAAGGTTCTATCTGTGCCAGGGAGAATGCTGATGAGAAAGGGCTCCATGTTCCGCCCGCTCTTGCCCTGAGCAAGGGCGTGGAAATCCAGTTCACCGGAGGACGCCTGGGATTTGCCTGCGAAGCGCACGGCCTTCGCCAAATGCCCCTTCCGATTGATGATCGGGCCCAGGTGCTCGACATCATCCAGGAAGGTCCCGAGTCTGACGCCCAGGGCGCGTCCAATCTTGATCAAGGGCGTCAAAGAAGGGATGAAGTCCCCGTGCTCGATTTGCCGGATGAGGTCCTCTGGCAGCTCGCTCCGCTCCGCGAGTTGGCCGACGGACAATTGCCGGGCTTCGCGGATCTGCGTCAATTTAGCGCCCACACTGACTGTCGCGGTCATGCTACCCCCATCTCTAGGATAGGGAGATTGTAGGCCGCTTCAGGCAGTGTTCCGGACTCCCACCATTCGAATTGATCGCAGTATTCCGAAGACTAAATGCTACTTCGCCATCACGCGGACCATCTCCAGCACTTTGCAGGAATAGCCCCACTCGTTGTCGTACCAGGCTACGATCTTCGCGAAGGTGGGATCCAGCGAGAGGCCCGCCCCGGCATCGAAGACCGAAGTGCAGACCTCACCCCGGAAGTCGGTGGAGACCACCTTCTCGCTGGTGTAGCCCAGGACCCCCTTCATGGGGCCTTCGGAGGCCGCCTTCATGGCTGCGCAGATCTCTTCGTACGTGGCTGGCTGGTTGAGTTCGACCGTGAGATCCACCACGGAGACATCCGAGGTCGGCACGCGGAAGGCCATGCCGGTAAGTTTCTTGTTCAGTTCGGGGATCACCTTGCCCACGGCCTTCGCAGCACCCGTGGAGGATGGAATGATGTTCTCGAGGATGCCGCGCCCGCCGCGCCAATCCTTCTTCGACGGCCCATCGACGGTCTTCTGGGTGGCGGTGGCGGCGTGGACGGTGGTCATGAGACCGCGCTTGATGCCGAAAGAATCGTTCAGCACTTTCGCCACGGGTGCCAGGCAGTTGGTCGTGCAGGAGGCGTTGGAGATGATTTCCTGACCCGCGTATTTATCGTGGTTGACGCCGAAGACGAACATTGGTGTGTCGTCCTTGGAGGGCGCGGAAAGGATCACCTTCTTGGCGCCCGCCTTGAGGTGGGCCGAAGCGGTCTCTTTGTCCAGGAAAAGGCCCGTGCTGTCCACGACGATCTCGGCGCCGATTTCGTTCCACTCCAGCTTGGCTGGATCCTTCTCGGCGGTGAGCCGGATCTTCTTGCCATTCACGATCAGATGGTTCCCCGCCACGGAGACCGTGCCCTTGAACCGACCATGCACGGAGTCGTACATGAGCATATAAGCTAGGTAGTCGGGTTCGAGAATATCGTTGACGCCGACGATTTCGAGATCGGGGAAGTGCTGAATGGCCGCGCGGAATACCATCCGACCGATCCGACCGAAGCCATTGATGCCGATTTTTGTCATGGAGCTCTCCTGCTTAGCAAGCAGCTACAGGATACCGCAGCGAAGGCAGGGGGGGCTCGAGCTTCTTGGAGAGCGTGTTCCGGTGAATGCCCAACTGGCGCGCAGCGGCGCTTTGATTGCCCGCGTGTTCCGCCAGTACTGCCTGCAAGTAGGCGCGCTCGAACTCCCGCTTCGCCATATCGAGGGGGATGCCTTTCACTACCATCTCGACGACAAGGTCATGCAGCAGCTTGCGCATCGGGCGGTCTCCATTGAGTGATCGGACACGTTAGCATTGTTGGATGGGCGTAAGGACACGGTTTTTTTGTAGAACCGCTTCCCTTCTTGCGGAAAAGCCTGTGGAATACCTGTGGAACGATCGGAGGAAAGCGTGCGTAAGACGAAGCTGGTGATCACGATGGGTCCTGCCTTGATGCCGGAGGGATTGCTCCGCGAAGCGTTGAAAATCGCCGATGCCGTCCGGATCAACGCGAGTCACAGCAACCCCACCGAACGTACCCCTGTCATGGAGATGATCCGGCAGACAGCGGAGCAAGTGGGCCGCCGAATACCTGTTTTCCTGGATCTGCAGGGGCCCAAGTGGCGCATCGGTCGCATGGACGCGCCTTTGATCCTCGAAGCCGGGAGTCTGGGTGTGCTCTACCCGGAAGGAGATGCGCCGCCACAGGGAGTGCCCTGGGCTGCACCGCTGCCGCATCCAGAGCTGTTCGCCGGGGCCAGGCCTGGTCAAGTGTGGCTCTTGGACGACGGCGCCCTGGCGATTGAGATAGTCGAGGTCCAGGATCGCTGCCTGTTCGCGAAGGTTCGGGTCGGCGGGTCCCTCAAGGCACGCAAGGGTGTGCATCCCATCGGCCTGGATGTGGTGATGGATCCTCTCACCGCCAAGGATCTGGAGGATATCCGCTGGGGCATCCAACAGGACGTGGACTTCTTCGCCCAGAGTTTCGTGCGTCAGGCTTCGGACGTGCAGGCCTTGGCAGCCACCATCCGAGCCTTCGGCGGCGCCCAGCCCATCATCGCAAAGATCGAGCACCCCACCGCCTTGAATCACCTGGACGAGATCCTGGATGTCTGCTGGGGGGTCATGGTGGCGCGCGGAGACCTGGGTGTGGAATTGGGCGTGGAGCGGGTTCCCGCCATCCAGAAGGAGATCATCCGGTGTGCGCGGAGATGCCTGAAACCGGTCATCACCGCGACCCAGATGCTGGAGAGCATGATCGAAAACGCGAATCCCACCCGCGCGGAGGCCAGTGACGTGGCCAACGCCATCTGGGATGGCACGGATGCGGTCATGCTCAGCGCGGAAAGCGCCGTGGGACAACATCCCCTGGAGGCCATCCGCTGGCTCGCCAAGATCGCCGAGGACGCCGACGTCCATCTGAAGCCTCAGCTGAAACGCTTCAGGGACCATCTGTCGGACCGCTTTCAGGGCCATACCGAGGTCGCGGTCGCCTTTGCCGCTTGCCGAGCCGCGGAGGAACTGAAGGCGAAATTCCTCCTGGTCTTCACGGAAGGGGGTGGCAGCGCCCGCCTCGTGAGCCGGCTGGCGGGAGATATTCCCGTGCTGAGCGCCACGTTGGGAGAAGCGAACGCTCGGCGCATGGGACTGCTGAGAGGGGTCGAGAGCTTCATCGCTCCGAGGACGGCTCACCTTTCCGAAATGCTCGCCGAGATCGTGCCCAGGTTGAAGGCCGACTATGGCCTGCAAAGCGGCGATCGCATCGTCCTGACCGTGGGCCATCCCCTGTGGACCACCGGCACCACGAACACCATGCGCGTGGTCACCTTCTGAAGAGCCGCACCCGGTTATCGGCATAGCCAGCAAGAAAGACTTGAAGCTGCCACGAAGGCACCCAGCAAGGCCATGGCCGCGACCAAAAGCGCGGGTAGGCCAAACTGCATTCATTGCTCGTGACAGAACCTCACGTATAGGTGGTTTGGATGCGGAAGCGCAAAGCTCAACGCTGAGGCCCGGAGAAACACGGAGGCTCGCGGAGACGATCAGGTGCAGGAGTTGAGGATCCGCTTGATGCCGTCTCCTTTCGAGGCCAGTTGCGGAAGTTCAAGAGACCCAAAATTTCTAACAGACTCCCATCAGAACTCTTCTTCCTCCGCGAGCCTCCGTTGCCCTCCGCGCCTCCGCGTCGAGCTTTTTCCCTCAAGACCAAACGCCCAACGCTTCAGCAGATAGGCAAGATTTCAACGTAATCTCTGCGCAGGAAAATTCAAAGTTGAAGATGAGTCGTCGGCGCCCACAGCGTCCATTGCTCGTGACAGAACTTCAAGGGCAGGCGGTTTGATTGCGGAAGGGAAAAGCTCGACGCGGAGGCACGGAGAAAAAAGCGAGGATCCCGGAGAAAACAAGCTTCCTCCGCGAGCCTCCGTTGCCCTCCGCGCCTCCGCGTCGAGCTTTTTCCCTCAAGACCAAACGCCCAACCTTTCAGCAGATAGGCAAGATTTCAACGTAATTTCCGCGCAGGAAAATTCAA
>JANYIU010000235.1 GCA_025361955.1 Holophagaceae bacterium
CAGAACGCAGTATCTTGTGAGAGGAGCGAGCATGCACATTCCGGACAACTACCTCAGCCCTGCAACCTGCGCCGTGCTGGGCGCGGCCATGGTGCCGGTCTGGGCCGTTTCGATCAGGAAGGTCGAGGGGTCGATCTCGAATGCGAAGATGCCCCTGCTTGGCATCGGTGCCGCCTTCTCCTTCCTCATCATGATGTTCAATGTTCCCCTGCCGGGGGGCACCACTGGCCATGCGGTGGGCGGAACCCTCATCGCGGCGCTGCTGGGGCCATGGGCCGCCTGCATCGTTGTGAGCGTCGCGCTGCTTATTCAGGCCCTGCTATTCGGGGACGGCGGCGTGATCGCCTTCGGTGCGAACTGTTTCAACATGGCCTTTGTGATCCCCTTCCTGGGCTACTTTATCCACAAATTTTTCAAGGACAGGGTTCATAGCGAACGCGGCGAACGGGTCAGTCTGGGCGTGGCTTCGTACCTGGCGATCAATCTGGCGGCGCTGTGCGCGGCCATCGAGTTCGGCATCCAACCGGCCATCGCCAAGGATGCCCTTGGGCTGCCCCTCTACTGTCCCTATCCCCTCGCCGTCTCGGTTCCCGCCATGATGATCCCGCATCTTCTCGTCGCGGGATTCGTCGAGGTTTTCTTCACGGTGGGCGTCTTCGCCTTCATCAAGCGGGTGTCGCCCGGCAGCGTCTATGAAGGCGCAAAGACCCGGATCCACGCCGTCTACGCGCTCCTGGTGGCCCTAATCTGCCTTTCGCCCCTGGGCCTTCTCGCTTCCGGTACGGCATGGGGCGAATGGGGAGTCGATGAAATCAAGGGAGTGGTGTCCGGTGGGCAGACGCTGGGGTTCGTGCCCTCCGGCATGGCGCAAGGCTTCAGCCTGCACGCGGCCTTCCCGGACTATGCGCTATCCGGACTGCCCAAGTGGGTTGGGTATGGGCTCTCGGCGGTGGCGGGCGGGGCCATCCTCATCATCGTCTTCAAGCTCCTCGGCCTGCTGAAGCAGCGGAAGGTACTGGCCTAGACCGCGATGCAACCCATGCCGGAATGGCTCCTGAAGGACGAGCAATACCTGCCCCACAGGGACAGGGAAGCCTTCCTCAACCGCAGCATCCTGTCCTTCCTGAGCGTCCTCTCCAAGGGCAGGCCCCGCGGCGGGAAGGAAGAGGGCAGAGGCCGGATGGAGCCCCTCGTGAAGGTCCTTGCCGTTTTCACTGCGATCCTGCTGGTCTCCCTCACCAGGAGCCCGAGCTTCCTGGCCATGGCCGGAACCGGGCTCTTGGTCGTCCTCTCCCTCCAGAGCGGCGAACGTATCGCCACCGTGCTCAAAACCAGCCTTGCGGTCGCCGTCTTCACGGTGCTCATCCTTCTGCCCTCGGCCTTCTGGGGGCACGGCTCGAGCCTGGTCATGATCACGGCCAAGGTGCTCATCTCCGTCACTTCGGTGAAGCTCGTCGCGGTGACGACGGAGTGGGCCTCCATCTCCGGCGCCTTCAAACGCCTGGGCGCTCCCGACCTGTTCATCCTCGTCTTCGATATCGCCCTGAAGTACATCACCCTGCTGGGGGAGTTCGCTCTCACCATGCTCTACGCGCTCAAACTCCGGTCCGTGGGGCGGAATGCGGGGAAAACGACCTCGCTCGCAGGGATCGCAGGCACCCTCTTCCTGAAGTCGAAGGAGATGGCCGAGGAGATGTACGCCGCCATGGAGTGCCGCGGCTTTACCGGGGAATACCACGTGGGCCGAATGCTTCGCCTGGGCTTTCGGGAAGTCACGCTGGGCACGGCCATCGTCCTTCTGGTCGTGACATTCTACTTTGTGAGGGCGTGAATGATCCAGCTGAGCGGCGTCTCCTATTCCTACGGCGAAGGCGATGTCCTATCCCAGATCGATATCGCCATTCCGCGCGGGGAAGCAGTCGCCATCATCGGTCCCAACGGCTGCGGAAAGTCGACCTTGCTCAAGCTCCTCAACGGCATCGTCCTGCCCCGAGAGGGGCGCTATGTCTTCGATGGGGAAGAGGTCTCCGCCGCCCGGCTGAACCAACCGCTGTTCGCAAAGCGCTTCCACCAGCGGATCGGCTTCCTCTTCCAGAACTCGGATGCCCAGCTCTTCTGTCCCGTCGTCCATGATGAGATCGCCTTTGGACCCCGGCAGATGGGCCTGAGCGAGGAGGCTGTCGATCGTCGCGTTGAGGACTGCCTTCAGCTGCTCGGCATCGGGAAACTCCGGTCCAGGGTTCCGTACCATCTCAGCGAGGGCGAGAAGCGCAAGGTCGCCCTCGCCTCCGTGCTGGCCCTCAACCCCGAAGTGCTGGTTCTCGACGAACCCATGAATGGGCTCGACCCGAGAATGAAACACTTCCTGCGCGAGATCATTCTGTCCCTGAACGAGTCCGGCAAGACGATCCTCTGCTCAACCCACGATTTCAAGTACATCGACGGTGTATTCCGAACCGCCCTGGTGCTCGGTGAGGATCACCGCGTCGCCCGCAGTGGCCCTTATCACGAGATCATTCACGACAAGACCTTCCTCCGTGCCCAGAACATCCTCTGATCCCTTCAGAACACCCGCAGCCAAAGCCCTTTGAGATAGAACCCCTCCGGGTGGTTCAGGGAGTAGGGGTGATCGAACGGCTGCCCGAGGTGCGCGAGCACCTGGGCTTCGCGGCCGGCTTCCAGCAATGCGGTCCACACCGCCTCCTGGAAGCGAGCTCGGTCCAGATGCTGGGAACAGGAGAAGCACCAGAGCAGTCCACCTCGAGAGGTGGCGCGAGCACCCAGGCGGAAGACGTCCTTGTAGGCCTTGAAGGCCTTGTCCAAGTCTTTGCGTTGTTTGGCGAAGGCGGGCGGGTCCACGATGACCCGGTCCCAGCTCTCGGGTTCCAGTTCCCGCATGAGTTCGAAGGCGTCGCCCTGCATGCGCATGTGTTGGGCGGGGTCCAAGCCATTCAAAACCCAGTCCCGTTCCGCCTGGTCCAGGGCGGGAGCGGAACTGTCCAGAGTGGCCACCGCCGAGGCCCCACCCAGGCCGGCGTGGATGGAGAACCCTCCCGTGTAGCCGAAGGCGTTCAGCACCCGAGAGCCGCCGGAGACGCGACCCACCGTCAGGCGATGCTCGCGCTGGTCCAGAAAAAACCCTGTCTTCTGGCCCTTCATCAGGTCCACGGTGAGGTTTGCGGCGCCCTCGCGAATCGTGACCGGGCCAGCTAGGCTGCCCTTCAGGAGACGGTTCACCAATTCGAGGCCTTCCTCTTTGCGCCCGGATTGGCTGCGTTCCACAAAGACAGAGATACCGTTCGCCTTGGCCAGGTCCAAGAGCTCGGGCCACCAGACCTCGCGCAGGGTCTCCAGGCCCGCCGTGCCTACCTGGAGCACCAGGGCATGGCTGTAGCGATCCACCACGAGACCGGGCAGGCGATCCCCTTCGCCAAAGATCCAGCGGCAGCCGGTTTCAGGACCATCCAGGGCTAGCGTCTTGCGGAGCGCCAGGGCCTGCTGGAACCGTTCCTTGAAGAAGGCTGCGTCCAGAGGGGCATCCTCGAAGCGGAAGACCCGCACCGCGAGAGGATTTGACGAGGAAGCGGTGCCCACCGCCAGGACATTGCCGGAGGCATCCGCCAGCCGGACCAGGGTCGAAGCCGGTATTCCTGCCAGCGCCCCTGAATACATCCATGGGTGTTGCTTGGAGAGCAGGGCCTCCTTGCCGGGTTTCAAGCGGAGGATCGGATAGGGCCAGTGGGCGTGGTTCATGGTCATCCCACCATCATGACGCAATCGGACTGACAGTGATGGGAACCACTGCCGCCAGTGGCATCTAGCGCGGGCCAAGCGCTAGCGTTTCAGAATGCCTTTGAGGGCCGTGGCCAGAGCTTCGACTGCCGCTTCCTTGGTTTCCGGCAGCAGGCTCACGCGGATGACGCTCCGGGCTTCATCTTCACCGTACCCCAGGGCCATGATGGCGTGGCTGGGCTGGGTGGCGCCGCTATGGCAGGCGGAACCGGTGGACACGGCGAAACCGGCCAGGTCCAGGGCGATCTGCACGGATTCTCCGCTGTGGCCCCGGAGCAGGAGCGCGCTTGTATTGGGCAGTCTGGGTTGGTCCTTGCCGATCACCGAATAGTCTGGTGACCACGCCAGGACCTCGGTTTCCAGGTGATTCCGGAGCGACTCCAGGTGCGCATTCTGTTCCAGCCGCTCGGGGAGAAAACGCACCGCCTCCGCCAGGCCCAGGATCGCGGGCAGGTCCTCGGTGCCGCCCCGCCGGCGGCGTTCCTGGGGTCCTTCCATCAGGGGCAGCCAGGGCAGGTGCGGCTGCATCCAGAGCACCGCGGCGCCTCTGGGGCCGCCCATCTTATGCGCCGAGAATACGGCTGCATCGCAATCTGAGAGGTCCACCGGGATCTTTCCCCAGGCCTGGGCGCAATCCTTGAGGCGAAGGCTTCCAGGCAACTGAGGCATCTTATAAAGGATTCCAGTCTCATTGTTGGCGGCCATCTGGATGATCGTCGCCACCTCTTCCAGGGCACAGGGCAGCCAGCGGACCTTGGGCCATTCCTTCAGGGGGTTCAGGCAGGCGCTGTGCTCCCCCGGAAAGACGGCCGCCGGCTTGTTCCCGACCGCGATCCGGAGCCCCCAGATCATTTGGTGGAGCGCTTCCGTGGCGCTGGAACAGAACACTAGCTCGCTCGGATAGACGCCCAGGCTCTGAGCGATGACATCCCGAGCCTCTTCCAACAGGTGGCGCGCCCGCTGACCCTCCCGGTGGATGCTGGTGGGATTGGCCCAGCCTTCGACCAGCGCTTCCGCCACCGTCGCCACGACAGAAGGCAGCGGCGGCACCGTGGCGTTGGCGTCGAAGTAGAGGCGCGGCATACCTTGAGGATACGCTGGCTTCCGGAAGGTCTTCCCTTCAAAGGCCAATGGTTGCAATCTGGGCCCATGTCGACACCCTTGCATCCCCAGAACGTCATCGCCCTGGTCTGGGACTTTGACAAGACCCTGATCCCGAGCTACATGCAGGATCCGATCTTCGAGGAATACGGCATCGATGCCGCCGTGTTCTGGCGTGAGGTGAACGCCATTCCCGCTTACTGTCAACGGTTCGGGGTCCACATGCATCCGGACACCGCCTACCTCAACCACTTGCTCACCTACGTCCACCACGGGAAGATGCCCGGTCTCACCAACGCCAAGCTGCGGAACCTCGGGGCGCGCATCCGTTTCCATCCCGGCCTGCCGGAGTTCTTCCGGATCGTGAAGGAAGAGCTGGCGCGGGTGCCCGAGGCCCTGCGTTTCGAGCTGCGCCTGGAACATTACATTGTCTCCACGGGTCTGCGCGAAATGATCGAAGGCAGTGCCATCCGGCCCTACGTGGACGATATCTGGGCCTCGGAGTTCATCGAGGCACCGCCGCCGCCGGGCTTCGATCCCGAGGCCACCCTGAATCTGGATGCTCCCGTCCAGACGGGGGCCCTGTTCGATGTCCACGGCATCAGCCAGATCGCTGTGGCCTACGACAACACTAGCAAGACGCGGGCCCTTTTTGAAATCAACAAGGGCAGCAACACCCAGCAGGGTATCGATGTGAACGCCAAGATGCGGCCCGAAGACCGCCGGGTGCCCTTCAAGAACATGATCTACATCGCGGACGGTCCCAGCGATGTGCCCGCCTTCTCGGTCATGCGTCAATCCGGCGGCACAGCCTATGCGGTGTACCTGTCGGACAAGAGCAACGAGCGCATTCGGGAAGAGAGCCGCCAGAGCCTGGAGCAAGTTGAACGGCTGCGGAAGGACGGTCGGGTGGACCATTACGGTCCCGCGGATTACCGCTCTGAAAGTCCCTCAGCCGACTGGCTCATCATGCGCATCAAACAGATCGCCGAAGGCATCATCGCCGAGCGCCGCGCCGCACTAAAGGAGCGGGTGGGCCTGCCACCGGTGCATCTACCCCATTAGAAGCCGGTACGGAGTAACCATTGTTTTTGTGGTGGTTCCGCGGCTCCTTAGGCCGCTCTCGCCACCGGGAGGATAAGGTTATTAACTGACAACGACATAGGTCCGCGCGGCTGCAAAGGACAAAAACAGTTGTTTAACCACGGATGCTTATGGATGCAGCAGCATTGGCGCATCCATGCCATCCCATCGAGTCATTGAGCTCTCTCGCACCAGGATAGAATCCAGGCATGTTCCACCTCACGGCGCCTTGCAGTTTCCGTTTCCGGGAGAAGGCCTCCATCTTTCTGACGGAGCTGCATCCCGCCATCAGTTCGGAGGAACGAGCGGCGGTCCAGACGAAACTCCGGAAACGGGATTTCGCTGCCAACCATCACTGCACGGCCTATCGGCAGGGGGTGCCGGTTCTGTCCCAGGGCAGCGACGATGATGGCGAACCCTCGGGCACGGCGGGCGCACCCATGCTGCGTGTGCTGGAGGGTGAGCACCTGACGGACCTCCTGGCGGTCTGCATTCGGTGGTTCGGGGGGACCAAACTTGGAACGGGGGGCCTGGTCAGGGCCTATACCGAAGGCACCCAGGGCGCCATCGCCGAAGCCCGCCGCCAGGGGTTGCTGGAGGTAGTGCGGAGCTTCCGCCATGGCTGCATCACCGTGCCACCGGAACAGGCCTATCTGCCCTTCGCCACCCTGGGAGCCTTTCCCGATGCGGAGGTGCTAAGCCAGGATTTCGGTCCCGAGGGCGCCGTGATCCATTTCCGGGTGTCTCCAGGCCAAGAGACCCTGCTGGAATGGGCGTGGCGCGAACGCAGCCGTGGCGGCGGCATTCAGTGGGAATGAACAGACAGCACCTAATGGGCTGATACGCTGAGAGTTCCCTACCTTCCAGGAGTGTTCATGCACGGTCTTCCCCCTGCTTCGCTGCAGTGTCGTTTTTTGTCTGCTTGCTGGAAGCTCACCCTTGAGGGCCCAGAGCAATGTGCCAGCGATAGGCGGAGATCCCTTTGGAGTCTGCATCGTCCGATCCAACGCTGGCAAAGCTGGAAGCAGCGGTTTTGGCTCCATGGTGGACTTCGAAGACTCCCTGCTGGCTTCGGCCACAGACCCTGCAGGGAGGGTTTTGTATCGGGTGGCATCGACCCGCAGTCTCTGCAGACCCGCATCGAACTATGGGTCGATCCCCGAAAGTCATCAGCCTGTGCGCAGAAGGAAAAAAGTCACAAATAGGTCCGCGCTCCCACAAAAGTCTTTTGGTAATAGCTGTCCGAGAACTGCTCTTTGCGGATGTTCTTACCGCGGCTGGGGGCATGGATAAAGGCACCATCGCCCACGTATACGCCGACGTGGGAAACGCGGCCCGCGCCACTGGTGGCGAAGAAGAGCAGATCTCCCCGCTGCAATGCTTGCACCGATATGGGAGTTCCCGCTTCGTACTGGTCGCGGGAGGAACGCGGGAGCCGGAGGCCGTTCAAGCGGTAGATCGACAGGGTGAGCCCACTGCAATCGAACCCTTGGGCGGAGGTTCCGCCCCATAGGTAGGGCACACCGAGATAGCTCCGAGCGGTTTCCACGAGATTCGCGCGCAATCCTTCACTGTCCTGGGGGTGAGCCGGGGTCGGTTGTTCTGGTTCAACCAGGTAGAACTCGCGGATCACGCCCGCAGACCGGAGGGATTCGGCCTTGAACTGGGCCGCCTCCTTGGTAAGGAAGTCGCCAAACCGCACCCGATAGAAGCCCTGGGCCGAGGCAAAGTAGGTGGCTTCCAAGCCCTGGACCTGAAGGGATTCCGCCAGCCGTGCCGCGTTGCCCACCTGAGTGAAGGCCCCCACCTGGATGGTGTAACCCAGGCGTGCCAAGGCTTTCACCACCGGTCGGGTTTCCCTAGCCACAGTTTGCGGGGCGCGCCAGCAGCCAGTGGATGGCAGGAGCAGTCCCAAAACCAATGGGATTAGGGCGAGCCTTCGTCGTGTTCGATCTTGCACGTTCGTCACCTCAATCAAGCCATGGGTGGGCTTGTATATTCTCGCCAATTTGCACCGAAAATGCACAAGGTGGTTTAAGATATCAAATTGCTTGAATTTTTAAACATTGTCTTTTTCTCACCTGAGACTTCAGGAAAAATTGGAGTGGCCAGACCATGACCCGACCCATCCGCTCTTCCGCTCTGGCTCCAATGACAGTCTGGATCCTCGCAGCCACCCTGGCGCCCCAGGCTTCCGCCTCGGGCTTCCAACTTCGGGAACAGAGTCCCAGCGCCCAAGGCACGTCCTTCGCGGGCGTCTCCGCTGGGGGGTCTGACATCGGCAGCATGTTCTTCAACCCGGCTGCCATGACCTTGTTTCAAGGCAACCAGGCGGTCATCGGGTTCAGCTATGTCATGCCCAAAGCGAAACTGGAGAATGCCGCAGGCACTCGTGCCGCAGCCCTGGGAGGCGGCCCGATCGCAGGTCCCGGATCCGCCTCCAATGCCGCCAAGAGCGCCCTGCTCCCCAATCTCTACGCCATGTGGAGCCTGAACCCTGACCTGAAGCTGGGCCTCTCCGTCAACGCACCCTTCGGCATGGCCACGGACTATGACGCCCATTTCGTGGGCCGCTACCATGCCCTCAAATCGGATCTGCAGGTATTGGATATCGCTCCGACCGTCGCCTACCGCATCAATCCGCAGTGGTCCATCGGCGCGGCCTTGGTCGCTCGCAAGGCCGATGCCGAATTGACCAATGCCGTAGATTTCGGTTCGGTCATCTTGGCCAATCCGCTGATTCCTCCCAGCCTGAAGGCCGGCGTCACCCCGGGCGGCGCGGATGGGAGCGCCTCCTTGAAAGGCAGCAAATGGAGCTATGGCTATCGCCTGGGCGTGGTCTTCCAGCCTTCCGAAACCCTGCGTCTCGGGCTTGCTCACCATTCCGCCATGAGCATGAACTTAACTGGAGACGCGACCTTTTCCGGGGTTCCGGCGGTACTGGCGAGTTCCTTCAAGAACGGCAGCGCCACTGCGGAGTTGAACCTGCCCAGCACCACCTCCCTGGGGCTCCAGGTTGAGGCCTCCAAGACCGTCACGATTCTCGGCGAAATGGCCCGGACCGATTGGTCCAAGTTCCAGGAACTGCGCGTCAAGTTCAGCACCGGCTTGCCCGATTCCGTTACCGAAGAGCAGTGGCGAGACACCTGGTTCTACGCCCTGGGTCTTACCTGGAAGGCCTCGGACGCTTTGACTCTCCGGACTGGCATCGCCTATGACCAGGGCGCAGTGAAGGATGAGTTCCGCACACCTCGCATCCCCGACGGCGACCGCACGTGGGTCTCCCTGGGCGCTGGCTACGCCTTCAGCCAGAAAGTCTCCGTGGATTTTGCCTATACCCATATTTTCGTGACAGACGGCCCGCTCGCACTGACGGCCGCAGCGCCGAACCAGCTGCGCGGGAAGCTAAACGGGACCTATAAGAACAGCATCGATATTCTCTCCGCCCAGGCGAAGGTCACCTTCTGATCCAGCACACACGGGATAAGCCTCCAGTCCGGTTGGAGCGGGACTTGCCTCGTTTCCATGAAGAGTTAGTCCTTCCCTTTTCCGAACCAAGAAGCTCCTGGATGCATCAAAATTATGCCTGGGTGCCGCGTCTGTGGGAGGGTAGATGAAATTCCTGGATGAATACCGTGATGGAGAGGTTGCACGCCATCTCGTGGACGCCATCCGCCGCGCAGTGACCCGCCCCTGGAACCTCATGGAGGTCTGTGGGGGGCAGACCCATAGCATTGTCCGATTCGGCCTCGACGAATTGTTGCCGAAAGAGATCAATCTCATCCACGGACCGGGTTGCCCTGTGTGTGTCACGCCCCTGGAACTCATCGACAAGGCGGTGGCCATTGCCGGACGACCAGAGGTGATCTTCTGTTCCTTCGGCGACATGCTGCGGGTGCCTGGCACGCAGTCCGATCTCTTCGGCGTGAAAAGCCGAGGCGGCGATGTCCGCATCGTCTACTCGCCCCTGGACTGCCTGAAGGTGGCCGAGGATCACCCGGATAAGCAGGTGGTGTTCTTCGCGGTGGGGTTCGAGACAACCGCCCCTGCCAACGCCATGTCAGTGTTCGAGGCCAAGCGTCGCGGCCTCCCCAACTACTCCATTCTGGTCTCCCACGTCCTGGTGCCCCCGGCCCTCGAAGCGATTCTGTCGTCCCC